>NZ_LBHW02000028.1:0-79382 GCF_001005835.2 Achromobacter sp. LC458
CGAAGGGCTTGCTGAAGGGCTTGCTGAAGGGTTTGCCGAAGGACGTTCCGATGGGCCTGCGGTCGACTTTTCGTGCCGGCTGGCGCATACGAAGGCCAGCTTGTTGCCCTCGGGGTCGCGGCAGTAGGCGGCGTAGAAGTCGGGCGCGTACCGGCTGCGCAAGCCGGGCGCGCCTTCGTCCACCGCGCCGTGCGCCAGCGCTGCGGTCCAGCACTGGCGCACCACGTCTTCGGACGGCGCCTCGAAACTGACCTGGCAGCCATTGCCCCAGGTGGCGGGCAAGCCGTTGAACGGGGGCGCGACCACAAACGTCGGCCAGCGCGCCGAGCCCACGCCCCAGATCACGCCTTCCGGCCCTGCGTCGTCGATGGCGTTGCGCCGCGCCAAACCCAGCGGCGCCAACACGGCGTCATAGAAGTCCACCAGTCGCGGCCAATCGCGCGCGCCGATTTGGATGTGAGTGAACATACCGTCTCCTTCAGGAATGGCAGTTGCTGAACCTGTGCCGACGCCGCGCATCCCGCAAGGCACGCAAGCCGCACCCTGCCAGGAGGAACCATGACCGATTCCAAACCCGCGCCCGCCCCCAACCCGCCGCCCTCGCCGCACGTGGACCCCGCCGAAAAGGGCGCCACCGGCCAACCCGCGGCCGACGGGCCTCCGCAAGGCGAAGTCAATCGCGACCCGAATACCAATTCGGGCTATCCGGCCGGCGGCTCGCAAGCCGAGGAAGGCAAGGACGTCTACGGACGTCCGGTCGACCCGGCCCGGCCGAATCGAAAGTAAGGCCAAGGCGCCGGCCTGCGCGTCAGCTCAAGCCGGCGCCCTGCCCGAGCAGCAAGCACGGGGCCGACCCCACCTGCCCGTCCGGCCGCCAAAGCCGCATCCAGCCGAACCCAGCCGCACCCATTACGCCGCCGGCTCCAACTGAACCTTCAGCCAGCCGGGCTGGCGGGTGTCGAATGCCTTGAACGCATCCACCGCCTGCGTCAACGGCTCTTGTCGCGTCAGGATGGCCGCCGGGTCCACCGCGCCTGTGCGCACCAGCTCCATCAGCATCGGCACGTATTTGCGGTGATTGCAGTTGCCCATGCGCAAGGTCAGGTTCTTGTTCATGGCCTCGCCGATCGGAAACGTGCGGTCATTGGGCGGATATACGCCGATGATCGACAGCGTGCCGGCCTTGGCCAGCGCCTGCACCGCCCATTGCAACGCTTGCGACGGCGCGTTGCCCGGCCGCCAGTTCTCGCCGTCCGGCTTGGCATGGGGCGCACCCTTGCGCGCCTCTTCTTCCATTGACGCGTTCGTTTCCGCATCGCCCGCCGGGCCGTCGTGCGCATGCACCGCATCCACGCCCACGGCATCGATGGCGCAGTCCACGCCAATGCCGCCCGTCAAGCCCTTGATGCACGCTACGGGGTCTTCCGCATTGAAATCGATGACCTCGGCGCCCTGGGCGCGCGCCATGGCCAACCGGTCGGGCACGGTGTCCACGGCAAAGATCCGGCCGGCGTGCATGAGCTTGGCCGACGCGATGGCAAACTGCCCCACCGGCCCGCAGCCGAACACCGCCACGGTGTGGCCGGGCTTGATGTCGGCCAGGTCGGCGCCGAAATATCCGGTGGGGAAAATGTCCGACAGCATCAATGCCTGCTCGTCGCTGACGCCGTCCGGCACCTTGA
The DNA here is from genome assembly GCF_001005835.2 of Achromobacter sp. LC458. Lineage (NCBI taxonomy): Bacteria > Pseudomonadati > Pseudomonadota > Betaproteobacteria > Burkholderiales > Alcaligenaceae > Achromobacter > Achromobacter sp. LC458. Next base: position 1,683 of record NZ_LBHW02000028.1, read on the forward strand.
CCAGGTTGACGTTGGCAAACGGCACGCGCGCCAGCTCGGCCTGCAAGCCGTTGAACGGGCCGGTGGACTGCGGGCCGCCATAAAACGAGGTGCCGGCATCGCGCCCGTTGGGGTTGGCCACGTCGCACTGCGCGTAATAGCCGGCGCGGCAGTACGAGCAATAGCCGCAGGCGATGGTGGACGGAATCACCACGCGGTCGCCCACGCTCAGGTTGCGCACGCCGGGCCCCAGTTGCTCGACCACGCCCACGCCTTCATGGCCGAGGATGGTGCCGGGCTTCATGGATTCCATGGTGCCGCGAATAAAGTGCAGGTCGGTGCCGCAGATGGCGCTGGCGGTCAGGCGCACGATGGCGTCGTTGTCTTCCTGCAAGACGGGGTCGGGGACGGTGTCCAGACGGATGTCGCCGATGCCGTGAAATACAACAGCTTTCATTATTTGCTCCTTGAGGTGCCCGACCGGTTGTCTACCGGCGGCGCGTCCGGCGTGGAGTTGCCCGGGTCCCAGACGTCGTCGGGGTGCATGCCGGGCGGCACTTGTTGGCCGGCGCCGGTACGGTTGGGGTCCGCGGGGCGCCCCGCCAGCGTGCGTTCCGATTCCGGCACGGGCTTGCGGTCCGCCGCCTGCGGGTCGTCCTGATGGGAGTGTGGCTTGGTAGTCATCACGTGCTCCTTGGTGGGCGATGTGCGCGGCGACAGGATGGCGCCGCATGCGGGAGCACGCAGCAATCGCTATGCCCGGTCTGCGGGCGCGTAGCGGCGCACGCTGGCGCCAGGCACGGCGTGTTCGGGGTGTTCGGCGTGTTCGGCGTGCTGGACCGGCCCGTCCGCCGGACGCGTGCGCTTGGCCTCGGCCGCGAAGTACGCCACCGTGCGCGCGATGCCCTCGGCCGGGTCCACCCTGGGGCTCCACCCCAGCCGGGTACGCGCCAGCGTGATGTCGGGGCATCGGTGCGTGGGATCGTCCACCGGCAATTCGCGGTGCACCAGCGGCACGCGGGAGCCGGTCAGCTTGCGCACCATGTCGGCCATTTCCAGCATCGTCAGTTCGGCCGGGTTGCCCAGGTTGACCGGCTGCGCGAGGTCTTCGGGGCTTTCCATCAGGCGGACCAGGCCGTCGATCAGGTCGTCCACATAACAGAACGAACGCGTCTGGGTACCATCGCCGTAGACGGTCAGCGGCTGCCCCGCCAGCGCCTGCACGATGAAGTTCGACACAACGCGCCCATCATCCGGCGCCATGCGCGGCCCATAGGTATTGAAGATGCGCGCAATCTTCACCACCACGCCTTCGCGCCGCGCATATTCCATGAAAATCGTTTCCGCGCAGCGCTTGCCCTCGTCATAACAAGAGCGCGGCCCCACCGGGTTCACGTGCCCCCAGTAGCCTTCACCCTGCGGATGCTCCAGCGGGTCGCCATAGACCTCGCTGGTGGATGCCTGCAACACCCGCGCGCCGACATCGCGCGCCAGTTCCAGCAGTTGCATCGCGCCCAGCACGCACGTGCGCAGCGTCTTGAGCGGGTCGGCCTGATAGTGCACGGGCGAGGCCGGGCACGCCAGGTTGTAGATGCGGTCCACGCGCACGCGCGGCAGCTTGTCGACCACGTCGTGGCGCATGACGGTAAAGCGCGGGTGCGCGGCCAGCGGCGACACGTTGCACGCCCGCCCCGTCTGGAAATTGTCGACGCATATCACTTCCCACCCGTCGTTCAACAGCCGCGAGCAAAGGTGCGAGCCCAGAAAGCCCGCCCCGCCCGCCACCAGCGCGCGGCCGCTACGTGGAATATCGTTCATCATGCTGCCTCCAGGATCGTGTCGAACACATCTATCCAATCAGAAATAAAGCGGCCCATGCCAAAGCGTTCCAGCGCGGTCCGGCGCCCCGCCGCGCCCCAGGCCCGCGCCAGTTCGGGCTCGGCCACCAGTTGCCGCGCCACCGCCAGCAGCCGGTCAGGCCGCGTATCCACATAGCCGTTTTCACCGTTCTTGATCACGGTCGGCAGTTCGGTGGTGGCAAAGCCCACCACCGGCACGCCGCACAGCATGGCCTCTACCAAGGACAGGCCCAGGCTGGCATAGCGGATGGGGCTGAAAAAATAGCGATACCGCGCCATCACGGCGCCCACTTCCATATTGGGCACTTCGCCCAGCCCGCCCAATTCCTCCGAGCCCATGCCGATCAGGTCCATGGGCGTTTGCGCGCGCAGCTGGTCAAACAGGTCGCGGCCCAAGCGGCGGCCGCGGCGGCCCAGGTGGTTGATGACCACGATGCCTCGCGCGTTGCCGCCGTCATAGCTGACATCGGGCGGCGGCACGCCGTGCTCGACGATGCGCACCGGCATGCCGTCCGAGTCCCACATCGCGGCGTTGAACGGGGTCACGTGCACGACCAGGCCGCGCTCGTGCCGAAAGGGATGCATCGTATCGGTGGGATGCGGCTCGGGCGGGTTGTGTTCCAGGTAGACGCTGGGCAGCGCGCGTTGCGCCTCGTTCAGCCAGCGCGGCGCATCCGCCAGGTTCTGCCGCGACTGGTACAGCACGCAGTCGAACGCCATGCCGCGCAGGTTCTCGGCGGGCACCTGCACCACGTTCGCGGGCCACGGTATCTTGCGGCCCAGCGCGCCATAGCCCGACGGATTGCCCGGCAGGGAAGGCACCACAAAGTCATGCGGCACATGGCTCAGGGCATACAGATAATTGCCATGAACATGCCAGGTCAGAATGCGCAGGCGCCGACGCGGCGCCGCCACGGACTGCGTCATTGCACGGCCCCTTTGAGTTGATGTTGAACTTGCCCCAGTACGTCGGGCACCGTCACCGCCAAGGCGCACGGGTGCCCGATGGGGCATTCCTCGAACGCGCAGGGGCGGCACGCCATGTCGGCGGCCAGCACCACGTGGCGTGCGCTGTCGATGGGCGCCCAGCGCCGCTGGTCGCTGCCGCAGGCGATGACGACACTCATCGCGCCCACGCCCGCCGCCACGTGCGACACGCCCGTGTCGTTGCACACCAGCAGACGGCACATCGTCAGCAGCGCCGCCAGGCTGCCCAGGTTGGTCTGCCCGCACAGGTTGGTCAGCGGCACGCCCGCCTGGTCTTGCAGCGACTGCACCAGCGGCATCTCGCTGTGCATGCCGGTCAAGGCCACCTGCCAACCCTTTCGCGACAGTTCGCCGGCCAGCGCCGCGTATCGCTCCAAGGGCCAACGCCGCGACGGCAGCCGCGCGCCGACGTGCATCAGGATCAGCTTGGCGGGGTCCAGCGCATGCTTGCGCATCAATGCCTCGGCATCGCGCTGATCGGTCTGCGACACCGGAAATTCCAGCGCATCGTCATCCGCTTGCAGCCCCAGGTATCGCAACAAGGCCAGATAGCGGCGCGGCTCGGGCAGGTCGTCCGGCCACAACATGCGGCAGCCGGGAATCTGCGCGGTCGGGTCCGCCACAAAGCCGCCCCAGCGCCCCGCGCCCAACTGCGCGACGATGGGATTGGACTGCGTGCCGCTGCCGTGCAACTGCAAGGCCACGTCGGCGTGCAACGCGCGCACGCGCCGGTAGAACGCCGGCAGATCGTCCGGACGTGGCTGCTGTTCGGGAAAGGCCGGTATGCCGGGAAATTCGATCAGCTCGTCCACATACGCGTGAAAGCGGTCAACGAACTCATGCGCGTTGGGCAGGCCCACCAGAACGATGCGCGTGTGCGGAAACGCACGCCGCAATGCGCGCAAAGCGGGCACCGCGCACAGCATGTCGCCCAATTGCAAGGCGCGAAACACCACGAGCGTGGCGGGCGGGCGCAAGGGATCGAACAGCGGCGTCATGGTTCGCTCCTGGCAAACCGCAGCAGGCCGACCAGCCGCCACCAGATGGACAGCAGCGGGATGCAGGCCGACGTGATCGCCAAGTCGACCACGTTGCGCAAGCTGCGGCGCGTGCCGCGCAAGCGCCGCATGAAGAAATGCACGCTTAACGCCAGCCACGCGCCCGCCGCCGCGACGGCGGCAGTGAAATAGCCCAGCGCCGCCAACGCCACCGCGCCCACCGCCGCCGCCGTCACCCCCAGGTAAAAGCGTGGCGGGCGCGACCGGATGCGGCTGCGATACAGCAGGGGGTATTTCTTGCGCAACAGCATGTCGAACATCACTTTTTTCTGCATGCCCAGGCCCGCCGCGAACCGCACCGGGCGCATCGGATGCAGCACGCGTGCCAAGGGCGCGCGCTGCACCGAAAAGCCATGGTCCAGCAAGGCAAAATGCAAGTCTGAATCTTCGCGCCACGCCATGGTGTAGCGGGTGTCAAAGCCCCCTACCACTTGCAGCGCCGTGCGCCGCACGAAGCAATTGGCGGTGATGAATTCAGACCGCGTCAGGCCGGCCGCATCACGTTCGTAGTCGCTGGGCGGATCGGGCAGCGGCATTTCCGTCACGCCGGTCACCGCCGCCAGGTTGGGCCGCAGCGCCAGCACGCCATGCCCCAGCCAATCGGGCTGGGGGATGGTGTCGTCGTCGGTGAACGCAATGATTTCGCCGCGAGCGCTTTGCCAGCCCTGGTTGCGCGCGCCGGCCGGGCCGCGTGTGCCCACCACCGGAAGATAACGCAGTGCCGGCCGCCCGCCCCAGGCCGCCTGCAAGGCTTCGACCTGGCGACGCGTGCTGGCCAGCGCGGCGTCGTCGCACACCAGCACTTCGTACTGGTCGCGCGGAAAACGCTGGTTGCCCACCGCCTCCAGGCAGCGCGCCAGCAGGTCGGGGCGCCGATACGTAGGCACCACCACCGACACCAGAATGGACGCGTCGTCGCTCATCGTGGTTTCTCGACCAGATACGAACCGATCACCAGCGCATCCAGCGGCGACGTCCAGAAGCATTCCACGGCGTCGCGGGGCGAGCACACCACCGGTTCCCCGCGCGTGTTGAACGATGTGTTCACCAGCACGGGCACGCCCGTCAGCCGCTCAAAGGCCACCAGCAAATCGTAATAGCGCGGGTTCTGATCGTGCCTGACGGTTTGCACGCGCGCCGTGCCGTCTATGTGCCGCACGGCCGGAATCTGCTGCGCGCGATGCGGCAGCACGTCATAGACGAACAGCATGAATGGCGCGCAGATCGAGGGTGCGCCCCGGCCATCAAACCACTCCGCCGCCCGTTCTTCCAGCACCACGGGCGCCACGGGCCGGAAGTCCTCGCGGTCCTTCAAGCCATTCAAGCGCGCCTGCATGCCGCTATCCAGCGGCGAGGCCAGGATGGACCGCGCACCCAGGGCGCGCGGGCCGAATTCCATGCGCCCCTGGAACCAGCCCAGGATCTTTTCCTGGGCCAGCAAGGCGGCCGCCTCGCCCGCCACGTCGTCCAGCCGCCGGAACTCCAAGCGCGAGTTGTAGAGGAAACGTTCGATTTCCTCGTCGCCGTACGAAGGGCCCAGGTAGGCGTGTTCCATCGACCATTCGCGCTTGCAGCCGCGCCGGTGATAGTCCACGTACAGCGCCGCGCCCAGCGACGTGCCGGAGTCGCCCGCCGCCGGTTGCACCCAGACGGAATCGAACGGCCCGTCCTTGGCGATGCGCGCGTTCATCACGCAGTTAAGCGCCACGCCGCCCGCCATGCACAGGTCCTTGGCGCCCGTCTTTTCATGCAGCCACTGCACCATGTGCAGCGCGGTCTCTTCCAACACGTATTGCAACGAGCTAGCGATATCCTTGTGCTTCTCTTCGAAGGGCGCACCGCGCCGGCGCGGCGGGCCGAAGCGCTCGGCCAGGCGAGCGGGCTGCAAGGAATAGCCGCCCTCTTCCTCCAGCCGCAGGATGTCGCGAAATTCGGCGCGGTACTTCGGCTTGCCGAACGAGGCCAGCGCCATCACCTTGTATTCGTCGGAAGAATGCAGAAATCCAAGATAGCGCGTGACGTCTTCGTACAGCAGGCCCAGCGAATGCGGCAGGTCGATCTGCTTGAGCCGCGCGTACTCGCCGCCCGAAAAATGGCCATAGCTGGTGGTGGTCTTTTCGCCGCGCCCGTCCATCGTCAACACCGCCGATTCCTTGCACGGCGCGGCCAGGAACGCGCTGGCCTCGTGCGACAGGTGGTGGTCCAGGTACACCCAGCGGTCCAGGATATGTTCCAGCGTCAGGTCGTCAAAGCGCGGCGACTTCAAGTGGTGCGGCGCCCCATCCAGCAATTGGCGCGGCGCGTTCACCAGATAGGACAAGAACAGCGGGTCCCAGGGGGACTCGCCATTGGGTCCGAAGCCGGCGCGCGATGGCTCCAGCGGCAGCGCGATATCCAGCGGCCGGGGTTGGCCGTCGGCCAGCAGCGCGGGGTCGTACGAATAGACGATGTGATCCACGTCGCGCAGCCGGATATCCGCCACCGACAGGCAGTAGTCGATGGCGTAGTACGGCAGTTGCCAGGTGGTGAAGGGCACCGGGCGCTTGCCGTGCTTGACCCGCGTGAAGCGCTCTTCCTCGGCCGCCGCAAGGACGATGCCGTCCCGCACGAGCGTGGCGGAGCAGTCGTGGTAGGCCGCGTTAATGCCTAGTGTGTACATGGGTGGTCTCCTTGGCCGCGCGAGGACCGAACAGGTCCACGCGAGTCTCGTTCAACAGTTCCCGCGCCGCCGTCGCCACCTGAGTGGGCGCAACGCCGGCAAGGCAAGCTTGGTGTCCTTCCGGGCACACGCTGCGATAGCAGTATTTGCAGGGCACGTCGTGGTTCAGCACACGCGCGGGCGTCTGCCACGGCGTGTGTTGCGGATTGGTCAGGGCGTACAGGTCCACCACCGGCACGCCCAACGCGGCGGCAATGTGCGCCGGCCCGCTGTTGTTGCAGATCATCAGCGCCGACGCCTCAAGCGCCGCGCCCAGTTCGCCCAGCGTCAGGCCGTTGGACAGGTCGATCAGGCCGGGCAGCAGTTGCCGCGCTTCGGCCAGCGCCACGGCCAGCTCGGCGTCCTCGTGCCCACCCAGCAGCAGGATGCGGCGGCCATCGCCGCGCAGCTCGACCAGCGCCTGCACCATCTGCCGCGCCGGATAGCGCCGTGACGACGCGGTGGCGCCCGCATGCGCGCAGATCCAGCCGCCCGTCTCGGTCACGCCCGCGCGGTGCAGTTTGGCCTGTAGCGAAAAACGGTCCGAATCGCTGACCCGGAACGACATGCGGGCGTTGTCGCAATGCGCCCCGACGCTGGCCACCAGGTCCAGCTGGCGCTGCACTTCGTGGCGGATGCCCGAGGCCGGTTCGGTTTCCCGCACCCAGTCGGAGATCAGCCGATATGGGTTTTCGCGGCAGTGCGCCAGCACACGCGGTACGCCGGCCAGGTGGCACAGCAGCGCGGCGGGCAGCGGGCTTTGGCTGTACGCGGTGAAGATCACGGCGGCATCGGGCCGCAGCGCCCGCACACGCGCGATGGCGTCCAGGTCCTGGTCGCGGCCGTGCGAATCGTTCTTGACCCACGCCGGGTCGTACGCCAGCGCGGTGTCTACCTCCGGGATATAGGCTGCAACGCGTGCACCGGAATGGGACGTCAGCAAGGACAGGCGCCGTGCACCCGCCTGGCGCAGCGCGCGAAACGCGGGCGTGCACATCACCACGTCGCCCATGTTGTCCAGGCGTATGCACAGCACGTGCGCGCATTCCTGCCAGTTCCAGGCCATGGTCACCCCTTGCCCGGCGCCAGCGGCACCGGCGGGTTCGACAGCACGATCTGCGCGGCGGCGTCCAGGTCGGGCGCGCGGCAGTGCGGCAGCCGGTGGGGACCCTCGCGCCATTCGGTTTCGTTGCCGACGTCCAGCAAGATGGTGCGGCAGCCGGCCAGGTTGCCCGCTTCGATGTCGTCCAGGATGTCGCCGATGAACCAGGACGCGCGCAGGTCCAGGCCCAGCTCGTCGGCCGCGCGCAGCAGCAGGCCCGGCTTGGGCTTGCGGCAATCGCACTCGATGTCGTAGCCCTGAACCACGCCGTCGGGATGGTGCGGGCACCAATAGAAGCCTTCCAGGTGGGCGCCGGCCGCCATGAACATCGACGCCAACTTCACGTGCACGGCATCCAGGGCGCTGGCCGCGAACATGCCGCGCGCCACGCCCGACTGGTTGCTGATGACCACCAGCGGCAGGTCCGAGGCGGCCAGGCGCGACAGGCCCGCCAGCGCCATGGGCGCGTAGGCCATGCGCGCGGGGTCCACGTTGTAGGGTTCGTCCGCCAACACCGTGCCGTCCTTGTCCAGAAAGACCGCCGGCCTCAAGGCCATGACGTTTCCTTCATCGGCAGCACCATGATTTCAGGCACCACCGTTTCTTCCGGCTGCGTCAACACGAAGCGCACGGCGCGCGCCACATTGGCGGCGTCTTGCAGCGTGTTGGTATCGATGTCCGGAAAGCGGTCAAGCAGGAACGGGGTGCGCATGCCGCCCGCAATCACCGCGCTGACCTTGATGCCCGCGCCGCGCAGCTCGGCGTGCAACGCATGCGACAAGCCCATCAAGCCCCACTTGCTGGCGTGATAGGCGCTGGCATTGGGCCACGCGCGGCGCGCGGCGGTGGAGGCCACGTTGACGATGTGGCCGCCCGGGCTGAGCCGGTCCTTACCCAGCTTGGCCATCAGGAAGGGCCCCGTCAGGTTGGTGCGCAGCACGCGTTCCCACACGTCGGGGTCCAGGTCATCGATGGGCGCGGTCACGTCCACGCCCGCGCTATTGACAATGGCATCCAGCTTGCCGAACTGGCGCACCACCGCGTCCAGCCCTTCGCGCACGTCGGCCACCACACCCACGTCCATGATGCAGGCCATGACGTTGGCGCCCTGCTCCGACAGCCGGCGAGCCAGCGCGGTGGCGCGCTGTTCATCGACGTCGGTCACCGCAACGCTGGCGCCTTCCGCCGCCAACATTTCGCACAGCGCCGCGCCCAGGCCGCTGCCTCCGCCGGTCACCAGCACGCAGCGCCCTTTCAGGCTTTCAAAGTGGTTGTTCGCAAGGTCGGTCATCGTGTACTCCGTGATTGGTCCGGACCCGGTCCGGGGTTATTCGAGGGCTATGTCGGATCAAGCCGCAATGCGCGTGGCGTGGCGATCCGCGTGGACGGCGCCGGCCACCATGTGCCCGTAGACGGACATCAGGTCCTGGCCTACCCGCTTCCAGGTATAGAGACGGCGCGCGCGCATCCGGCCGGCCTCGCCCATGCGGGCGCGCAATTGCGCATCGGCGGCCAGCTCGGCCAGGCGCTGCGCCAGCGCGTCCGGATCGCGGGGCGGCACCAGGAAACCCGTCTTGCCATGCACCACCGTGCTGCGAATGCCGCCGGTGTCAGAGCCGACCACGGGTTTGCCGCAGGCCATGGCTTCGACCGGCGTAATGCCAAAGGGCTCGTACCACGGCGTGGTCACGAACACGTCGCTGGCGCTGTAATAGGTGGCCAGCTGGTCGCGGTGACGGCGCCCGGTGAATTCCACCCATTGCGCTACGCCCTCTTCGTCGGCAATGCGGCGCAGCCGGCCGATCTCGGGCGTCGAGACCTCGTCGGCGCTATCGCTGTTTCCGCCCACGATGCACAGCCGCGCGTTCACGCCATGCTGGTGGCGCAGGCGCCCCAGGGCACGGATGACGTTGTCAACGCCCTTGCGCGGCACCATCCGGCCCAGCTGCAACAGCGTGAATGCGGAATCGTCCCAGCCCAGTGCGGCGCGGGATGCGGCGACGGGACGCGGCGCCATTTCGGCGGCGTCGTAACCACAAGGCACGATCTCGATGCGACGGGGGTCGGCGCCATACAGTTCGATCAGGTCGGCCCGGTCTTGCGGGCACTCGGCCACGATACGGTCGGCGCGGCGCGTGATTTCGTCTTCGATATCAAAGCGCACGTCGGGAAACAGGTCGGCCTCTTGCTGGTGGCGGCGGCGCACCTTGCCCAGCGCGTGGAAGGTCACTGCCAGCGGAATGCCGAAGTGCTGGGCCACGGGAAGCGCGGCCATCGCGGACATGAAAAAGTTGGCGTGGATGACGTCATAGCCGCGCCCCTGCCGGCCGAAATAGCGCAGCAGGAAGGCCGAGAATTCATCCATGTACGGCAGCATTTTTTCTTTGGGCAGGTAGCTGTCGGGGCCTGCCGGCACATGCACGACACGCACGCCGCGCATCATGGTCTGCTCGGCCTCCAACGCGGGGTTGTCCTTGCGGGTGAACACATCCACCTGCATGCCGGCGCGCGCAAGTTCGCGCGCCACATTCGCCACATAAACGTTCTGGCCGCCGCTGTCCACGCTGCCTGCAATTGCAAGCGGCGAGGCATGCTCACTGATGATGGCAATTCTTTTCATGGTCCGACTCCGTTGATCGTGCCTGTTTCCAAGCCAACGATGAGCAAGTGGTGTGCCAAAGCGCACGCCACCACGGCGATGCAACGTGTCGATATTCAGGGGTCGGGTTTTGGACACGGCACTTCTTACACGCACGGTAAGAAGTGCCGTATCGCACGCTCAGGCCTCGGTGCCCTCTGCGCCTTTGTCGGCGCTTTTTTCTGCGCTTTTGTCTGCGCTTTTGTCAGTGCCTTTCTCAGCCCGTTTGCCACCGGCGGGCGGCAGCATTGCGCCCACGGTCGCCAGCAATTCGTTAGGGTCCACCGGCTTGGCCAGATGCACCTGAAAGCCCGCCAGCAAGCTGCGCAAGCGGTACTCGGGGCTGACGTGGCCCGACAGCGCGATGGCCGGCAGCCGATGCGCCAGCGACGCGCCGCGCCGCGCTTCCATGTCGCGAATGCGGCCCACGACCTCGTAGCCGTCCATGTCTCCCAGCGACAGGTCGCAGATCAGCACGCGCGGCCAGTGGTCGGGCGGCAGGTCGGCGAACGCCTTCAACACTTCCTGGCCCGTCGTGCATTGCGAAACGTCGGCGCCGTTGGACCGCAGGATCTCTGCCACCATGTCGCCCGCTTCCGGCTGGTCATCCACCACCATCACCGTGGCGCCTTGCAGGTCGGGCAGGCCGACGTCGGCGCGCAACGCGGTCGCCTCTACCGCGCGCACCGGAAAATCAGCGCAATAGGTCAGCCCGCCGGCCGGCCCCGTGGTGCTGTGGAACGCACCGCCCTGGCGCTGCACCTCCGCCGCCAATTGCGCCGGGTCCAACGCAGCGGCGGCGCGCAGCGGCTCGGGCATGTTCAGCGAAATGTCAGCGGGCACAGCCTCCGGCTCATCCGGCTGCGCCGCCACCGTCCGGCCGTCCGTGACGGCAAGCCGCGTCATCTGCCCTTCGCGTTGCAGGCGTATCTCGATGCGGCCGCCCATCGGCGTAACGGCAATGGCGTGCAGGCACATGTCCCACACCAGCTGCTGCAACGAACTGGGGTCGCCGGTGATGCGCGCGGCCTCGTTGCCGATGGTCGTGTACACGTTCACGCCCTTGTCCTGCGCCAGTTCGCGCGCGGCGTCCAGCACGCCCGCCACCACGGCCACCAGGTTCACGGGCTGGCGCGTTTCGCGCCCCATGGCTTCTTCCAAGGCGGACTGCTGGCGTTGCAGCGCCCACATCTGCGCGTACATGCCCTGCCGCTTGAGCAGGTCTTCATGACGGCCCTGCTCGATCACACGGCCCCGGTCCAGCACCAGAATGTTATGCGCGTGAACAATCGTGGAAAGGCGGTGCGCGATGATCAGCGTGGTGCGCCCGCGCGAGATGCGCTCCAATTCGCCCTGAATGGCGCGTTCAGTGCGCGTATCCAGCGCCGAGGTGGCTTCGTCGAACACCACGATGGACGGGTTTTTCAAGATGGCCCGCGCAATGGCGATGCGCTGCCGTTCGCCACCGGACAGCATCACGCCACGCTCGCCCACCGGCGTCTCGTAGCCGTCGGGCAGGCTTTCGATAAAGTCATGCACCCGCGCGCCCCGCGCCGCTTGCACGACCTGGTCGCGCGTGGCCTCGGGCCGGCTGTAGGCGATGTTGTAGGCAATGGTCTCGTTGAACAGCAGCGTGTCTTGCGGCACGATGCCCAGCGCGCGGCGCAGGCTGCGCACGTTGACCGTGCGCAGGTCCTGCCCGTTGATCAGGACGCGCCCGGCATCCGGGTCGTAAAAGCGGAACAGCAGGCGGGCCAGGGTGGATTTGCCCGAGCCGCTGCCGCCCACCACCGCCAGCGTGGTGCCGGCGGGCACGGTGAAATCGATGTCCCACAAAATCTGCCGGCCGGGGTCGTAGCCAAAGCTCACGCCCTCGAAACGTATTTCGCCCGCGCCCGGGTCCAGCGCGGGCAGGTTGGGGTCATCGCCCGTTTCAGGCGGATGCCGCAGCAGATCGCACACGCGTTCGGCGTTCACAAACGCTTCCTTGGCCTGCCGGAATATCAGGCCCAGCGTATTGAGCGGCAGGCATATCTGGATGATGTAGGCGTTGACCAGCACCAGGTCGCCCACCGTCATCTGCGCGGTGACCACCTGCTGCCCGGCCAGCAGCATCACCGCCGCCACGCCGCAGGCGATGATGCCCGACTGCCCCACATGCAGCCGCGACAACGACCGCTGGTTGCGGATGCCCACCTCGGTCCATTCGTTCAGGATGCGGCTCAGGCGTGAAGATTCCAGCGCTTCGTTCGCGTTGAGTTTCACTGCCTCGTAATTCAGCAAACTGTCAACCATCTGGCCGCTGGCCCGGGAATCCAGTTCGTTCAATCGGCGTTGATATCTGACGCGCTTTCTGACCAGCACCGTGGTGTAGGAAAAATAGGCAACGAACGTCACCGTGACAATCAGCGCGAACCAGGCGCTGTAGCCCATTACCAGGATCAGCACCACGGAAACGATTTCGACCAAGGTGGGCAATAGGGTGAACAAGCCCGTGCCCAGCAGAAAACCCAGGCCGGCCGTGCCGCGTTCGACATCGCGCGCCAGTCCGCCGGTATTGCGGGCGCCGTGAAAGCGCGCGCCCAGCTGTTGCAGCTGCCCGAACACTCGCACCGTGAAGTCGGCGACGGTGCGCTGGGCCACCTTGACGAAGACCACATCCCGCAGCTCGGTGAACACGCTGCCGCCAAAGCGGATCAAGGCATAGGCCAACAACAGGAACACGGGCAGCATCAGCGGGCCTGGCGCGCTGAAGGTGTCAACGATCGTTTTCAGAACGACCGGCACCAGCACCATCAGCAGCTTGGCGGCCACCAGCAATGCCACCGCCGCGCCGGTGCGACGTCGATACTTCCACAGCGCCGCCCAGATGGTGCGGTTGACTTCCTTGCGAGCGAAATCATTCGCGCTGGCGTCTGCTTCTTTCATGGGACCGGCCCTCAAAACGATGAGCGCCGGGGCCAGCAAATGCCGTTCCGCGCGTACCGGTTCCGGGTGAAAGGGGGTGCGGAAAAATCAGGCCGCGCGGACTTGGGCGCTGGCTCAGGCGCTGGCTTGGGCGTCCACCTGGGCGTGCACGCAGGCTTTGAACAGATGCGCGATGGCGCCGGACAGTGCTTCGTCAAACCAGGGGTTGGCGCCGCTGACCGCCACCACCACGCCATCGACCACCGCGCTGCCCCAGACCAGCACGTCGCCCTGGGCAACCAGATGCGGTTGCAACGCCAGCACCTCGTGGCTGGGCCGGCCGGTACGCCAGCTCAAGCGCGCCTTGGCGCGCGCATAGGCGCCATAGTCGGCGTCCCACGTGGACGTGTCGCCGATGCTTTTTTCGTACAGGATGGCCGATTCAAAATCGCCGTCGGCGGGCCGCGCCTGGGGGTCCAGGATCACCACGTGCAAGAAGCCGCTCTCGCCTACGCGCCGATCGGCGCGGGCCGCCTCCAGCATCGGCATGGCCAGCTGTACGGCTTGTTCTGCCGCCTCGCGGTGGCGGGTCTGGGGCAAGGTGTTCATGTGGGTCCTCCTGTTGACGGCGTCCACGGCGGACGCGGTGGGTTGCATTGGGAATGATGAACCGCCCCGCGTCACCCTGCGGCTTCCGTCTGCCAGACGGTGTTGAGCTTTTCGCAGGTGGCTGGGTCCAGGCGGCGACGGTGCTCGCGGATCAACTCCCATCCGGCCAGCGCGTCGCGGCAGGCGCGCAGGCGCTCGGGCCAGCCGGGCAGATCACGCAGCACGGCCAGGCTGCGCCGGGCCGCCATGCCCGCCGGCAGCCGCAGCCACGCGGTCCACAAGGCGTTGCGCGCCAGCATCCGGCGACGCAACGGCGCATCGCGCGACTTGGACGGCCAGTGGTAGGTTTCCAGGTCGGGCGCGTAAACGATGCGGCCCCCGTCAGCCATGATGTCCAGGCTTAACAAGGTTTCTTCGCCGCCGATGAAAAACGGTTCCCAGTAGCCGCCTGCGTCCATGAACGAGCGGGTGCGCATCACGTTCGCCCCCGCCATGAAGCCGACCAGCTCGGGGCCGATGCCGGCCAACGCCGGCAAGGGACTTTGCGCCATGGCCGCGCAAGCGGGGTCCAGCCGCGCGTCCGCGCCGACCAGGATGCGGGCGTTCAGCACGGCAATCTCGGCATGCGCGTCCAGCAGGTCGGCCGCGCGTTCCAGCGCCCCGGGCGCCCAGCAGGTGTCGTCATCGCAGAAAGCGACGTAGGGCGTGGTGACTTGAGCCACGCCGTGATTGCGCCCCGCCGCGCCCAGGTTCTTGCCCACGCGCACCAGCAGCACCGCCGGAAATTCCTGCTGTAAATGATCGGCCGTCCCGTCGGTGGACCCGTTGTCCACCACGATGACGGGGTAGCCCCGGCAAAACGCATCCAGCCGTTCAAGCGTGCGCCGCAGTTCGCGCCAGCGGTTGTGGGTCAGCACCACAATGGATACGCGCTCTTCGCTCACGGGCAGTCCCCTTTGCTGGACAGGCGCCAATAGCGCTCGGGCCGGGACAGGTCTTCGGGCAGGCCGTTGAACCCCTTGATCTGACTGGCGTAGGCGGCAATGGCGTCTGCCTTGTCGGCGGGATCGCCCGCGAAACTGGCTGGCGTCAGCATCAGCCCGCGCGCGTGCAACTGGACCAGCCGCTGCTGCACGGCGCCCGGCTGGGCGCGATACGGCGCGTCTTCATACAGGAACCATGACATGCCGGGCCAGGTTTCCCAGGTCAGCAGCGCCGCGTCGCTGACCCGGATGTGATCGCCATGGAACAGGCCCAGCGGTATCGCCACCGCGTCCGGCGCCAGCTCGTGCACCGTGCTGAGCAGCGCCTCGGTCAGCCGGGGCATGCCCGCATCCGGGCAGTCGATATATTGGCAATCCAGCAGGTCCAGCGAACGGCCCTCGCAACCCAGCATGCCCAGGGCGCGGCGGTTTTCTTCATGGCGCGCGCGCAGCGATTCGCCGGCGCTGGCGAATCCGCAGGCGCGGTCCCAGTCCGTCAGCACGCCCGGGTCTGGCGGCACGCCGGTGAATACGGTGACGACCGTGCTGCCCGGACACCGGGCAAGCAGGCTCCCGCAGCTGAATACCGCGTCGTCCAGGTGCGGAGAAATGACGACCAGCGACCCGGCGCATCGGCCGGGGTCGCGCGCCGCTGGGGTGCAAGAGAAAGCGTCTGGCATGAGGGGTGTCTGACCGGAATGGAATCTGCCCGCCATGCAGCAAGTCACGTACCCGACATAGGCCCCCCGACTGCCTTGTCCGGCTGTATCATCCCAGGCAACGCAGCCCATCGCGAGCCCTCCCCCCCATGTCCAACGTTCCTTCAGCGCCGGTCAACAAGCCGGGTCTTGCCATCAGCGATTTGCACTTTCCTGTTGTGGGCCTCGGCGCCTCGGCGGGGGGCATCGAAGCGCTACAGGATTTCTTTTCGAACACCCGCGACGAATCCAACATGGCTTACGTGGTGATCGTGCATTTGTCGCCCGACCACGAAAGCGTGCTGGACAAGATCCTGCAAGCCACGACCCGCATGCCGGTCGTGCAGGTGACCCACCCGCAGCGCATCCAGAGCAACCACGTCTACGTCATCCCGCCGGCCTCGATGCTGGCGATGAACGACGGCTATTTAAGCGTGTCGCCCGCCAGCCAACCGCAAGGCACGCGCGTCGCCATCGACGAATTCTTCCGCACGCTGGCCGACGTGCACACCACGCGCGCGGTCGGCATCGTGTTGACGGGCGGCGGGTCGGACGGGTCGGTGGGCCTGGCGCGCATCAAGGAACAGGGCGGCGTCACGTTCGCGCAGCAGCCCGAAGACGCCGAACACGACGCCATGCCGCGCAGCGCCATCGCGACCGGCATGGTGGACATCATTTTGCCGGTGGCGGCCATGCCCGAGCGGCTCAAGCAGATTGCCGACAACATGGCGGCCATCCATTTCCCACGGCTGTCCCAGGCCACCGGATCGGCGGCCGACGCAGAGCACGCAGCCGATCCCGACCAAAAAGACCGCAACGCGTTGCGCGACATCCTGACGCTGCTGCGCGCCCGCACCGGCCACGATTTTCGCCATTACAAGACCGCGACGGTCCTGCGGCGCATCGAACGCCGCATGCAGGTGACCGGCGTGTCCACCTTGACCGCATACGGCAAGCTGCTGCAAGACCGCGTGGAAGAAACGCCGCTGTTGCTATCGGACATGCTGATTGGCGTGACGCAGTTTTTTCGCGACAAAGAAGCTTTTACGTCGCTGGATAATTTCGTGCTGGCCAAGCTGTTCGAGCGGCACCAGAAAAATC
The DNA here is from genome assembly GCF_001005835.2 of Achromobacter sp. LC458. Taxonomy (NCBI): domain Bacteria; kingdom Pseudomonadati; phylum Pseudomonadota; class Betaproteobacteria; order Burkholderiales; family Alcaligenaceae; genus Achromobacter; species Achromobacter sp. LC458. The sequence goes on from NZ_LBHW02000028.1 coordinate 18,302, forward strand.
CCGGCAGTCCCATGCGGGTCTGGGTCGCGGGCTGCTCGACCGGCGAAGAGGCGTATTCGCTGGCGATCCTGCTCAGCGCGCGCGCCGACGCGCTCAACTACAGCCAGAAGATCCAGCTATTCGCCACCGACATCGACGAGGCCTCTTTGGCCACCGGCCGCGCGGGCGCCTATTCCATGGCAATCGAAGCGGACGTGCCGTCCAGCCTGCTGCAAGGCTATTTCACCCGGCTGGAACACGAATACCGCATCAAGAAAGAAGTGCGCGAACGCGTGCTGTTCGCCGTGCACAACGTGCTGCGCGACCCGCCGTTTTCCAAGCTGGACCTGGTCAGCTGCCGCAACCTGCTGATCTACCTGGACCGCGAGGTTCAGCAAGACGTGCTGCGCATGTTCCACTTTGCGCTCAAGCCCGGGGGATACCTGTTCCTGGGCAGCTCGGAATCGGCCGATGCCTGCCCCCGACTGTTCCAGGTGGTGGACAAGCGCAACCGTATCTACGTGGCCAAGGAAACGCCCGCGCAGCTGCGCAACGTGCCGGCGTTGCCGGCCGCCCACGCGTTCGAACGCCCCAGCACCGCCGCCGCGCCCTTGACGCGCAACCGCCACAACAAGGTGTCGTACGCCGATGTCCACCAGCGCGCGCTGGAGATGTACGCGCCGCCCAGTGTCATCGTGGACGCCGAAAGCGACATCGTGCACATGTCGGAACGGGCCGGCAGGTTCTTGCGCCATGGCGGCGGCGAACCGTCGCGCAACCTGCCGTCCCTGGTCTATCCGGAACTGCGCACCGAACTGCGCACGGCAATGTTCCAGGCGCTGCACACGCGCAAAAGCGTCGAGGCGCGCCGCGTCAAGATGAAGATCGGAGACCGCCAGGCCTACGTCAACATGGTGGTGCGGCCGTTTCGCCACGAAGAAACGTCCAACGACTACATGCTGGTGCTGTTTGACGAAGTGGAAGACGTGATGAGCCCCGAAGCCATCGCGCCCATCGTCGGCGCCTCGGCCGTGCTGACGCAGCTGGAGGCCGAGCTGCAAGGCACGAAGGACCAGCTGCAATCCACTATCGAACAATCCGAGACCTCCACCGAAGAATTGAAGGCTTCCAACGAAGAGTTGCAGGCCATCAACGAAGAGCTGCGCTCGGCCACTGAAGAGCTTGAAACGGGCAAGGAAGAGTTGCAGTCGGTCAACGAAGAGCTCATCACGGTCAACGCCGAACTGAAGTCCAAGGTGGACGAGACGGCCAAGATCAACGACGACTTGCAAAACCTGATTGCGTCCACCGACATCGCCACGTTGTTCGTCGACCGCAAAATGCACATCCAGTGGTTCACGCCACGCGCTACCGACGTGTTCAACGTCATCAACAGCGACGCGGGCCGCTCGCTGCTGGACATCACGCATCGGCTGGACTACCCCGACATGGCGCGCGACGCGGCAGGCGTGTTTGAATCCCTGCGCGCCGTGGAACGCGAAGTGTGCAGCGACGCCGGCCGTTGGTATCTGGCCAGGCTGCTGCCCTACCGCAGCGCCGAACACCGCATCGAAGGCGCGGTGCTGACCTTCATCGACATCACCGACCGCCGCCAGGCCGAAGACCGCGTGCGGCTGGGTGAAGCGCATCTGAAGCTGATGACGGAAAGCGCGCGCGACTTCGGCATCCTGACGCTGGACAACGACGGCATCATCACCAACTGGAACGTGGGCGCCGAGACCATGTTCGGCTACAGCCGCTCAGAGGCCATCGGCAAGTCGTTCTCCATCATCTTTACCGACGCCGACAACGAAGCCGGCCGACCACAGAAAGAGCTGGAACGCGCCCGGCATATCGGCTATGCGCCCGACGAACGCTGGCACCGGCGCAAGGACGGCGGCCTGATCTTCTGCACGGGCGGCGTCAACCGCATGGACGACCCGCACTATCAGGGCTTTGCGAAGATCGTGCGCGACGTGACGGAACTGAAGCTGCGCGATGCCGAACAAGAGTCGCGCCTGGACCGCGCGCGCGCCGACAACGTGCTGAAGGACGAATTCTTCGCCATGGTGTCGCACGAGCTGAAGCATCCGCTGAACCTGATCCAGCTGAACGCGGAATTGCTGGCGCGCACGCCGGCGGTGCGCAATTCCCCGGCAGCAGCCCGCTCGGCAGACCTGATCCAGCGGTCGGTCAAAGGGCAAGCGCGCATCATCGACGACCTGCTCGACCTTTCCCGCGTGCGCACGGGCAAGCTGGGCCTGAACCAATCGATATTCGATATCACCGCGATAGCCACCAACATTCTTGAAGTGCTGGGCCCCGTGGCCAGCACGGCAGGCCTGACGCTGCGCGGCGAGTTCGACCCCAACCGCGCCATCCATCTGAATGCCGATCCGCTGCGCGTGGAGCAGATCATCTGGAACCTGCTGAACAACGGCATCAAGTTCACCCCGCCGGGCGGCACCGTCACGCTGAAGCTGGACGTGGAAGACGAACGCTTGCGGCTGGATGTCATCGATAACGGCCAGGGCATCGACGCCCAGTTCCTGGGCAAGGTGTTCGACATGTTCAGCCAGGCGGATCTGCGCCAGCGCAATCTGGCCAGCCCCGGCCTGGGTATCGGCCTGGCGGTGGCCAGCGAACTGGTTGAGGCCCACGGCGGCACCATCCAGGCGCATTCGGATGGCAATGGGCGTGGCGCGCGCTTCACCGTGCGCATGGCGCTGGCCAACACACAGCAACAGGAAGTGCAGCTGCCGCTACCCGGCGAGAGTCCCCTCAAAGGGTTGAAGGTGCTGATCGTGGATGACTCCGAGGATATTCTTCACATCATGCGCGAGCTGCTCGAAATGGAAGAGGCCTGCGTCACGGCGGTGGGCAGTGGCCGCGAGGCGCTGGAAGCATTCGCGAATGCGCCGTTCGATCTGCTGCTGTCCGATATCGGCATGGCTGACATGGACGGGTATGAGTTGATCCGCGCCATTCGCGAAAAGCATCCGGACAGCGCGGTGCCGGCCATCGCACTAACCGGCTTTGGTTCGAAGGAAGACATGAACGAGGCGCTGCAAGCCGGCTATTCCGCGCACATCAGCAAGCCGGTGTCGCTGGACAACCTGCTGGACATCGTGCGCCATCTGCGCGACGGCGGCTAAGGGGGAACGCGGCGCGCTTCAGGCGCCGGCCTGCCCTTGCCCGGAACTCCGGTGGCCCGCCAGCACCTGAAACGCCCGCGCCACGTCGTCGGGAATTTCGGTATCCAGCACGTCGTGCTTCCACCCCCGCTTGGGCGGCCACGGCACGCCCAGCAGCGCCAGCTGCTTCTGGTTATAGCCGCCGCCCGCGGTTTGCCATCGCAGCAGCCATTCATTGGTGACTTCCATAAGGCTCACCTCAAAGAAGGAACGGCCGCTATCGCAGCCAGATCGCTACCGCCCATACCACGAGCAAGATCGCCACAAGCGCTCCGATAAAGGTTGCGAACTGCCGCCACGGCCCACGGCCGGAAGTGGACTTGCGCGCAGCGTGTGCTTGAGCTTCGTCCGAAGACGGCTGAGTAGGGTTTGGCGTTTTCATTTCAGCTCCGATCCGCCCGAACGGCGGCGATGCCTGGCATGCGTTGTCCAGCACGTAGCGTGCCCAAGCCGGACCCCGGGGGTCCCGCCACGCTATGCCGTCTAGTGCTGCCACACTATTGCAGCTGTCAGGGTCTGCGCTCATACTCGGCGCTCACACAAACATCAAGGTTCCGAGATGGAAAAAGACATCCAAAATCAGGGTGCACAGGCCGCCCGGAACGGGTGGAGCCTGTTCGATTGCCCCTACCTGCGGGCGCAACAAATGCCCGGCCACACCGGCGAGCCCATTTCCGAATGGCGCGCCAAGGTCGCCGCCTGGGAAGCCGGCTGGAAGACGGAAGTGGAAAGTTGGCTGGGTCGTTCCCAACCGCCCGCCGTCGTGCGCGACATGCCGGTACTGCACTGACGCCAGCCGCTTCCCCCTGACTATCCGGGGCCGGGTTCGGTACTTGCTACCGCCCCTCAGGTGCACATGGCGGACGCCGGTCCGCCGCATTCGCAACTGTGGAGGGAGACCTGATCATGGCTCGGAATACCAACTCGCAAGATCGCCAGGCGGCCATTGCGTGTGAACTCGGCGTCCAACAAGGCTTCGACTCGGCCCGCGAGCTCGAAAGCCGGATCGCATTCCTGGAAAATTATTTGTCAGACACCGGAAAATCCGGCTATGTGCTGGGCATCAGCGGCGGCGTGGATTCGACGGTGGCGGGAAGAATGGCGCAGTTGGCCACCGAGCGGCTGCGCCTGAAGGGACGCCGCGCGTTCTTCGTGGCGGTGCGCTTGCCGTACGGCGAACAGCACGACGAAGAGGATGCCGCGCGCGCGCTGGACTTCATTCGCGCGGACCACGTCATGCAGGTCGATATCAAGCCGGCGGTAAACGCCCAGCGTGACGCGCTGGAAGCAGCGGGATTGGTATTCACCGACAAGGCAGCGGAAGACTTCGTCGCTGGCAACATCAAGGCGCGTCAACGCATGGTGGCGCAATACGCGATTGCCGGCGCGCTGGACTGCCTGGTCATCGGCACCGACCAGGCGGCGGAAGCGCTGATGGGTTTTTTTACCAAGCACGGCGATGGCGCGGCCGACCTGCTGCCGCTACGCGGTCTGACCAAGCGGCGTGTGCGCGCGCTGGGCGTGGTGCTGGGTGCACCCGCCAAGCTCATCACCAAGGCCCCCACGGCCGACCTGGAATCGCTGCGGCCGGGCCTGCCGGACGAGGTGGCGCTGGGCGTCTCGTACGACGAGATCGATGATTTCCTGGAAGGCCGGCCGGTACGCGACGATGCGCGCGAGACGATCCTGAAGCAATACGACGCGACCGCGCACAAGCGCTTGGCGGCCGCCGCGCCGCCGGCGCCCGGCACGGACGACCGGGGCAGCGGCAACGACGCCCCAAACGGCAACGAGTACCCCTCGGCGGCGGCTTAGGGCTTCCAGGCCCCGCGCGGGGCCAAGGGGCTGCGGGGCAGCCTCTTAGCCCCGCCCCAGCCCATCACCCCACCATGCCGTGGTACTTGCGCCCGATTTCCATCGTGGCGCGGTAGAACCCTTCCTTGCTGCCGCAGTCGTAGCGCACGCCGTCGTACTCGTAGCCGTACACCTTGCGATCCTGCAACAGCGACGCGATGGCGTCGGTCAATTGAATTTCGCCGCCCACGCCCGGCTGCGTGGCCTTGAGCGCGTCAAAGATCTGGGGCTCAAGAATGTAGCGGCCCACCACCGCGAGCTCGCTGGGCGCGTCCTCGGGCTTGGGCTTTTCCACGATGCCGGACACCTGCACGACGCTTTGCGAGGCCGGCTTGCCCGACACGATGCCGTACTGATTGGTCTGGCTGCGCGGCACGTGTTGCACCGCCAGCACGCTGCCTTCGAACTCGCGCGCCACTTTCATCATCTCGCCGATCACCGGCGTGTCGGCGTCGATCATGTCGTCGGCCAGCAGCACCGCGAACGGCTCGTCGCCCACGATGGCCGCCGCGCACATCACGGCGTGGCCCAGCCCCAGCGCGGCCGGCTGGCGCGTGTAGACGCATTTGACGGAATCGGGAATCACGTTGCGCACGCTGTCCAGCAACGCCACCTTGTTTTTCAACTCCAGGTCGCGTTCCAATTCAGGCATGCGGTCAAAGTGGTCTTCAATGGCGCGCTTGTTGCGGCCGGTGACGAAGATCAATTCGGTAATGCCCGCCGCCACGGCCTCCTCGACGGCATATTGGATCAGGGGCCGGTCAACGATGGGGAGCATTTCCTTGGGCATGGCCTTGGTGGCCGGAAGGAAACGCGTGCCCAGGCCGGCAACGGGAAATACCGCTTTTCGAATGGGAAGCATGGCTTGGCTCTCACTGTGATGACAACCCGGAACGGGGTGCCGGAATTGAGCAAAAATCGTGCCCGCGATCCGGGTTGCGTGGGAGCCGGTGGCATCACGTCAATTTATCGGCGGCGCCCGGCCCCTGACCCAGCTCCGCGCCCGTGGCCGGGTCCGCCGACGGGTCCGACGCGGTGCGTGCCACCATGGCTTGCAGCGCCAGCGTTTCTTCTTCCGTCAGCCCAACGCTGGCCATGCCGTCGCCATCGATGGCGCGCTGATCTTCGCGGGCCGTCACGTAGGTGAAGTTTTCGTCGCTGTTCCACGAACCGCGCATATCGCCTTCGCCCTGCGACATGTTGAAGTACACGTTGGCAAAGCGCGGATCGCCCGGCAGTTTTCCGGGCGGGAAATTGGGCTCCATGGAATACAGCGCCTTTTCAAAGGACCGCTGGTGCGCGACTTCGCGCGTCATCAAAAAGCCCAGGGCTTCCTTGACGCCGGGGTCGTCCGTGGCGTTGATCAAGCGTTCGTAGATGATCTTGGCGCGGGCTTCGGCGGCGATATTCGAGCGCAGGTCGGCGGACGGATCGCCGATGGTGTCGATATAGCCCGCATTCCACAGCTGGCCGCCCGAGTTGGTCAGCGCCGGCCCGCCGCCGTACAGCACTTGCGTCACGTGCGAATCGTTGCCCGGCCCGTTCAAGCGCCGGTAGATCTCGGCCTCGGATTCCGTGGCTTCGGCCAGCGCGCCCTTGGCGCCCTTGTTCAGCATGGCCACCATGGTCCCGATCACTTCCAGATGGCTCAGTTCTTCGGTGGCGATGTCCAGCAGCATGTCTTTGCGGCCGGGATCGTCTTCGGCAATGGCCTGTGTGAAATATCTACACGCCGCCGCCAGTTCTCCTTGCGGCCCGCCAAATTGTTCCAGCAGCAGGTTCGCCAGACCGGGATTGGTCTGCGAGACGCGGACGGTGTACTGCAATCGTTTGTTGTGAGCAAACATGGTTTATCTCCTTTGACGCCGTTCCCCTAATGGCCCGGCTGCCGCGACCCTCGCAACCGCCATGCCGAAACTGCCTACGCCTGCTTGAGCTGGCCTTCGCGCGCGGCGCGCGCATCGTCCAGCGATTCCACCGCCCCGTCATCATGCGGCATCGCGCCCTTGCGGCTGGCTTGCAGGTCCCACAGCGCGCGGAACGGCCCACGCGCGCGCAGCAGTTCATCCAGCGTGCCGTCTTCAACGACCGCGCCGTTTTCCAGCACCACGATGCGGTCGTAGCGCGCCAACGAAGACAGACGGTGCGCGGCGGCCACCACCGTGCGGCTGCGCATCAGTTCCGCCAGCGCGCGCTGGATCAGCATTTCGGAATGGCTGTCCAGCGCCGAGGTGGCTTCGTCGAGCAAGAGAATGGGTGCATTTTTCAAAAATGCGCGCGCAATACCGATGCGCTGGCGTTCGCCGCCGGACAACATCGCGCCGCGTTCGCCCACCACGGTGTCATAGCCCTGCGGCATCTTGCTGATGAACTCGGCGCAATGCGCCTGCGCGGCCGCTAGCAGCACGTCTTCCTCGGACGCATCCGGACGGCCATAGCGGATGTTCTCCATCACGCTGCGGCGGAACAGGCTGATGTCTTGCGGCACCACCGAGATCGCGTCCTTCAGGCTTTCCAGCGTGGCGTGGCGTATGGGTTGCCCGCCGATCAAGATGCTGCCGCCGTCCGGTTCGTCGGCCCGTTGCAGCAAGGACAGCAGCGTGGACTTGCCCGCGCCGGAGGCGCCCACCAAGCCGACCTTCTGCCCTGCCGGTATCGTCAAGGACACGCCCCGCACCGCGCGATTGCCGCCTGGGTAGGTGTAGTGCACGTTGTCGAACACGATAGATGCGGATTCCGGGCGCAGCGGTCGCGCCCCGGGCAGGTCGGGCACGGCGGGCGGACGCGCCACCACGCGCAGCATTTCGCCGATGACGCCAAACTGCTGCGCGGTGCCGACCAACGCCAGCGCCAGGTCGCGCGACCCATGCAGGATGCGAAAGGTCAGCGCGCTGACCACCACCACATCGCCCGGCGTGGCGTTGCCGCGTTGCCAGGAATGCAGCACCCAGAACAGCATGGCGCTGGCCGCCAGCCACAGGCAGGCATCATGGATCACGCGGGCTTTTTCCACGTACATCCAGCTGCGGCGTTGCGCGCGGGCTTCTTCGCCCAGCGCCCGCTCCAGCCGCGCGCGCTCACGCGCCTGGGCCGAAAACGCCTGCACCGCCCAGATGTTCGAAATGGCGTCGACGATTTCGCCGCCGACGTGGGCCGCCTGTTCGCCATAGTGCTGGTGCAGGCCGCGCCCCCGGGCGCCAAAGGCGATGATGACCGCGCCCAACACGATCACGAAGCACAGCAAGGCGGTAGCCATGCGCCAGTCCACCGTCGACAACACCACAATGGCGCCGATGAAGTCCACGCAGGGCGGAATGATGCTCCACACCGCCGCGCCATAGATCGCGCCCGCCGCCGTGGCGGTGGCGGTGATGCGGTTGGCCAGCGCGCCGGAATGGTGCTGGCGGAAGTAGCGCGTGGAGTGGTGGCTCAGGTGTTCGAACAGTTCCACCCGCAAGGCCGCGCAGGCCGCCACGATGTTGCGGCAGCCCAGCCAGCCGCCACTGCGCCACAACGCCGCTTCGACGGCGATCAGCGCCAGGAACACGCCCAGCGGCCACCACACATCACCGGCCGACGCCTGCCCGCCGGCCATGGCGTCCACGATCAGCTTCATGGCGTACTGCACGGCGACCGAGCACGTGCCGGCCAACACCACCACGAAGGCCAGCAACCCGAACGCCAGCCGTCGCTGGGCAACGTAGCGCCAGATAAACGCCAACGGTCGGGTGGGCAATGCTTGTTGATCCGACGACATGGTTCAACCCCCTAGTGCAACGGCGCGCGGCGCGTCCAGCAAGCCGACCGGGCCATCACCAAAGCGCGCTGCCTGTTTACGCAGCTCGACTTCCAACGGCGCGTACACCGCGCGTTGGCCTGTGTACGACGGCGCGCTGAGCAAGCCGGTCGAACAGTAGCGGTTGTCTTCCCACCCGGGGTAGTCCGTGACCGGGTACAGGCAGATGCCCGCCACATCCACTCCCGCGCCGCGCGCGAGCAGCGCCTGGTCCGCCACGTAGCGCAGCCACGGCGCGCGCGCCGCGCCTTCCGCGCCCGTCTCTGCGATCAGGATCGGACGGCCATGGCGCTGCGCCTGCTCTGCCAGCAACTCCCCCAGCGGCCGGTAGCGCGGGTCGTCATGGCGCAACTGCGGGCCGCAATGCAGCCACTGGTTGTGCGGGTAGTAATTGACGCCCACGATATCCAGGTAGCGCTCGTCACCGCCCAATTCCGGCTGCGTGCGGCCGGTGATCATGTCCACCGCTTCGAACTGCGAGGCGTTGGCGGCGGCGGCCGGGCCGTCGTCACCGGGTTGCCACGGATGCACCGCAATCATCGGCTCGGCGGCCAAAAAACGCGCGCCGGGATCGATCTCGCGAATGGCGTCGGCCGCCTGCACAAAGGCCCGCACCAGCTGCCGCTTAAGCTCGCCTCCCCGCCCGGTGCCGCATGGGCTGAAGTGCGCCATGTCGCCGCCTGCCCAGCTCCAGTACGAAATCTCGTTGATCGGGCAAAACCAGGTCGGCAGCTCCGACTCTTGTGCGATCAGGCGCGCGACGGCGGCGGCATAGCGCGCAAACGCCTCGGGAAAGCGGCTGGACCAGATGTCGATCCACTGGGGCCAGCCAAAGTGGCATAAATCCCAGATGACCTGCATGCCGGTCGCGCGCGCCGCCCGCAACATGGGCAGCACGCTGGACCAGTCGTAGGCATAGGGCGCCGGGTTGACCAGGTGCCAGCGCACGCCGTCGCGCGCGGTGCGCAGCCCCAGCGACACGGCGTGGGCATAGTCCGACTCGGCCCATTGGGCGTGGCCGGTGGAGGCCAGCAGATCCAGCTGGCGTCCGTCGGGAAAGCGGTGGCATGAACATTCGAAACCCGCCAGGAAAGCACTTTGAAAATGCATCGGGCGCCCCCGCTCAGGCGACAAGCGCGGTGTGCACCTCGGCGTTCTTCGCGGCGATGGCCTCGTACGTGGCCAAGGCCTGCGCGACCACCTGGTCCATGTTGTAGTAGCGATACGTGGCCAAGCGCCCCACGAAATGCACACCGGGGGTGGCATCCGCAAGCGCCTGGTAACGCTGGAACAGCGCGGCGTTTTCGGGTCGCGGGATCGGGTAGTAAGGGTCGCCCTGCGCCGACGGATATTCGTAAGTGATGGCCGTGCGCGCATGCTGCTGGCCGGTCAGGTGCTTGTATTCCGTGACGCGGGTGTACGGCACATCTTCGGACGGGTAATTCACCACACCCACCGGTTGATGCCATTCTTCGTCCAGCGTTTCGTGGCGGAACTTCAAGGATCGATACGGTAGCGCACCGAAGCGGTAGCCGAAGTATTCATCGATGGGGCCGGTGTAGATCAGGCCATCGAAGGTGAACGCAGCGCGGGCTTCTTGATAATCCAGCCCCAGGGCCAGCGATATGTTCGGATGGTCCAGCATGCGTTCGAACATGCGTGTGTAGCCGTGCAGCGGCATGCATTGATGGCGGTCGGTGAAGTAGCGGTCGTCGGTGGACAGGCGCGTGGGTACGCGGGCGGCCACGGAACGGTCCAGCTGTGACGGGTCCAGCCCCCACTGCTTGCGCGTGTAGCCGCGAAAGAAGGTCTCGTACAGTTCACGGCCAACTTGCGACACCACGAAATCTTCCGACGTGGCCACGTTGGCGATGGGTTCGGCCACCGACTTCAGGAAGCGCTCGGCCTCTTCGGCCGAAAAGCGCTTGCCGTACAGCTTTTCCAAGGTGGTCAGGTTGATCGGCATGGGGACCAGCCCCTTGGGCGTTTCCGCCAGCACGCGGTGTTCATAGCTGCGCCACGCCGTGAAGCGCGACAGGTATTCCAGCACCTTGGCGGAATTGGTGTGGAAGATGTGCGGACCATAACGGTGCAGCAGCAGGCCGGCATCGTTGAAGTAGTCATACGCGTTGCCGCCCACGTGCGGGCGCTTGTCCACCACCATCACGCGCTTGCCGCTGCCGCGCGCCAGCCGTTCGGCAAGCACGCTGCCGGCAAAGCCCGCGCCCACGATCATGTAGTCGTAGTGCCGCACGGTGCCGGCCGACTTGACGGCGCGCGCGGGCTCGTGCGCCGCCGCGCGACGCGTTGCGCTGCTGGTGTAGGCGCGGTTCATCACGCGGCACATGCCGTCCCAGCTGGCGTCCCACGACATCCCGCGCAGCGCATGGTCAGCCTTGGCAAGCAGGAGGTCGGGGGTCTTGGCGGCCTGCAACGCGGCCGCGGCGGCGTCCACGAAGGCGGACGCGTCCCGCGCGATGAACACCACTTCAGAACCGCCATAAGTGCGCACCACGTCGTTGATGGGCGTGGACACCACGGGCCGCCCCGCCGCCAGATATTCAGGCGTCTTGGTCGGGCTGATGAAGCGCGTGGATTCGTTCAGCGCGAACGGCATCAACGCAACGTCCCAGCCCGCCAGATAAGCAGGCAACTGGTCATACGAACGCGGTCCCAGGTAATGGATGTTGGCGGCCTGCGGCAATTCAGCGGGGTCTATCTTGACCACCGGGCCAATGAACACAAAATGCCAGTCGGGCGCCAAGGCCGCCACCTCGGCGACCAGACGCGTGTCGAAGCGTTCGTCCAGCACACCGTAGAAGCCCAGGCGCGGACCGGGTATTTCTTGCAAGTCGGCCGGAATTTGCGTGACGGCGCGCGCCTGCCCAAAGTGCGCGCAGTCCACGCTGCTGGGAAACGCGTGCACATTGGGATGCAGGCGGCTCTTGGATTCATACAGGCTGTGGCCGCCGCAAAACACCACGTCGGCGCGCGCCAGCAGGCGCTTTTCCATGTCGACCAATTCCGGCGGCGCGCCACGAAATGCGGACAGCTCGTCCATGCAGTCGTACACGACGAGGCTGGCTTCGACCTGATCCGAGAACGGCAGGCTCATGGGCGTGTAGTACCAGAGCACCGGCCGCGTCACGCCGTCGGCCCAGAGCTTTTCCTGCAACAGTCGGCGGTGGCTTTCCACCCAGTTATCGCGCGCCAGGTGCGGGGTCAGCACGGTGACGCCGTCGCACTGGTTCTCCTCCAGCCAGCCATGCCGCGCGCTGTACACCCAAACTGGCTCTTCAACGTAATAGACGGTGTGCGAGCGCGCAAACCGGGTCATCAGATGTTGGGGGCGCTGGAACACGAAGTTCCAACGCAAGTGCGAAAAGCAAACGATGGCGGGAGTATCGCGTGCCAGCCATGAGCTGCCCGACAAGGCATCTTCAAGGTAGGTGCGTTCGGCTGCCGGCTGGTGGCCGGATCGAGAGTCGACAGTGCTGCTCATGGGGATACTCCAAGGGAGAAATAAGGGGCAAGGGAAGGGCGCGACGGATGCCGCAATTGGCGTGCCGAAAACTTGCCGATTGCGGGGCCGGATCACGCGGTCTTGCGCAGGCGGGCCGGCTGTCTTGCCGCCTGTTCGCCGTCAGGCTTTTGAAGGGACTTGCGGCGGCGTCGCGGGCACGCCAATTGCTCGCCTGCCGGACTCGTTGAACCCCGCCAGGAGAGCTCCCATGCCCCAATCCCCAACAGACGGTTCCCGCAAGACCATCCCCGGCCAGCCCGACGTCAACGCTGGCGCGTTGCGGCCGTCGTCCAAACCTCAGGCATCGCGTGACATTCCAGACATTGACCATCCGCCCGCCGCGCGCAGCCACGAGGGCACGGGCTTTGACCGCGCCGAGGCCCAGGAAGAAACCGAGGCGCGCACCGGCACCTTGCCCGGCTCGAACGACACGCGCCCCGCGCCGCCGCGCGAGGAGTCGGAAGATGATCGTTGAAGCCTTTCAACGCCCGGACGGCAAATGGAGCTTTCGCGGCATAGCCATGCTGGGCGTGCAGCAGGACGCCCGCGCCTATCCCAGCTGCGAAGCCGCCGTAGAAGCCGCCCGCACCGAATATCCGGACTACGCGGTGTCCATTGTTGAACCTGAATTCCAGGAGCCCCCCATGAAGCCCACGCAAGCAGAGAAAGCCACCAACCCGCCCACCGCTGGCAGCGGCGCGGTGGAGCCGTCCACCGAGGACCAGGTGGATATCGCCAACCGTGTTCAGGACGGCATCAAGCACGCCGATGACCATAGCGAGAAAGGCCGGCAGCCGGCCACCCGCGCGGGCGGCGTCAAACCCATGGATGGCAACCCCAACCCCGAGCGCGACACCGAAGGCGATACCTTCAAGCCGGCGGACGACACACCGGCGGTGTTGCCCAAACGTTCTGGCCCGGTCTCGCAATGAACGCGCCGCTGCGGGCCGGCCCGGCCGCCACCCTGCCCCGCCGCCATCCGTGGGCGGGTTTTTTATTGGGCTTCGGCATGGGGGGCTTTTTCGACGGCATCCTGCTGCATCAGATATTGCAATGGCACCACCTTCTTTCCGGTCTGAACGCGGCATCCCTGGCTGATTTGCGCGTGCAAGTCGTGGCCGATGGCGTTTTCCACGCGCTGATGTATGTGGTGGCCGGGGCAGGCTTGTGGAGTCTGTACCGCTCGCGCGGTGCCGGCATGCCGCCGCGCAAGCGTTTGCTGGCCGAATTCCTGATCGGCTTTGGGGCATGGCATGTGATCGATGCCGTGTTGTCGCATTGGGTGGTGGGCCTGCATCGGCTACGCATGGATGTGGCCGACCCCTTGCCCTGGGAGCTGGCGTGGCTGGTCCTGTTTGGGATCGTGCCGCTTCTGGCGGGGTGGGTGCTGCGGCGGCAAGGAGCGGGCGCGGGGGGCGCGGGCGGCGCGGGCGGCGCCGCCGTGTCCGCGTTGCTGGCCGTGGTCATCACCACGGCGGCGGCCCTGAACCTGTATCCGGTGTCGGCGCCGGCCCAGGACACGTCGGTGGTGGTGTTGCGGCCGGGCGCCAGCGCGGCGGGCTTGCTGGCCGCGCTGGACGGCACGGACGCCCGCGTGGTGTGGGCGGACGCGTCGGGCGGCGTGTGGGTATTGGCGGATGCGCCCAGCGCGACGTTGTTTTCCCTGTTTGGCGCGGGCGCGCTTTACGTCAGCGGCGCCAGCGCACCGGGCGGCTGCTCGGCGTGGATTGCGCCGCGCGACGGGCGGGCCTGATAGGCGCTACCCGTGACGGTGCTGCCGGGACGGCGCTGCCCCGACGGGCGCTGCCCCGACGGGCGCTGCCCGGAACGGCACTGCCCGGGGCGGGCTCCTGGGGAAGGTGCTCCCGGGAAGGTGCTCCCGGGGAAGGTGCTCCCGGGAAGGTGCTCCCGGGGAAGGTGCTCCCGGGAAGGTGCTCCCGGGGAAGGCGCTCCCGGGGAAGGCGCTCTTCTTTGGGCACGGCACTTGCTGTATAGGACCGCGGCCTGCGCCGCATTCCTTTGCAGACCCGCACGGCGTGGGCGGGACCCTTCCACACACGTCCTTGGATTACAGGATCGACCATGGCCTCCCCCACCTTGCCCTCCGTGCCGCAAGCCGCCCCGCTGCCGCTGGCCGGCGCCGCGACCTCGCTTCCGATCACGCCCGCGACTCGTTTGCCGCTTGCCGGTCCCGCAACCGGCTTCCGGCTGTCGCTAGGTATTTTGTTGGCCATCGTGTTCTGGATGGTGGCCGGCTCGCTCCTGGTGACGCTTTGGCTGGCGTCGCAGCGGCTGGCGTAGCCGGCCAGTCGCGCCCGCGCGTGCAGGGCGCCATCCGTTCAGGCCGCCATCTTTTTGCAGCTGTCGGCGCAGCGCCGGCAGGCTGCAACGCAGTCGTCCATGCCACCGACGCCTTCGCAGCTGTCCGCGCAAGCGGCGCATATTTCGGCGCACGCGCCGCAAACGCGATCGTGTTGTTCGATGCCAATCAGCATCGTGTGCGCGGCCGTACGGCAGATTTCTGCGCAGGCCATCATCAGGCGGAAGTGTTCCGGTTCGACATGTTCGCCGCCCGCCTCCAGGCAGTGGTTGGACGCGGTTTGCAGGCAGTGCCGATAGCAGGCCAGGCAGTTGTCGATGCAGGCTTCCATTTCTTTGTTCACGGCGGTCATCGCTGATCTCCTTGCATAGTTATCCCGGGGTGGGACCGCAAGGGCCGCAAATCGCATTCCTGCCGCGCTCGGCGCGCCGGTCAAGCGATGTCGGTCTTCGCCAAGGGGCCGTCGGTGGTCGCGGCCAGGCTGCGTAGTTGCTGGTAGGCCGCTTCCCATTGCGCCACCGACGCCCGCAACCGGCCCGTGGCGTCGGCCGTTGCCCCGCCCGTAGCGATTTCTTCACTGGCCAGCAAAATACGCTCGCGCAGCAGGCGGGCGGCGGACCAGATGGCATCGTCAACCTGCTCCGCCTGCGCGGCGTTCAGCGAGGCGGAGGAGAATGCGTGGCCGGTGTGGCACCGATACCGGACGGGCACGCCCGTGTCCACGCGCCAGATTGCGCCACCACATTCCGGGCAGGTCAGCCCCGCCTGCCGCCCGATGCGTTCGAGCACGGCCGCCGAGGACTGGCCCGTTTCCGTCATGCGCGACTCGGTGCGCAGCGTTTCGGACGGCCCGCCACCCGCCGCGCGAGGCGCCACTGTTGTGTTGATCGCTTTAGCCATCGCATTTCCAATTTGTTGAAGCGGCAGCACCTGCGCCGTGGGCACGGCCGCGATCGCGTTGGCAGGCATATCCTGCGCCACGCTGTCCTGCGGGTCCTGCACGATGGCAAAACCGCCACACGCGTGCACCGATTTCAGCCCGGCCGAGCCATCGTCCAGGCGCCCGGTCAGGACGATGCCCACGACGCGCGGCCCGTAATGCACGGCGGCTGAACGAAACAACGGGTCCGCCGCCGGCCGCGTGAAGTTTTCCTTCGGGCCACGCGTCAATACTGTGGCGTCATGCTGCAAAATCATGTGCCGGTCGGGCGGCGCGATATAGACGACGCCGGGCGCGAAGGGCTGGCCATCCTCGGCATGTTGCACCTGCCAGCGCGTACGGTTTTGCAGCAGGCTGGGCAGGACGCTGCGGTAGCCGTCCACATGCATCGCCACGAACACCGATGCGCGCAGGCCTGGGTCCAGATCGCCCAACAAGACCTCCAGCGCGGCCAGACCGCCCGTGGAGACCGCCACCACCACGATGTCTCGGTTTTGCATGATGCGCCCCCTTTGCTTTACATGGCGACCGGCCTTTTTCAGCGGCCGAACATGTTGGTCTTGTGTCCGCCCGAGCCCGCCTTGCCGCCGGGAATCTGCCCGTCGGGCGCCGGGTTGGCCGATGAGCCCTTGACCGTGCCCTGCCCCTGCACCGGCTGCGACGGCGTGGTGCCCGGCGCGGCCTGCGGCACGGTGGGCGGCGGGCGCGACGGATCGCCTTTGGATGGTGCCGGTGCGCCGCTGTCCGGCGCGGGCCCCTGGGGCGCCGGCGTGCCGGCAGGCGGCGGGCCGCCCTGCCCCGCCGGCCCCGCCGGGCCACCGGCCGATTGCGCGAAGGTCAACGGCGCCCAGGCCAGGCCCGCCGCCAAAGCAAGGGCAAGCACTGAGCGGCGAGCCCCATGCAAGCTATGCCCAGGATGTGTCATGGCGTGTTCTCCTTTAAGGCTTGCTACGCGAACCGGCGCCGCGATTGCGCTGGCTCTGCTGATCCTGGCCGGTGCCGATCTGCGTGACATGGCCTTCTTTCTTGGTGCGGTTCTGCGTGTCGCGGTGGCTGGCCTGCGCTTCGCGCGGGGTGTCGTCGGCGGTGGGGTTGGGCTTGTTGTCTTTGGATTTCATCGCGAATTCCTTTTGAAAAGTGGCGCTTGTCTTCCAGCAAGCTGCATTCCTGAAACCGCCGTCGCATAGCACCGTTACCGCACGGTTTTTTCAGGGTGCGTCCCGCATAGGTATGTAGATTTTTCCGACCGGGCACCCAGTGATTCCCCGTGCTAACGTCGTCGAATATCATCCTGCTTTTCCCATTTTTGGAACGACATGACCCTTTCCAGTGCCGCTTTTGTTGTGGGTATCGGTGCTTCCGCCGGCGGCGTGGAGGCCCTGGAAGGTTTCTTTGCGGGCATTCCCAAAGAGCCCGACATGTCGTTCATCGTGGTGACGCATCTGGGCCCGGGCCGCGAAAGCCATCTGCCGGAGGTCATCGGCCGCCACACGTCGTTGCCGGTCAACACCGCGAAAAACGACATGGCGATCGAGATGAACCAGATCTATGTGCTGGGGGCGGACGCCGACATCTCGATCAGCCAGGGCCGCATCAAGCTTGCCGCCACGTCCGGCCAGCGCGCCGGGCGGCGCCCCATCGATCAGTTCTTCATGTCGCTGGCACGCGATTATGGCCAGCGCGCGGTGGGCATTGTGCTGTCCGGCAGCGGTTCCGACGGCACCCTGGGCTTGAAGACCATCAAGGAATATGGCGGCATCACCATGGCCCAGGCCCCGAATGGCAACGGGCCGGCCTATGCCGAAATGCCCGACAGCGCCATCGGCGCCGGCATCATCGACTTTGCGCTGCCCGCAGTCGAAATGGGCACGCGCCTGCACATGCTTGACGCCGCGCCGACCTCCCCGATCGGCCTGTTAAGCGCCGACGAAGACGAAGCCATGCCCCCCGAAATGGAAAGGATCAAGTCGGACATCTATGCGATTTTGCTGACCCGCACGGGCCATGATTTCAGCGGTTACAAAAGCAAGACCTTCATGCGTCGCGTGCATCGCCGCATGAAGGTGAACCAGTCGGACTCGCTGGAGGCCTACCTGGCGTACCTGCGGCAAACGCCCCAGGAAGCCGGCGCGCTGTTTCGTGACCTGTTGATCAGCGTGACCGACTTCTTCCGCGACCCCGAAGCGTTCGAGGCGCTGGCCAAGCTGGTGGTGCCGCAGCTGCTGGAAGGGCGCAGCGTTGGCGATACCGTCAGGGTGTGGGTGCCTGGCTGTGCCACCGGCGAAGAAGTCTATTCGCTTGCCATCCTGCTGCGCGAGCACATGGACAAGATGGATACGCCTCCGCGCGTGCAGCTGTTCGCCACCGACATCGACGAGCGGGCGCTGAATATTGCGCGCACGGCCCGCTATCCGGGCACGCTGCTGGACAGCGTCAGCCCGGAACGCCGCGAGCGGTTCTTCATTGCCGATGGCGAAAGTTATCTGGTCAGCAAGCAGATCCGCGAACTGTGCATTTTTTCGCCGCACAGCGTTTTGCGCGACCCGCCCTTTTCGCGCATCGACCTGGTGTCGTGCCGCAATCTGTTGATCTATTTCGGCGGCACCATTCAGAAGCAGGTGTTCCCGACGTTCCATTACGCGCTGCGCAGCGGCGGCTATCTGTTCCTGGGCATGTCGGAAAACACGACGCAGTTCTCCGATATGTTCGGCCCCGTGGACAAAAAGCATCGGATTTTCCAGCGGCGCAGCGACATCGCCGTACGCCCGCGCCCGCATTTCAACCTGCCATCGGCGGGGATGCCGTCGTCGCAGGACCTTCTGCATCGGCGCCTGCCGGCCAGTGCCACGGGGCTGCGCCAATCCATCGATTCGCAGGTGCTGAACCAGCATGCGCCACCGCACGTACTGGTCAACAAAGATGGCGACGTGGTGTATTACTCGGGCCGCACGGGCAAGTACCTGGAGGCGGCGGCGGGCGTGCCGACGCGCCAGATCCTGGCGCTGGCGCGCAAGGACCTGCGCCTGGACCTGCGCGCGCTGCTCAACGACGCCATGTCCACCGGCGTGACGGCCACGCGGCATAACGTGGCCATCGAAGGCGACGACGGCCGCGTGCAGCTGCTGCGCCTGACGGTGGACCCGTTGCTGGAGAACCGCGAAGGCGAACCGCTGTACCTGGTGCTGTTCGCCGACGACGGCCCGCCCGTCAGCCGCGAAGAGGCCGACGCCTATCTGCACGCCGCGCACATCGGCGCGGCCGAACAGATTGAAAGCGAGCTGCGCGAAACGCGCGACCGCCTGCAATCGACCATCGAGGAATACGAAACCGCGCTGGAAGAATTGAAGTCATCCAACGAAGAGCTGGTCTCGGTCAACGAAGAGCTGCAATCGTCCAACGAAGAACTGGAAGCCTCCAAGGAAGAACTGGTGTCGCTCAACGAAGAGCTGCACACCGTGAATGCCGAACTGCAAGGCAAGGTCGACGAGCTGGACCGCAGCAACAGCGACCTGCACAACCTGTTTGCCAGCACCGCGTTCGCCACGCTGTTCCTGGACGGCAACCTGGTGATCCGCAGCTTCACGCCGCCCGTGTCAGACGTGTTCCGCATCTTGCCCAGCGACCGGGGTCGGCCCATTACCGACCTGGCCAGCCGCGTCCCGTTGCCCTCGTTCGCGCAAGACATCCAGCAGGTATTTCGATCCCAGGAAGTGATCGAGCGCCGCATTGAAGGCGATGGCGACGCCAAGCACTACCTGCTGCGGCTGGCGCCTTACCGCGATGCCAACAACCGCGTGGACGGCGTGGTCGTCACCTTCATCGACATCACGCAGATCACGCAGGCCGAAAAGCGGCATCGCATCCTGATTGCCGAGCTGCAACACCGCACCCGCAACCTGCTGGCGCTGGTGCAGAGCATTGCGTATCGCACCCTGGGGCGTGGCGAGCCCTATGACCGGCTGGACAGCCGGCTGTCGGCGCTGAGCCGGGTGCAGGGCCTGCTAAGCGATGCGTCGCACGAGGCCGTGGATTTTGGCGAGATCGTGCGCCGCGAGCTGGACGCCGTGGGGCACGGGCAGCACGTGTCGGTGCAAGGCGAGCCCACGTTCGTCAGCGCGGAATGCAGCCAGTCACTGGCATTGGCGCTGCACGAACTGGGCACCAACGCGCTCAAGCATGGCGCCTTGAAATACGCCAGTGGGCAGTTGCAGGTGCAATGGCACACGCGGCCACAGGGCGACGGGCAGACGCTGGTTGTGGAATGGCACGAGTCCGGCCTGCCCACGCCGCCTGATACGCGCCGCAAGGGCTATGGGCGCGAGCTTATCGAACAGGCACTGACGTTCACCCTGCAAGCGCGCACGTCGCTGGATTTCAGGGAAGATGGCCTGCGCTGCCGTATCGAAGTTCCATTACGACCGTCGACCGACTTTAAGATCGCGGCCAAGTAAAAGGATCACCGTGACTGAAACTCTCCCACTGTCGGCTTGCAAGTTGCTGATCGTTGAAGACGAATACGTCATTGCGGAAACGCTGGCGGAAGCGCTGCGCGAAGTGGGCGCCGAGATCGTCGGCATGATCGGATGGCTGGACGAGGCGACGCGCTTTGCCGACACACACGCCGGGCAATTCAATTGCGCGGTGGTGGACATCAATTTGCACGGCACGCTGTCTTATCCGCTGATCGATGCGTTGACGGCGCAGGGCGTGCATGTGGTGCTGCTGACGGGGTTTGGCGTCGAGGCCCTGGAAGCGTGCTATCGCGAATTCCCCCGTTGCGAAAAGCCCTTCAACCAGGCCAGATTGATATCGATGCTGCTGTCCCGGTTCGGCCAGTAGCCTGACGCCGCCGCACGGCGGCACAACATTTGCTGCCCACCGCGAGTCCAACCTTGCGGAGGCGGTATGTTGAGTCAATGGATTTCCGGAACGCGCGCGCTCGCGGACCATCCCATCGCCCTGTGGCTGATCGCGGCGGCGGTCGCGGCCACCCTGTATTTGATATTGATCTTTGCGTTCCGCCTCGTGCGCACGCGGCTGGAGCGGCGCGCGGCGCAGCCCGGGCACGGCATGGCGGCGGGCGCGATCCGCGTCATGCAGCGCACCAGCTGGATCCTGCTGGCCATCTTCGCCTTGCTGATCGGCATCGACGTGGCGGGCGCGCCGTTCCCCTGGAGCGAAGGCGGTGCACAACATTTGTGGTTTGTGCTGATCGCGCTGCAACTGGCGCTATGGCTGGACCGCGCGGTGGACGTGGGCTTGAGCCACGCGCTGCACAATCGTGGCACCGTGACCGCAACCTTGCTGAGTTTTCTGCTGCGTGCGCTGGTGTGGGTGATCGCGCTGCTGGCCATGCTGGACAACCTGGGCGTGAACATCACCGCGCTGGTCGCCAGCCTGGGGATCGGCGGCGTGGCCGTGGCCTTGGCGGTGCAGACCATCTTGAGCGACCTGTTCGCGTCGATCTCCATCGGGTTGGACAAGCCCTTTGAAGCCGGCGACTTCATTGTGTTCGGGCAGGTGGCCGGCAGCATCGAGCACGTGGGGCTGAAAACCACGCGCATTCGCAGCCTGGGCGGCGAGCAGATCGTCTGCTCGAATACCGAGCTGCTCAAACAGACCATCCAAAACTACAAACGGATGCAACAACGGCGCATCGTGTTTTCAGTGCGCATTACGTACAAAACCGACGTGGAGAAAGTGGCCGCCGTGCCGGGCATCATTCGTTCGCAGATCGAGGGCCAGAGCGACACGCGCTTTGACCGCGCGCATCTGGCCCGATTTGGCGAGGGCGCGCTGGAGTTCGAGGCGGTCTATTACGTGCTGACGGCGGATTACAACCACTACATGGACATCCAGCAGGCGATCAACCTGGGGATCATGCGGCAGTTGCAGGCGGCGGGCATCGCGCTGGCGTTGCCGGAACAGATTCTGCATATGCCGCGGGATGCGGCGGATGCGGCGCCGGCGGCGGAAGACGCGGCAGGGAATACGGCCGGGAATGTGGCGGGAAATGCGGCGGGATCCTCGCCCGGCAAGGGCGGTGGGTCGGCGGGGGGACGCAACCCGGGGGCGAGTGCGCCGCCCGCGCCGCTACCGGCCTAGCAGCTTAGCGGCTTAGCGGCTTAGCGGCTTAGCGGCTTAGCGGCTTAGCGGCTTAGCGGCTTAGCGGCGTAGCGGCTTAGCGGCGTAGCGGCTTAGCGGCCGGGCCGGGCGGAAACGCCCGGCATCCCGGCCATTACAGGCCGCGCGTGCTGCGCAGCCATTGCTGGTCGGCGATATTGGCGTCACCCAAGCGGTCGATACCGGGGGTCTGCTGCGGGTCCAGGCCCGGCATCGGATTGGGCAGGGCATCGGGCGGCCAGCGCCCGTCCTTGTCCCGTTCCTGGCCCGGCGCGCGGCGGTCCGGATTCTCGGCCGGGGATTGGTCGGGCTGGCCCTGGTTGGGCTGCGGCGAGGTCGGCTTTTGCTGCAACGTCGACGGGATGTTCATGGCAGGCTCCTGGCGTTGGTGGGGCAACGGCCCCCATTGATGGGATGACGGAATGTCGGGATAACGCCATGCCGGAGCAACTGCCATGCCCGCAACGCCGCCGGGAACGCGGTTTGCTTGGGGGGCACTCGCCTGGGGCAATGGCCATGACAAGGCGGCCCCCTTACCGGAGCGCAACGATGAACGCTATCGAACGAGTCGCGACATTCATGCAGGAAAACGACCTGACGCTGGTGACCGCCGAGTCCTGCACGGCGGGGCTGATTGCCGCCACCCTGGCCGACATTCCCGGCGCCGGCCAATTGCTGGACTGTGCCTTCGTCGTGTATTCCGTTGAGGCCAAGCAGCGTTGCCTGGGGGTGCCGCAGGCCACGCTGCGCTCGCACAATCTGACCAGCGAAGCCGTCGCGCGCGACATGGCGCTGGGCGCGGCGCGCAAAAGCCCCGCGAACGTGGCGGTGTCCAATACCGGCGTCACCGACGCCACCGACGACGAAATTCCCAGCGGCACGCAGTGCTACGCCTGGGTCTTCAAGATGGGCAATGCCGACGCCCACCCCGTGGTGTTCACCGCCACCAAGCGTTTCTCGGGCGACCGCAACAGCATACGCAAGGCCAGCGCCGAATATGCCCTGCAAGGGGTGGTGGAACACTATCGGGCGCTGCAAGAAGGCGGGGGCCGGGCCGGGGGCGGGGGCCAGAATGCCTAGTACTGCCGGCCCCCCCCAGTGCAAGATGATTTCGTTCAAAGCCGGTTCATAATCTTCAAGCGCTGCAAGGTGGGCAGCGCTACGCTCAGGGTTTCGCGGCGCCGGGGCCGGCTTGTTCCCAAGCCTGCACCGCCGCCCGCCCTTCCCGTGGCACCTACCCGGAGTACAAGCCCATGAGCACCATCACCACCCCCGACGGCGTGCAGATTTTCTTCAAGGACTGGGGTCCCAAGACCGCCCAGCCCATCATGTTCCACCATGGCTGGCCCTTGTCCAGCGACGACTGGGACGCGCAGATGCTGTACTTCGTGAACAAGGGGTTTCGCGTCATTGCGCACGACCGCCGTGGCCACGGACGCTCAAGCCAGGTCAGCGACGGCCATGATATGGACCACTACGCCGCCGACGCGTCCGCCGTGGTCGAACACCTGGACCTGCGCAATACGGTGCACATTGGCCATTCGACGGGCGGTGGCGAAGTGGCGCGCTATGTCGCCAAATTCGGCCAGCCGCAAGGCCGCGTCGCCAAGGCCGTGCTGGTCAGCGCCGTGCCTCCGCTGATGCTCAAGACCGAATCCAACCCGGGCGGCCTGCCGATGGAAGTGTTCGACGGCTTCCGCGAAGCGCTTGCCGCCAACCGCGCCCAATTCTACGTAGACGTGGCCTCGGGCCCGTTCTATGGCTTTAACCGTTCGGGCGCCAAGGTGTCGCAGGGCGTCATCAACAACTGGTGGCGCCAAGGCATGATCGGCGGCGCGCGTGCCCATTACGAAGGCATCAAGGCGTTTTCCGAGACCGACCAGACCGAAGACCTGAAGGCCATCACCGTGCCCACGCTGGTCATGCACGGCGACGACGACCAGATCGTGCCCATCGACGACGCCTCGCGCCTGTCGGTCAAGCTGCTGAATAACGGCACGTTGAAGGTGTATCAAGGCTTGCCGCACGGCATGTTGACGACCCACGCCGACATCATCAATCCGGACCTGCTGGCCTTTATCAAGGGCTGATTTACCGCGTGTACCCGGGAAGGGGCGGCGCAAATCGCCCCTTTTCAGAATATTCCGACACACGCATGTGGCAATGGCCTATATACTCGCCTATTGCCGACAGCAGATTGGGCGCCAAACGCGCAAAAACTGCACCGCTTCGACGCTCGAATCAGCCCGGTAATCATCTCTGTCCGGGGTCCGAAGCCTGCTTTAGGGTGGGCTAGCCGCAGTAAGCCGCAACGTCGGCGCGCTGCCCGGGCACGATCCACACCGTACGCTTCGTCGCGGCACCGCTTGAACATTCTCTTCCCAAAGCGCTGTCATCTCCTCCATTGCCTCGCCCGCGCACGCCGAAAGGCCTACGCCTAGCGGGGCCTTTCGTCCAAGAAGAACCGACATGAACGCCGTGCCGCAAGACAAACTCATTACCGCCCTGGACCACGCCCGACTGCTGGGCATGATCACCCGCCCCGCCACCGCCGCGACCCTGTCGCGCGATGCCGTCGATGCCGCGCAGGAATTGCTAGACTCCGCGCCCATCATCGCCATCGAGGAAGTCACGCCCGACATCATCACGATGCGTTCGCGCGTGCGCCTGCTGAACGACAAGGGCGATGAAATGGTTGTCACGCTTTGCTATCCGGCCGACGCCAACCTGGCGCAGGGCCAGGTGTCGGTGATGTCGCCACTGGGCCTGAGCCTGATCGGCTCGCGCACCGGCCAGCTGGTCACGTGGACGGCGCCGAACCAGACCGAGCATTCGGCCAGCATCGAAGAAATTCTGTACCAGCCCGAAGCGGCTGGCGACACCACGGCCTGATGCAACGCGGGCGGTGTCATACCCCCCGCATTGGCAAGGCGCTGAAGTTTTCAGCGCCTTTTTTTTCGCGGTGATTTTCAGGCCGAATGTTCAGGCCAATATTCAGGCCGAATATTCAGGCCGAATCTTCGGGCCGGGTCTTCGGGCCGGGTTTTTGCCCGGATCGCGTGATGGCGCAGGCTACACGTCGAAGAACACCGTTTCGTACGGCCCCTGCATATGGACGTCGAATCGGTAGATAAGCTCGCCACCCCGCTCGTCCTTGCGCGCCAGCAGGCTGTGGCGCCGCGCGGCATACACGGAATTGAGGACCGCGTCCGCTGCATTCGCCTCGGCCTCGTCCTGGAAGTACACGCGCGTGAACACGTGCAGCAACAGCCCTCGCATGGTCACGATCATGTCGATATGCGGCGCCTCGCCGTCTGCCTGCGACGCCGGCTTGACCGTGTGAAACGCGTAGCGGTTGCCCAGGTCGGTGCCTGTGCCGCAACGCCCGAAGCCCCGAAACCCCATGGCCGATGCCTCGTACACATTGCGCGGATACCGGCCCTGCCCGTCCACGTGCGAGATTTCCACCAGTGCTTCCGACACCGGCATGCCATCGCCGTCCAGCACACGGCCTTCCAGGCGCATGCGCGTACCGCGCGCCTCGTCATCCGCCAGCACGGTGTCAAAGGGCTGATCGAAGTCGTAGCCGTACTGCGCCGCCGTCAAGCCGTACGCGAAATACGGGCCGACCGTCTGCGATGGCGTCTGCCCAAAATTGTCTTGCAAGCCTTGCATCAACATGACCCCTCCTTAGCCGTTTTCAAACGGCGTGCAACGCGCCCCGCGCAGCACGATGTCGAACTGATATCCCAACGCAAAACCTTCTTCGGTCAGGCCCACGCTGAAGTCCGCGATCAGCCGGCTGCGCGCCGCTTCCGGCGTACCATTCAGCATCGGGTCGAAGGCATGCAACGGGTCGCCCGGAAAGTACATTTGCGTGACCAGCCGTGTACCGAAGTGCTGGCCGAAAAGGGATAGATGAATATGCTGCGGGCGCCAGGCGTTGGGATGGTTGCCCCAGGGATAGGCGCCCGGCTTGATCGTCAAGAAGCGGTATCGCCCGTCCGCATCGGTCAGGCAGCGGCCCGCGCCCAGAAAGTTCGGGTCCAGCGGCGCGTCGTGGCGGTCGGCCTTGTGCACATAGCGGCCGGCCGCATTGGCCTGCCAGATTTCGATCAGCGTGTGCGACACCGGCCGCCCAAGATCGTCAACTACCCGGCCGGCCAACACCATGCGTTCGCCGATGGGTTCACCATTGCGGCGCGCATTGCGCGTCAGGTCGTGGTCCAGCTTGCCCACACTGTCGTCGCCAAAGACCGGCCGGCGCATTTCGCCCAACGCGGCGGCCAGGGGCACGAGCGGCAGTGTCGGGCCGCGCAATTGCGTCGAACGATAGTCCTCGTAGAGATAGGCCGGATGGCTGGCCCAGTCGCGCGGCGACAGGCCCGCGGGTGGGCGCGAGCTTGACGCCAATGAGGGTCGCGATGACGGGCGCCGCGGCTGCGGCGGGACAGGAGCGGTTTCGGATGAGGTCATGGGTGTCTCTCGGTCGGAATATCAGATTGGCGTGCCTGGATCAGGCGCACCAGGCCCAGCAACAGGGCGGTGTGTGGCACCGGCACGCCCGCCGCGCGCGCCCGTGCCACCACTTCGCCGTTGATCGTTTCAATTTCGGTAGGCCTGCCCGCCAGCACGTCCTGCAACATCGACGGCTTGTGGCCGCGATGATGCGCAATGGCGTGCGCGACGCTGGCATGGCAGGCGGCCGCGTCGGCGTCGACGCCACTTGCGCGGGCCACGGCGATCACCTCGGACACCACGGTGCGCGCCAGCATCGGGCCGTCAGCCACGTTGGCCAACTGACCGACCGCGCAGCCCGAGACGGCGCACAGGCTGTTAAGCGCGGCGTTGAAGGCCACCTTTTCCCAGATCGCCTTCCAGACGTTGGGGTCGACTTCGCATTGCAAACCGGCATCATTGAGCACTGTCGCGATGTGCATGACGTCGGTGTCTACGTTGCCGTCGCCTTCACCATCCCCGCCGCTACCGCGCGCCGGCCACATGCGGATCACGCCGCCGCCATGCGATCTGACGTGGCCGGGCCCCGCCAGATCGGCCGGCCACGTTGTCATGCCGACCAGGATGCGCGCCGGGTCCACATGGCGCGAAACCGCCTCCAGGTTGCCCAACCCGTTCTGCAAGGTCAGCACCCGCGCAGGTGCGCGAAGCAGCGGCGCCACGCTGCGTAGCGCGGCGTCGGTATGCAGGCTTTTGGTGAAGAGGATCAACAGGTCCGGCGGCTGCCGGTGGTGCTCCGGCCGCGCCACCGTCATGCCATGGATGCGCCTGTCGCCCTGGTCGGTCTCCAGCCGCAAACCGCTGCGGCGTATCGCCTCCAGATGGGCATCGTCGATATCCAGCAACGTCACCTGCCGGCCGCTCTCGGCCAGCAACCCGCCAAACAGGCAACCCATGGCGCCCGCGCCCAGCATCGCGATATTCATCGTGTGCCCCCCACGACGGCAACGGTGCGCAGCGGCGGCGCCGCGCGCCTGCCGGGGATATGCCGGCGCACCATCAGCAACGCAATCAGCGCAAACACCATGACCGTGCCCAGCAACAGCAGGTAGCCCTGCGCGCCGCCCAGCGTGATGACGGTTGCGCCGACGAAGGCGCTAAGGATGGCGCCAAGACGCCCGAAAGCCAGCGCTCCCGCCGTGCCGGTGGCGCGCACGCCGGTGGCATAGACGTACGCGCACAGTGCATACATGGTGGATTGCACGGCATTGACGAACAGCCCGTGCACGCCGAACCCAAACACCAGCAAGGAAGAGCTTTGCCGCACGTCGACCATCAGCATCAGGAAGGCGCTGCCCAGCGCGCCCACGCAGCAGATGGCAAGCGGCCAACGCGAGCCCCAGCGCGTCATGGCGACGGCGCACACCAGCGCCCCGATCACGCCTCCGAGGTTGTAGGCGGTCAGCCCGGACGCGGCCACCGCCAGCGGCAAGCCTTCCGAGGTCAGCATCGTGGGCAACCAGCTGAACGCGCTGTACACCGCCGTCAGGCACATGAAGAAGGCCACCCAGATGGCGATGGTGTCGGCGCCGTAGCCCTTCGAGAACAAGGCCCGCACGCCACGCTGCGGCTGGGCGCCCGGCTGTTCAAGCGCCTGCTCGACGGCGTCGGTGTAGTGCACGCCTTGCGGCATGGGCCGGCCCATGCGGCCCAGCAACGCGCCCAACTCGTTCCAGCGCTCGGGTCGGCGCGCCAGGAATCGGGGCGATTCGGGCAACGTGGCCATCAAGGCAAAGCCCAGGGCGATGGGCAGCGATCCGCCGATGAAGAACGAAGCGCGCCACCCATACAAAGGTAGGACATACGCCGAGAACAGGCCCGCCAGCATCCCGCCCAAAGGCACGCAGACGATGGTGGCCGTGACTGCCAGCGTGCGGCGGCGCGCGGGCGTGAATTCGGCGGTAACCGTCGTGGAACTGGGCAGCGCGCCACCGATGCCCAGGCCGGCAATGAAGCGCAGCACGACCACGGTCAGGGCATCGGGCGCCAGCCCGATGGCGCACGTGGCTGTGCCAAACACAAACACGCTGACGATGACGGCCATGCGGCGGCCGTAGCGGTCGGCGAACAGGCCGGCGCACGCGCTGCCGATCCCCATGCCGATCAGGCCGGACGCCACGGCGGGCGCGAAAGCCTCGCGCGTGATGCCCCATTCCTGGATCATCATCGGAATCGCAAAGCCGATCAGTTGGCCATCAAACCCGTCCATGACGATGGACAAGGCGGCAAGCATCACCACAAACTTCTGCATGGACGTGAAGGGGCCGTTGTCCAGCAGATCGCCGACGTCGGCGCTACCGGGGTCGGCGTTACGGCGGTCGGGCGGCGCGGCGCGAACCGCCGCGTTCTGGGCACTACGAGTCATGCTGGTTCTCCTTTGCGGAAATAGCCCGCGTTCAGTCCCAGGGCGGCACCATGGGCAGCCCCACATAGTTTTCCGCCAGCGTGGTGCACGCGGCGCGTGATTGCGTCAGGTAGTCGAGTTCGGCGTCTTGTAGCTTGCGGTCAAAGGCGTCCGCGTGGGGATAACGGTGCAGCAACGCCGTCATCCATTTTGAAAACCGCTGCGCGCGCCAAACGCGGCGCAAGGCGTCAGCGCTGTAGGTGTCCAGCAGGTCGTCTTTGCCATGCCGATAGAAACGAGTTAGCGCGCGCGACAGCAGGCACACGTCGGACACGGCCAGGTTCAAGCCCTTGGCGCCGGTTGGCGGCACCACATGGGCGGCGTCGCCCGCCAGGAGCAGGCGACCGTGCCGCATGGGCTCGGTCACCCTGCTGCGCATGCCGATGACGGTCTTGTCGAAGATGGGGCCTTCCTTGGGCGCCCAGCCGTCTGGCGTGGCCAGGCGGGCGCGCAGCGTGGCCCAGATGCGGTCATCGGACCAGTCGCAGGGGGCGTCGCGCGGGTCGCATTGCAGGTACATGCGTTGCACCTCGCGCGACCGGGTGCTGACCAGCGCAAAGCCGTCGGCGCCCAAGGCGTAGATCAGCTCGTCGGAAGATGGCGGCGCCTGGCACAAGATGCCAAGCCAGCCGAACGGGTAGCGGTGCTCAAGGGTGTGCAAGGCATGGGGAGCGATGGCGGCGCGGCTGACGCCGTGCGTGCCGTCGCAGCCCACGACAAAATCCGCGCGCAGCGAGACGGGGACGCCGCCGTCATCGCGGAACCGAACCACGGGTCCGGATGACGCCGTGGTGTGTGGGGCGCGGGGCACATCGTTGGCATGGGTGACGTCGTGCAGCGTCACGTCGGTGACGTTGAAGCGCACGTCGCCCCCCGCCGCCAACCGCGCATCGAGCAAGTCGTTGATGACTTCGTGCTGCGCGTAGACCATTACCGCGCGCCCGCCCGTCAGGTCGACAAAGTCGATACGGCGGTCAACGCCGCCCACCCGCAACACCGTGCCTTCGTGCCGAAAGCCTTCGCTGCGCAGCCGCCCGCCCAAGCCGACTTCGGTCAACACGTCGACCGTGCCCTGCTCCAGCACACCCGCGCGCACGGTGGCGCGGATGGTTTCCTGGCCACGGCATTCCAGCACCACGGAATCGACGCCCTGCAAGTGCAACAACTGCGACAGCATCAGCCCGGCCGGGCCGGCCCCGATGATCGCTACCTGAGTACGCATACATGGTCCTTTGGCAAAGGGAAGGCGGAAAGGAAGGTGGAGTGGAAGGCGAAGTGGAAGGCGAAGCCAACGCCGAGAGCAACGCCCGCCCCGCGTCAAAACGCGTAGTCACGTGGCGTGGTTTGCACCGTGAGCCAGCGCAGGTCGGTAAAGGCGTCGATGCCGGCCTTGCCGCCAAAGCGCCCCATGCCGCTTTCCTTCATGCCGCCGAACGGCATCTGGGCCTCGTCGTGGACGGTGGCCCCGTTGACGTGGCAAATGCCGGATTCAATCCGACGCGCCACGGCGATGGCGCGCCCCACGTCGCGTCCGAACACCGCCGACGCCAGACCGTATTCGTTGTCGTTGGCGCAGGCCACGGCTTCTTCCACGCCGCTGACGCGCACGATGCCCGTCACCGGCCCGAAGGCCTCTTCGCGGTACAGCCGCATGCTGGGCGTCACGTGGTCGATCAGGGTGGCCGGCATCAAGGTGGTGTTGGACTTGCCGCCCGCCACCAAGCGGCCGCCTTGCGCCAGCGCGTCGTCGATCAGGGCATTGCAGAGCTTGACCGCGTTCATGTCGACCACGGCGCCCAGCGCCACGGCGGCTTCGCGCGGATCCCCCAGCGGCAGCCCGGCTGCGCGGTCGGCCAGCTTTTGCACGAAGGCGTCGGCCACCGTGCGGTCGACGATGATGCGTTCGGTGGCCATGCAGGTCTGCCCGGAATTGGCAAAGGCGCCGAACACGGCGGCACGCGCGGCCGCGTCCAGGTCGGCGTCATCAAGCACCACGAAAGGCGCCTTGCCGCCAAGCTCAAGAACGACAGGTTTCAGATGATTTGCGCACGCCGAAGCGATACGCCTGCCTACCTGCGTGGACCCCATGAAGCTGACGCGCCGCACCGACGGGTGCGCCACCATGGCCTCGACGACGGTAGCCGCGTCGGCCGGCGCGTTCGTGATGAAGTTCAGCACGCCTCGCGGAAAGCCCACCGCTTGCAGTGTGTGCATGACCAGCCCATGCGTGGCCGGGCACAAGCCGCTGCCCTTGAGCACAACGGTATTGCCGCAAGCCAGCGGCGTGGCGATGGCGCGCACGGCAAGAATGACCGGCGCGTTCCAGGCCGCGATGCCCAGCACCACGCCCGCCGGCTGGCGCACGGCCAGCGCCAGGTTGCCCGGCACATCGGACGGGATGACCTCGCCGCTGACCTGGGTGGTCAGCGCGGCCGCCTCCAGCAGCACGCTGACGGCAAGTTGGACATTGAACCGTGCCCAGCCGGCCGAGGCGCCGGTTTCAAGTGCCATGATGTCGGCAAACGATTGCGCCCGGGCCTGGATGGCTTCTGCCGCGCGCATGAGTAGTTGGCGCCGTTCACCCGGGCCGGTGGCCGACCAGGACGGAAATGCGGCCGACGCGGCTTGCACGGCGGCCACGGCGTCCTGCACGCTGGCCGCGGGCGCCAGCGAGGCAATGCTGCCGTCCAGCGGACTGTGGCGCTTGAACGTCAGGCCGCCGCGCGCGCCGGTGGCGTCGCCGTTGATCAATAGGGACACCTGCGCGGGTTCACCCTGCACGGGGACCTGCACGGGGGAAAGCTGCACTGGGGAAACCTGCACTGGAAATACCTGCATGGCGCTGTGGCCTCCTTGGGGATACGACTTGCCGCGAGCCCGGGTGACGGGCATCCAGGGATAGGGTCAGGACACCCGCACTTCAACCAGCGTGGGGCTGCCGCTGGCCATGGCGTCGGCCAGTACCGCGCCCAGGCGCGCGGCGTCCGACACGCGCACGCCGCCGCAGCCCAGCCCCCGGGCCAGCGCAACGAAGTCAATGCCGGGCAGTTCGGTGCCCATGACCTTGTCGTGCGGCCCGAAGCCGAATGCCGGCGCAAAGTCTTGCAGCGCGGCATAGCGGCGGTTGTTGAGAATGACGAAGGTGATCGGCAGCTTGTGCTGCGCGGCGCTCCAGAGCGCTTGTATCGAGTACAGGCTGGAACCGTCGCCGATCAGCGCGATGACACGCCGGTCGGGCTTGCCCAGCGCCACGCCCACCGCTGCGGGCATGCCATAACCCAGGCCGCCGCTGTCCATGGTGTAGAAGGTTTGCGAGCGCACGTGCGGCAGATAGTGCTGCATGACGGGCGGGCGCTGGGGGCTTCTTCCACGACGATGTCGGACGGGTCGCGCATGGCGGCCAGCGTCTGCAGCACGAAGGCGGTGGACATCGGCGAAGACGGGCCGGGCGCGGGGCTGGCGGCGCGCCGCGCGGGCAAGGGCCGCATGATGGGCGCGGGGCGCGCCAGCAAATCGCGCAGGCACAGGCGGATACTGCCCACGGCCGCCAACCCCGCCGGCGCCCACGCCGCCGTGTCCGGGTCGTCGGTCAGCAGGCAAAGCTCGGCGCCGTCGGGCACGTGCGGCCCGGCGCCGTCGACGTGATAGGTAAAGGCGGGCGCCCCCACCACCAGGATCAGATCGTGCCCTTGCAGGCGGGCGACGATGCCCTCGCGCGCGGCCGGCAAAAACCCGGCGAAGAGGCGATGGCGTTCCGGGAAGCTGCAACGGCCCGACATGGGCGCGGCCCACACGCGCGCGCTGTGCAGTTCGGCCAGCGCCACGATTTCGTTCCAGGCGCCGTCGCGGTCCACGGCAGCGCCCACGACCATGGCGGGGCGTCGGCAGGCGTCCAGCAAGGCGCCGATGCGCCCGATGGCCTCGGGCTGCGGGCGCAGTTCAGTGCTGACGCCGCGATGCGCCAACGGCGGCGAAGGCGCGTCCCAGTCGTCTACGGGCACGGACACCAGCACGGGCCCACGCGGCGGCATCATGGCCAGGTAGTAGGCGCGCGCGATGGCCAGTGGCACGTCTTGCGCGCGGGCGGGCTCGGTGCTCCATTTGACGTAAGGCCGGGGCAACTCGGTGGCATTGCTGGAAGACAGGAAGGGGTCGAAGGGCAGGATGCCGCGCGCCTGCTGGCCGGCGACCACCACCATGGGCGTACGGTTCTTGTATGCCGTGAACAGGTTGCCCATGGCGTTGCCGACCCCGGCCGCCGAATGCAGGTTGACCATCGACGCGTTGCGCGTGGCTTGCGCATAACCGTCGGCCATGCCTACCACCGTGGCTTCCTGCAAGCCCAGCACATAGCGGAAATCATCGGGAAACCCGCGAAACATGGGCAGCTCGGTTGACCCCGGGTTGGCGAATACCGACGTCATGCCGACGCGGCGCATCAGGTCGTAGACGGCGTCGCGCACGGTGGGCGGCTGCGGGGGCGGGACCAGGTCGGACTCGCTACCAGAGGCGTTCAGCGCGCCTAAAAGGCCAAAAACGGGTCCGTTCATAGCTTGGGTCCTTGTGGTGAGGTGGCGGGGTTGACGAGGCGCCGGGCTGGGCCTGGGCACGGTCAACAGCGATGGCAGAGTGTCGCCCCCCCTAGCAGACTTGAGAATTGATATATCGAGACAAAGTCATTACGCTTTGGCATGCCATTCGACCTACACCAATTGGCGGCATTCAACGCGGTCGTAGCCGCCGGCAGCCTCGGACGTGCCGCCGACGCCATGCATGTCACGCAGTCCGCACTAAGCCGCATCGTGCGCCGCCTGGAAGGCCAGGTCGGCGCTCCACTATTCGAACGTCATTCCAAGGGCATGCAGCTGACCGATATCGGGCTGACGCTGTTGCCGCATTCCACCGCGCTGCTGCGCGATGCCGAAAGCGCCAAAGAGGAAATCCGTGCGCTGCTGGGGCTGGCCAAGGGCACCATCCGGGTCGGCACGGTGGGCAGCATTGCGTGCCTGATTCTTCCCACCGCGCTGACCCGAACCTGCAATCGCTGGCCCACGTTGCAGGTGCAGGTGGTGGAAGGCGTATGGGATCGCCTGGCCAGCGCGCTGCTGTCGCGCGAGATCGACCTGGCGCTGGGCGCGCATACCGACGACACGGACGAAATTGTCTCGGTGCCGGACTGCCGTTGGGAAGACACGAGCTACGTGGTGGCCAGCACCAGCCACCCGCTGCGCTCCCGCCCCGGTCTCAGCCTGGCCGATACGCTGGCGTACAAGTGGGCGATCCTGCCGCGCGGCACCGAGCCCTTCGAACACATGAACCAGCTATTCACGCGGCACCGCTTGTCCATGCCGGACGTCACGGTTGAAACGCGTTCCATCACGGTGCTGAAGAATCTGATTGCGCATTCGGAATTTTTGGGTTGGATGCCAGAACCGATGTATCACGCCGAACTGCGCGCGGGCCTGCTTGACCGGCTGCCGATTCCCGGCGCGTCCGACACGCGCATGCTGACGGCGTTTCGGCGCACGCAAGGGCTGCTGCCCCTGCCCGCCGCGAAGCTGCTGAACGAACTGCGCCAATTGACCAACGGCGTGCCGCTGCGGTAAGCGGCCGGGCGATACCGCCGCGCCACGCTGTTGCGCTAGCGGCCCGCCCGCCCCGCTTCCTGCAATTGCCGCCACAGGATCTTGCCCGTGCTGGACTTGGGCAGCGCGTCCACGAATTCAACGATGCGCGGCGCCTTGTAGGCGGCCATGCGGGCGCGGGCCCACGCGATCACCTCGTCTTCGCGCGCGCTGCCCTGGGCCTCGGGCCGCAGCACCAGCAGCGCCTTGACGGTTTCGCCCCGGCACGGGTCGGGCACGCCGATGACGCAGGCCTCGTGCACGGCGGGATGCTCGTACAAGGCGTTCTCGACCTCGGCCGGCCACACCTTGTAGCCCGACGCATTGATCATGCGCTTGAGCCGATCGGTGATGAAGAAATAGCCGTCCTCGTCCACCCGCCCCAGGTCACCGGTGCGAAAGTAGCGTTCGCCTTCCAACATGAAAAATGCCTCGTCATCGGCGGCCGCGTTGTTCCAGTAACCCAGCATCAGCTGCGCACCGCGTGTGACCAGTTCGCCCACTTGCCCGGCCGGCAATTCTTCAAGCGTAGCCGGGTCCACCACGCGCGTATCGACGCCGAAAGTCGGCACTCCGATGCACTGGCGCTTGTTGCGGTGCATGGGATTGCAGTGCAGGAACGACGCGGTCTCGGTCAGCCCATAGGCTTCGTTGAAGACGATGCCGTAGCGCTCGGCCAGCATGGCCGATACCGCCTCGGGCATGGGCGCGCCGCCGCCGCACAACAAGGCCAGGCGCGACAGGTCATACGATTCGATGTCGGGCTGCGCAAAGAAGTCCACCACCATCGCCGGCGGCGCGGCCCACACGCTGACGCGATGCCGCGCCATCAATTGCGCGGCCACCTGCCGGTCCCAGCGCGGCAGCAGCACGACGGTGGCGCCCAGCAGGATGGGCAGGTTCATGCAATTCTGCATGCCCAGCAGGTGAAACAGCGGCGCCACGCCCATGATGACGGCTTCGGACGTCAGCCCGCGCCACAGCGCCGACCCCGTCACCGCCGCGCCCAGCGTGCCGTGCGTGTGGCGGCAGCCCTTGGGCCGCCCGGTGGTGCCGGACGTATAGGGCAGCAGGCACAGATCGCCCGCGTGCGCCCGGTGCGGTTTGGGCGGCGCGTTGACCGCCAAGGCGCCGTACCAGGGCACGCCGCCCGGCATGTCTACCTTGTCGCGCGGCGCGGCGATCCAGTCGGGCGGCGGCGTCTGGCCATCGCCGCCCTCGCCCAGGTAGTCGGAATAGGCATGGACGATGACGCGTTCCAGCCTGCCGTCTTCAACAAAGCCCGCCAGCCGTGGCGCCAGTTCCTGCGCGGCAAACGCCACGCGCGCACCGCTGTCCTTCAGATAGTGATCCAGCTCATCTTCCGTGCTCATCGCGTTCACCGGCACCACGACCGCATCGGCGCGCAGCACGGCGTAGTAGGCGATGATGAATTGCGGGCAGTTCTGGCTCAGCAGCAGCACGCGGTCGCCGGCTGCAACGCCCGCGCTGTGTTGCAGATAGCCGGCCATGGCGTCGACCTCGCGCTTCAGGCGCGCATAGTCCAGCACCGTGTCGTAGAACACGATGGCGGGCTTGTCGGGATAGCGGGTGGCCGACGCCTCCAGATTGAAGACGAGGCTGGAGCGGGGCTGGTTGATGTGGGCCGGCAAGCCCTTGGGCCATACCCGGGGCAATACCTTGGGCTCCAACCGAAAATGCGCTTGCTGCATGCGTGTCTCTCTCCGAGTCCCGCGCAAGGTGCCGGCCGCTTTACGCGGCCATGCCCCGCGCGATGATTTCTTTCATGATTTCATTCGAACCGCCGTAGATCTTGCCCACGCGCGCATCCGCGTACATCCGCGCAATGGGCGTTTCCAGCATGTAGCCGTAGCCGCCGTGCAATTGCAGGCATTCGTCGATGACCTGGCAGTTCATCTGGGTGGTCCACCACTTGGCCATCGCGGCGGTGGGCAGGTCCAGCGTGCCCTGCAACTGGCGCGCGATGCAATCGTCGACAAAGCGCGCGGCGATGGTCGCAACGGTTTCGCATTCGGCCAGTTTGAAGCGCGTGTTCTGCATGTCGATCAGCGCCTGGCCGAAGACCTGCCGCGTCTTGGTATAGGCCACGGTGTCGTCGATGGCGCGCCGCATGGTGGCTACCGCGCCCACCGCGATCAGCAGCCGTTCGCGCGGCAATTGCTGCATCAGCTGCGTAAAGCCCTGCCCTTCGACCTCGCCCAGCAGGTTGGCGACGGGCACGCGCACGTCGTCAAAAAACAGTTCGGCGGTATCTCCGCTTTTCTGGCCCAGTTTTTCCAGCAGCCGCCCGCGCCGAAAGCCGGGCAGATCATCCGTTTGCACCATGATGAGCGACACGCCGCGCGATCCGGCGTGCGGGTCGGTCTTGGCCACCACGCAGATCAGGTCGGCGTGCAGGCCGTTCGTGATGAAGGTCTTGGAACCATTGAGGACGTAGCTGTCGCCGTCGCGCCGGGCCGTGGTGCGCACGCTTTTCAGGTCGGACCCGGCGCCCGGCTCGCTCATCGCGATGGCGCCTACGTGCTCGCCGGTGGCCATGCCCGGCAGCCAGCGCTGCCGCTGCGCTTCGGTGCCGTAGTTCAGGATGTAGTGCGCCAGGATGGCGCTGTGCACGTTGTTGCTAAAGCCATGGACCATGGCGCGCGCCTGCTCGGCCGCCACGATGGCTTCGTGCGCGAAGCTGCCCGCGCCGCCGCCATAGGCCTCGGGCATGCTGACGCACAGCAGGCCCAGGCGCCCGGCCCGTGTCCAGATGTCGCGATCGGCGTGCTGCTGCTTGCGCCACCGTTCTTCGTCCGGCGCGAATTCCTTGTCGAAGATGCGGCGCGTCGCATCCTGGAACAACGCCAGGTCGGCGTCCATCCATGCGGCGCGTGGCGGTTCCATCGGATTAGGCAGGCGCGTCATGGGCGGCCGCCACCCACGACCAGCACCTGCCCGCTGACGTAGTTCGATTCAGGCAGGCAGAACAGATAGACCGCGCCCGCCGCCTCGGCGGGCGTGCCGGCGCGGCCCAGCGGGATCAGGCTTTCGGCGTTCTTGAGCACCTGCGGGTTGACGCCCACCTTGATCTGACGCCCCTGGATGTCCAGCGTGGTGTCGCCATCGGCCACGGCGTCGGTCAGCCGCGTCTTGATCAGGCCGAACGCCACGCTGTTCACGTTGACTTTGTAGCGGCCCCATTCCTTGGCCAGCGCGCGCGTCAGACCATTGATGCCGGCCTTGGCGGCGGCGTAATTGGCCTGGCCGGCGTTGCCCATCACGCCCGAGGTGGACGAGATATTGACCACCTTGCGGAACACTTCGCGCCCTTCGGCGGCCTCGGCCTTGGCGGCTTCGCGGATGAAGCTGGACGCGGCGCGCAGGATGCGGAAAGGGGCGGATAGATGCACGGCCAGGATTTCATCCCATTGCTCGTCCGTCATTTTCTGAATGACGTTGTCCCAGGTGTAGCCGGCGTTGTTTACGATGATGTCCAGGCCGCCGTAGGTATCGATTGCCGCGTTGACGAAACGGTCGGCAAAGCCCGGCGCGGTGACGCTGCCGGGGCATGCCTGGGCCTGGCCGCCCGCTTGGCGGATGCGCGTCACCGTGTCTTGCGCCGGTCCGTCGTCCAGGTCGTTGACGACAACCCTTGCGCCTTCGCGCGCCAGTTTCAGCGCGATCTCCTGGCCGATGCCACGGCCCGAGCCGGACACCAGCGCTACCTTGCCTTCAAGTGTTCCCATCGTTGTTGTCTCCTGACTGCGTGCGGGGCGGCGAGTATCGGGTATCGATCCGCCGCCAGATGTTGGATGCGTGTGGCGCTGGCCGCCGTCACGCGGCCTGGTACAGCGTGACGACGCAAGCGCCGCCCAGCCCCAGGTTGTGCTGCAACGCCAGCCGCGCGCCCTCGACTTGCCGCAAGTCGGCCTGCCCACGCAACTGCCAGACCAGTTCGGCGCACTGCGCCAGGCCCGTCGCCCCCAGCGGATGGCCCTTGGACAGCAGGCCGCCGGATGGATTCGTCACCACGCGGCCGCCGTAGGTGTTGTCGCCATCGACAATGAATTTTTCGGCTGTGCCCTCGGGCGTCAGGCGCAGGCCCTCGTAGGTGATCAATTCGTTTGCCGTGAAGCAGTCATGCAATTCGACGACGTCAAGGTCGGCGGGGTCCACGCCCGCGGCCTCGTACACGCGGTCGGCGGCGGCGCGCGTCATGTCCAGACCGACCAGCCGGCGCATGTCGGCGGAGTCGAACGTGGACCGCGTGTCGGTCGTCATGGCCTGCGCGGCGATGCTGACGCCGGGCCGCAAGCCGTGGCGCCGCGCAAACGCGTCCGAACACAGAATGGCCGCCGCCGCGCCGCAGGTGGGCGGGCAGCATTGCAGGCGCGTCAGCGGATCGAAGATCATGGGCGCGTCCATCACTTCGGGCAGCGTGACGGTCTTGCGGAATACGGCGTAGGGATTGCGGGCCGCGTGCTGGCGCGCCTTGACCGAGATGCGCGCGAACGTATCGGCGCGTATGTCGTGCTGCTTCATGTAGTCGCGCGCGGCGCCGCCGAAAAATTGCGCGACGCGCGGCGTGGCGGTGTCATAGCCCTGCGCGTCGGTCATGGCCGACACGAAGCCGGCAAGTGGCGACGGCCGGTCTTCGTACACGCCTTTCAGCGCGCCGGGCACCATTTGTTCAAACCCCACGGCCAGCGCACATTCCACCGCGCCGCTTTCCACGGCCTGGCGCGCCAGGAACAGCGCCGACGAACCGCTGGCGCAATTGTTATTGACGTTGAAGACGGGAATGCCGGTCAGGCCCACGCCATACACCACGGCCTGGCCCGAGGTGGAATCGCCATAGACGTAGCCGGCATAGGCTTGCTGCACGGCGTCGTAGGGCACGCCCGCATCGGCCAGCGCTTCTTGCACGGCGCGCATCCCCATCACGGAATAAGGGTCGCTGGCGCCGGGTTTGCAGAACGGAATCATGCCGACGCCGGCCACCCATACTTTTCGATTCATGCGGGGTTCTCCTGAAGTGTGTCGCGGTGGCGGGCTGCGGGTCGGTGGATCGGCGTGTTTGCAGATTTTGGATTGCGGATTGCAGATTGCGGATTGCCGTCGTCACCGACCTTGCCCAGCCCGTAGCTTGGCGGCTTGGCGCGGCGCGCGGCAATGGCCGCAGGCGTCAAACGGATTGGCGGAAAGTGTCAGGGGCCGACGGCGCGCGGCCAGGCATCGATGCCGGTGCGCAGGTCAGCTGGGTGCGGCGGTATTCGCCGGGAGACACGCCGGTCCATTTCTTGAACGCGCGATGAAAGGTGCTGGGTTCGGAAAACCCCAGCCGCGCGGCGATGTCCACCAGCGACAGATCCAGACGGCCCAGATATTCAACGGCGGCATCGCGCCGCAGATCGTCCTTCAGTACCTGAAAGCCCTGCCCCTCGTCGCGCAGATGGCGCCTGAGCGTTTGCGGCGTCATCGACAGCTGCGCGCTGACCTGCGCCAGCGATGGAAGGTCCCCCGACAAGTCGTTGCGCAGCAGGCGGCGGATGCGATCGGTAAGCGTGGCGCGGTCTTGATACTTCACCAGCAGGTCGAACGGCGCGTTCGCCAGAAAGGCGTGCAGCGCCTGCGCGTCCTGCACCACGGGCAGGGCCAGCCACCGGGCATCAAGCCACAGGCCGGTGTCGGGCCGGCCGTACCGTACCGGCGCGTGAAAGACTTTTTGCGCGTCGGCGCTACGCGCGCCGGCTTTGTAATCCACGCCCAGGATGGGCAGGCGGCGCCCCGCCAGCCAGTTGGCCACGCCCAGCGTGAAGAACAGAAACGTGCGCTCGCCGTACCACTGCGTGCAGTCCGGCGCGCCGCGGGCGTCCAGCACGATGCGCGCGGTATCTCCGCTGACGCACAGCCGCGCGGTGAAGTCGCGCAGCACGCCATGGTAGTAGCGAAACGCCACGCGCAGCGCCTGGCCCACGGTGCCTTCCTGCAAGGCCAGCCGGCAGGCGTGGGCAAAGGCGCCCAGCGGCACCGGATGGCGCCCCATGCCCAAAAAATCGTCACGCGTGGCGCGCCGCAACATCCGCAGGATCTGTGCGAACTGGGCCTGCGATACGCGCGCCAGTGGCGCCTGCAACAAGGCGGGCGGCACCTGGGCGCGCCGCAGCACGCGTTCCACGTCCACGCCGCGCGCGCGGGCGCCTTGCAGGATCTGGGCGATGTGCCCCACGGCGATGGTGTGATGCGTCATGGCGGATTCCTACGGCGGGGGCGCGAACCGAGTCGGGTCGATGGTAGCGAAAGCCATGCGGCCAAGGAATGCCCGGCGTGAGCATTCCCGCCAAGCGGAATCATCCATTTCGCCATTGGATCGGCGCAAAGCCGCGCCTAGACTGGCTTTTGCCGCTGGCTGGCTGCCTCTTCGTATTTACCGGAGTCCCTCTTTGGATACGCCGAACACCGCCCCGCTTGCGGGCATCAAGGTGCTGGACCTGTCGCGATTGCTGCCCGGCCCGCTGGGCGCGCAGTACCTGGCCGACCTGGGCGCCGACGTCATCAAGATCGAGGACACGCAAGCGGGCGACTACGCGCCGCCCGCGTTGCGCGCCGTGTGCAACCGCAACAAGCGCGGGCTGCGGCTGGACCTGAAGCATCCCGAAGGGCAGGCGGCGCTGGCACGGTTGGCGCGCGACGCCGATGTGGTGGTCGAGAGTTTCCGGCCCGGCGTGACGGCGCGGCTGAAGGCCGACTACGCAACGCTGTCGCGACACAATCCCCGGCTGGTGTATTGCAGCATCACGGGTTATGGGCAGGATGGCCCGCTATGCGATGACGCGGGGCATGACCTGAACTATGCGGCGGTTGCGGGCGTGGCGGACCAGATGGGGTGTGGGCCGGATCAGCCGGCCTTGTCGAACCTGCCGGTGGCCGACATTCTGGGTGGCTCGCTGACGGCGGTGATGGGCATCCTGGCGGCGCTGGTCGATGCGCAGCGCACGGGGCGCGGACGCTATGTGGATATCGCCATCGCCGACGGCTTGCTGGCGGGCGCGGTGGTGCCGCTGGCCACGCTGAACGCGCACGGCGCGACGCGGCCCGCCGGCGGCGACACCTTGTCGGGTGCGCTGGCGTGCTATGGCCAATACCGAACGCAAGACGGCCGCTATCTGGCCGTCGCGGCATTGGAACCGAAGTTCTGGGACACGCTGTGCCGCAGGCTTGAGCGGCCGGATCTGCTGGCCTGGCATCGGGATGAAG
This sequence comes from Achromobacter sp. LC458, assembly GCF_001005835.2. Taxonomy (NCBI): domain Bacteria; kingdom Pseudomonadati; phylum Pseudomonadota; class Betaproteobacteria; order Burkholderiales; family Alcaligenaceae; genus Achromobacter; species Achromobacter sp. LC458. The sequence continues at coordinate 59,837 of NZ_LBHW02000028.1, forward strand.
ACGCGAGACGGCAAGCGTGGGTGCGGTCGGAATTGCAGCAACGGTTTGGATCGCAACCGCTGGCGCATTGGCTGCAATTGCTGGACGGCGCCGACTGCTGCGTCGCGCCGGTGCTGAAGCTGGCCGAAAGCCTGGCGCATCCGCACTACGCCGCGCGCGGCATGGTGCACGCGGCGCGGCACCCGGAATACGGGGCCGGCGCGCAGGTGGCCAGCCCGGTAAAGATGTCCGGCTTTCAATTCGCCATCCGACGCCAGGCGCCGCTGCCGGGCGAACACACCCACCAGATCCTGCGCGACGCCGGCTATGACGACGCGGCCATCGCCAGCCTGTCCACGCGCGGCATTGCGCGTTGAGGCGGGCGGGAAGCCGTTGCCGTGCCCCTTGCTGTGACACTTGCTGTGCCCCATAACAAATCAGGATGGAGACAACCATGACGGATTCCTCTCGCAGCAGCATCGCCTTGCCCCGACGCCGCAGCCTGCTCAAGCTGGGGCTGATCTTGCCGGCCACGTTGGGCCTTTGGCGCGGCGCCCAAGCCGCCACGTTTCCGGCACGCCCGATCACGTTGATCGTGCCGTTTCCGGCGGGTGGCGCCACCGATACGCAGATGCGCGCGCTGGCCGTGGCGGCTTCCAAAGAACTGGGCCAAACCGTCGTCATCGCCAACCGGCCCGGCGCGGGCGGCACGCTGGGGCCAGCTGCGATGGCGCAGACGGCGGCGCCGGACGGCTACACGATCTCGGTGGTGGTGGGCACGCTGTTTCGCTACCCGTTCCTGCAACAGGTGAACTACGACCCGGTCAAGGACTTCACCTACATCGCCTGCATGACGGCCTATTCCTACGGCATCGTGGTGCGCCAGGACGCGCCCTGGAAAACGCTGGACGAACTGATCGCGCACGCGCGCGCCAACCCCGAGAAGATCAGCTACGGCGGCACGGGCGCGGGGGGCTCGGGCCGCATCGCCATCGAACGCCTGTCGCGCTTGACCGGGGCACGGTTCAACTTCATTCCGTACAAGGGCGCGGCCGAAGAAACGACGGCACTGCTGGGCGGCCACATCCAGATGGTGTCGGACGCGGGCTGGGGGCCGATGATCGACACGGGCCGCGCGCGGTTGTTGGCCATCGTCGGCGACGCGCGCGCCAAGCGCGTGCCCGACGTGCCGACGCTGACCGAACTGGGCTACCCCATCGTGGCGACCAACCCAGTCGGTATCGCCGGCCCCAAGGGCATGGACCCGAAGATCGTCGCCGTACTGCAAAAGGCCTTCCACCGCGCCTCGCGCGACCCCGAGTACAACCGCGCGCTGGACAATGCCGACCAGCCGCACATGCTGATGGACAGCGCCGCGTACACGGAATTTGCAGTCAAGCAGGTGGCCGAGGAAAAACACTTCGTGGCCGAACTGGGCTTGAAGATGCAATAAGGCCGGGCGCAAAAAAGCCGCGCGGGATCTTCGCGCGGCGGATGCGGCAACGGCAGCTTAGCGGCCGGCGGCCTTGGCGCTGATGCCGTTGGCCACGCCCATGTCCACCTTGGGCACGTCGCGGATCAGCACCCGCACGTCTTCGCCCGAGATATCGATACTGCTGCACACGGCCTGGTTCAGCGCGGCGATCAGCGCGGCCTTCTTGGCTTCGTCGCGCCCTTCGATCAGCGCCACGTCGACGCGCACCATGCGCTTGCCGATTTCACCGGCCACGATCACGTTTTCAGCGGGCACTTCCTGCAAGACGATGCGCACGCTGGGCAGCGGCGCGGCAATGCTCTGGACGACCGCGTCGGACGCGGCGCGCAACAAGGCGGCCTTCTGGGCGGCCGAGTGGCCTTGCAGGATCTGGACATTCAAAATGGGCATGACGGCTTCCGGTGATTCGAACGGGGAATGCCGGACGCGTGGCCGGCCAGCCATCATAAAACGACTTTGCCCGGGTGCAAGCGGATTGCAACCGGGCAAAGTCGATACGCCCCAAAACAGCGGGGCGCGGGGGTGCGAAAGGGTCAGGCGGCCTGGTCGCGGGGCTCGTGCACGGGTTCGCTTGCCAGATCCATCGCGGCGGGTTCCGCCGTGGCGTTTTCCGTGAGCGCCGGCGTCACCAGTTCGACGACCTTCTTGCGCGACAGCATGCCCAGGAATTCGTCGTCTTCGCCGGTAACGGCAACCGGTTGGTCGCTGTGCACCAGTTGGGCCAGCACTTCGCCCAGGCCGGCGGTGGCCGGCACGGACGCCAGGTCTTCCACGAAACGCGACACATCGCGCACGCCTTCCTGGATGGCCTGCTCGGCCGCCTTGGCGGTCAGCACGCCGGCCAGGCGCTTGCCGTCCAGCACCGGCGCGTATTCGTAGTCCATGGCGCGCATGCGGTCCAGCGCGTGCGCCGGACGCGAACGCATCGTCAAGGTCAGGCGCGCGGGGTTGACGGCGTGCGTGGCGTTCAGCACCTTGGTGCGGTTCACGTCTTGCAGGAAGGACTGCACGTAGTCGTTGGCCGGATTCAGCAGAATGTCTTCCGGCGTGCCTTCCTGCACCAGTTCGCCGTCCTTCAGGATGGCGATGCGGTTGCCCAGGCGCAGCGCTTCGTCCAGATCGTGCGTGATGAACACGATGGTCTTGTTCAGCTTGGCTTGCAGTTGCAGCAGCTGGTCCTGCATTTCGCGTCGAATAAGCGGGTCCAGCGCCGAGAACGCTTCATCCATCAGCAGGATTTCGGCGTCGGTGGCCAGCGCCCGCGCCAGGCCCACCCGCTGCTGCATGCCGCCGGACAGCTGGTGCGGATACTGGTTTTCGAAGCCGGCCAGGCCCACCTGCTCAAGCCAGTCGCGGGCGCGCTTCTCGCGTTCAGCCTTGCCCACGCCCTGCACCGTCAGGCCGTATGCGGCGTTGTCCAGCACGGTGCGGTGCGGGAACAGGCCAAAGCGCTGGAACACCATGCTCATCTTCTTTTGACGGAAGATTTCGAGGTCTCGCTTGTTCAGGCTGACGACGTCCACGCCATCGACCAGGATGTGGCCGGCGCTGGGTTCGATCAGGCGGTTGAAGTGGCGGATCAGCGTCGACTTGCCGGACCCGGACAGGCCCATGATGACGTAGATGCTGCCCTCTTCAATCGACAGGCTGATGTCGCGCAGGCCCAGCGTGTGGCCGCTTTCGGCCAACAGCTGTTCCTTGCTCATGCCGCCCTGGGCGGCCGCCAGCCATTTCTTCGGATGCGATCCGAAGATCTTGTAGATGTTCTTGACTTCGATCTTGCTCATCGCTGGCCTCCCATGCGCATGCGCTGTCCATACGATTGCGTGATCCGGTCGAACAGCACGGCCAGCACCACGATACCCAGGCCCGCGAGCAGGCCACGGCCCACTTCCAGGCGGTTGATGCCCAGCAACACTTCATAGCCCAGGCCGCGCGCGCCGATCATCGATGCAATCACCACCATGGACAGCGCCATCATCGTGGTCTGGTTGATACCGGCCATGATGTTGGGCAACGCCAGCGGCAATTGCACGCCAAACAGTTGCTGGCGCGGGTTGGCGCCAAAGGCGCGCGACGCTTCCAGCACTTCGCGGTCGACCAGGCGGATACCCAGGTCGGTCAGGCGGATCAGCGGCGGCACGGCGTAGATCACGGTGGCGATGATGGCGGGGATCTTGCCCAGGCCAAACAGCATCACGACCGGAATCAGGTAGACGAAGCTGGGCATTGTCTGCATCACGTCCAGCACGGGCAGCATGATGGAACGCAGCCAGTTGATGCGTGCCATCAGCACGCCCAGCGGGATGCCGATCAGCACCGACAGGCCGGCGGCCATGATCATCAGCGCCAGCGTCTGCATGCCGGCGTCCCACAGACCCAGCACGCCGATGACGCACAGCAGCGCGCCCATGGCCAGGCTCAGGCCGATGCGGCGGCTGACGCCCCACGCGATCGCGATGGTGACGGCGACGACGGCCCACCAGGGCGAGTTGCGCAGCAACTGCTCCAGCCACACCAGGGCGTGCAGGACCGGCTGAGACAGGGTCTCTAGCGTGTCAGCGTAGTTGGTGACCAGGTGATCGACGAACCCGTCGATCGCCGCCCTGACCTGACGGGCGGGAATAATTTCAGGAAACATAGTTTCGACTCCATTCTTTGGCGCTTTCCGGCGGCCGGTGGCCACCACGCATTCCGGATTCCGGAGGGGCATGCGGCCGGGGCGCTTTCTTGACGAAAGCGGGCCACAAAGCAGGCCACATACGGTGCAACGCCTTTTGCTGGCGGCGGGGTAACAAACGCCCGGCCAGCGGCCATCTCAGGGGAAAAAGCCCGATGCAAAGACCGCAACGGGCTTTTTCCCTTAAGGCGGCCGGCCCGCGCCATGACAGCGCGAGGCCGACTTCCGATACGGTTACAGCGCGCTTTGGACGCGCGTGGCGACGTCGGCGGGAACCCACTTGGTCCAGACGTCGGGCTTGTTCTTCAAGAACCACTTGGCCACGGCGTTCGATTCGTCACCGGACTCTTCCATGTGGGCCAGGGTTTCGTTGATGACCGGCAGCGGCACCGACACCTTGGACAGGAACTCGGTCAGCGTGGGCGCTTCTTCCGAGAACTTGGTGTTCACCGCCGTGAAGACGGGGTTGTCCGGGTAGGCGCTGGGCTCGGGCTTGGCGCACTTGGTCGACGTCAGGCACTTGTGCTTTTCGGCATCGTAAGGCGGCATGTCGAGCTTGACCAGATCCATCGCGCCCACCAGCGGCGTGGGGGACCAGTAATAGAACACCACGTTCTGCTTGCGCTTGTAGGCCGACATCAGCGCGGCTTTCTGCGCGGCGCCCGTGCCGGGCGAGTACAGGGTGTAGGTGTCGTCCAGCTTCAAGGCGTGGAACAGGTTGTTGCTGGTGACTTCGCAACCCCAGCCCGCCGGGCAGCCGTAGAAACGGCCCTTGCCGGGTTCTTCCGGATCCTTGAATTCGTCCTTGAACTTGGGCAGGTCGGCGGCGGACTTCAGTTCGGGCAGGCGTTCAGCGGTGTAACGCGGGATGTACCAGCCTTCGGCGCCCATGTACAAGTCGCCGATGCGCTTGACCTTGCCGGTCTTTTGCGCGCGGTCCCAGGGGTCCGCCACGCTGTTCAGCCAGATTTCGGTATTGATATCCAGATCGCCGCGCTCCAGCGCGGCCAGGGCGGGCAGCGTTTCCGTCGGCAGGGTTTCGGTCTTGCAACCGTAGCCCTTTTCCATGATGAAACGTTCGACATCGACCAGAACCAGGTTGGATTCCCAGTTCATGGCGCCGAAATTGACCGGGCGCTTGATTTCACACTGCGGAGCGTCGGCGGCTTGGGCCGCGCCGGCAAATGCAAACATAACGGCCGCGGCGGCCAGGGTCTTGACAGGGGTAAAACGCATTGGCTTTTTGCCTCCATAGGTTCAAGGACACACGCCGGGTCTGGCCCGGAAGTGCCGTGGAGCTAAGGGGGTTGTGCGGAAGACGGGCAGAACCGCCAATACAAACCGACACTAGCGACAAGAACAACCGCAAAGGCGCGGGTTCTTGCAAGACAGGAGTTTCAAAAACATGGTTCTTGAAAACCCACAGAAATTGAACAAAACTGAACGAAGAAGGCAGCATCTTAAACGAAATTGCTGCGCTGCCCAAGTCCAAGCCTGAATAAGTCAGATACATTCCCGGCCGAAAAGCTACGGGATTACCCTTGTCGATCAGGGGCGGTTTGTGAATTTCCCCTGGGGAATATTGGTATCAAATAGCCGATACATTCAGTTAATATTTTAATCTTATCAGTACATACAACGCGTTCCAGCGGCCTGAAAAGCGCGTTCCGGTCCGCGGTCGAAGGCTTTTTATTGTCCTTTTTCAGCTTGTATTCAGCGGGCAGTCAACGACCGACTGGTCAGCGGGCCGGGCTTTCGAAGTCGCCATACATGTAGTCGCGACGCCATGGGTAGGCCAGGTCGCCCGGGTTGTCCAATTCGTCGGCGCGGCCCACGGCAGGCGTCTGGCCCAGAATCTGGTGCAGCGCGATCCAGCCGTGCTCGAACGCCATGGCGCAGCCCGCCAGGTACAGGCGGTAGGCACGTAGCGACCGGGCGCCCTCTTCCCCGTGCAGCACCCGCGCCGCTTCGGGCAGCCGGGCTTCCAGCGCATCGCTCCATGCCCACAGCGTGCGGGCGTAATGCGGGCGCAGGTTTTCAACGTCCACCTCTTCCAGGCCGCCATTGGTCATCGCCTGCATGACCACGCTGATGTGCGTCAGCTCACCGCCCGGAAAGATGTACTTTTCGATGAACTCGCCCATGCCGTTGCCCAGTTCGGCGTTGTAGACGCCCGCCGCGGTGATGCCATGGTTCATGATCAAGCCGCCGGGACGCAACAGACGGCGCAGCTTGGCGAAATAGTCATCCAGCTGCGCGCGGCCCACGTGCTCGAACATGCCCACCGACGCAATCTTGTCGAAAGGGGCGGTTTCATCCAGCTTGCGGTAGTCCAGCAGCGACATGCGGACCCGGCCCGACAGGCCCTTTTCCTCGATCAGCTTTGTCACATAGGCGTGCTGGTTGCGCGACAGCGTGATGCCGGTGGCGTCCACGCCATAGTGCTCGGCGGCCCACAACAGCAACCCGCCCCAGCCCGCGCCCACATCCAGAAAGCGTTCGCCCGGGCGCAGCCGCAGTTTGCGGCAGATGTGATCCAGCTTTGCCTCCTGGGCCTGTGCCAGCGTCATGTCCGGCGTGCGGAAATAGGCGCAGGAATACACGCGGCGCGGGTCCAGCCACAGCGCATAGAAGTCATCCGACAGGTCGTAGTGGAATTCGATCTGCTTGGCGTCGCGCTCGATGGAATGGCGCCACACCGACATCACGCGGCGCACCAGTTCGGTCAACCAGCCGCCGCGCGCGGCCTCCACGGGCGAGCCCGGCAGCAACGCCGAGGCGGCCGCCATGACGTCGCGCATATTGCCTTCGATATCGATGCGCCCTTCCACGTAGTCCTGCCCCAGCACGCCGACGGCGCCTTCGGCCAGGTGCACCAGCGCGGCCTTGTCGTGCGTGACGAATCGCACGCGCGGATCGGGCGGCCCGACCACCGCGCCATCGGGCAGCACCAGTTGCACCGGCACCGGCAGGGCTTGAAGTTTGCGTTCCACGACAGACAGCAAAGGATTCACGGCATCTCCACTGAACACGACAGGTCGTCGGCGACTTTATCGGAAAAGCGGTGACATTTCCCTGTCAGGTGGCGCGTGATAAAGTCGCTGGCTTGGCGCTGAACGGACGGGTAACCGAGACGCGCGCCCTGTCCCTGCGTTTTACCGCGATCACCATGTCCCCATCATCTGTTTCCCGCAGCGGCCTGCCCGGCTGGCTCATTCTCATGGGCGCGCTGACCGCGATCGGTCCGTTCGCCATCGATATGTATTTGCCGGCGTTCCCGACCATCGCGGCAAACCTGGGCGTGCCGCGCGGCGATGTCGAACGCACGCTGGCCGCCTACCTGATCGGCCTGGCGCTGGCGCAGGTGTTCTACGGCCCGATGGCCGACCGCTTCGGCCGCAAGCCGCCGCTGATGGTGGGCCTGGCGCTGTTCATGATTGCCTCGCTGGGCTGCGCGCTGTCCGGCTCGGTCGAAGCGCTGACCGGCTGGCGCGTGGTGCAGGCCATGGGCGGCGCGGCCGGTATCGTGATCCCGCGCGCCGTCATTCGCGACCACTACGAAACCCACGAAGCCGCGCGCGCGATGTCGCTGCTGATGCTGATCATGGGGCTGGCCCCGATTCTTGCACCGCTGGCGGGCGGGCAGTTGCTGGCCATCGCGTCCTGGCGCAGCCTGTTCTGGATCATGCTGGCTGGCGGCGCAATGCTGATGGTGGCCGTGGCCCGCATCATGAAGGAATCGCTGGCGCCCGAACGCGTGGTGCCACTGCGCTGGAGCACCATCTTGCGCAACTATCGCGACCTGTTCCGGCATCGTGGCTTCATGGCGCACAGCCTGGCGGGCGGCTTCGGCCAGGCCGGCATGTTTGCCTACATCATTGGATCGCCGCGTGTCTTTATCGAGCTCTACGGCGTGCAGCCGCAGTACTACGGGCTGCTGTTCGGCACGAATGCGCTGTCGCTGATCGTCTGTTCGCAGATCAGCGCGCGACTGCTGCGCACCTATCAGCCCCGCCAGTTGCAGCGTTACGCGCTGACGTCGCTGGCCATTGCCAGCCTGGTCGCGGTGGGCTTGACGCTGGCCGGTTGGATGACGTTGCCTCTCTTGATGGTGTGCTTGATCTGCTACATGGGCAGCCAGGGCTTCGTAAATCCGAATTCGGCCGCGCTGGCGCTGTCGGACCAAGGCAAGCGCCTGGGCGCGGCGTCGGCGCTATTGGGGACGCTGCAATTGTCCTGCGGCGCGTTGGCCGGCTTTGCCGTCAGTGCCTGGCAGACCGACAGCGCCCTGCCCCTGACCACCACGCTGGCCACGTGCGCGTGCCTGTCCTGGATCTCGGGGCGTGTGGCGCGTTCGCACACCGCCTGACGCACTGCCGCTTGATCTGCCTGCGTTTTTCGTATTAGAATCTACGTCTTCACATGAAGTTTCCCGTGCGGGACTACTATGCTTTGTAGTTCAGCACTCTGACCCCAACCGCGCATTTCGGTACTTTGGCAACAACCCAGGTACACGGCGGATGGCAGGCAGCGGGTATAAGCACGGGGCAGGTTCCACTTGCCCCTCATCCACTAAGACTGGGTGGCCGGCAGCGCAACACAGTGCGCACCAAAAGTGCACTACAGCGCACTACAGCCCGGCGGCTAAAACCCTGTCTACCTCCCCCAAGCGATGCGCGACAAGAACGACATAAAGAGGTGCATCCATGGCACGCGTATGCCAAGTGACCGGCAAAGGCCCGATGGTGGGCAACAATGTTTCGCACGCGAACAACAAGACCAAGCGTCGCTTCCTGCCCAACCTGCAATCGCGCCGGTTCTGGGTTGAAAGCGAAAACCGCTGGGTTCGCCTGCGTGTTTCGGCCAAGGCCATCCGCACGATCGACAAGAACGGCATCGACGCCGTGCTGGCCGAAATGCGTGCCCGCGGCGAACTGGCCTAATCGGCCTCCCCGCCAATCTACATACTAGGAGCACGACATGGCCAAAGGTATCCGCGAAAAGATCAAGCTCGAGTCGACTGCCGGCACGGGTCATTTCTACACGACGACCAAGAACAAGCGCAACATGCCCGAGAAGATGCTGATCAAGAAATTTGATCCGGTCGCTCGCAAGCACGTTGACTACAAGGAAACCAAGCTGAAGTAATTCAGCCGGTTTTCCAGGTAGTGAAAAGCCCCGCCCCGCGGGGCTTTTTTTGTTGGCGCGGAGCGTTTTTTATTATTGCCGCGCGGCAAAGGGGCGTGCTTCAATTGGCCGCTACCCTGCCCCCGACCCCTTGCCTGCGATGACCGCCATGCTTCGTCCCTGCCTTACTTTGCTGCGCCGCGCGCTCGCGCCCGCACTCCTGGCCCTGGCACTGACGCCTGTTGGCGCCGCCACCGCCAAGGACAAGGAACCGCCCATACGCATCGGCGAGATCAACAGCTACAAGGCCATTCCCGCCTTTCTTGGCCCCTACAAAAAGGGCTGGCAATTGGCGGTGGAAGAGGTCAACGCCGGTGGTGGCGTGTTGGGCCGGAAGCTGGAAGTGATTTCGCGCGATGACAACGGCAACCCGGGCGATTCGGTACGCGCCGCGCAGGAGCTCATTGCCCGCGAAAAAGTAGAGCTGATCTTCGGCGGCTTTCTGTCCAACACTGGCCTGGCGCTGACCGACTTCGCCAAGCAGCAGCAGGTGTTTTTCCTGGCCGCCGAGCCGCTGACCGACAAGATCACCTGGCAAGAGGGCAACCGCTACACCTGGCGCCTGCGCCCGTCCACCTGGATGCACGTGGCGGCGCTTGCGCCCAAGGCCCTGGCCTTGCGCAAGAAGCGCTGGGCCATCGTCTACCCCAATTACGAATACGGGCAGTCCGCCGTGGCCACCTTCAAGGCCATGATGAAGTCGTTCCAGTCGGATGTGGAATTCGTGGCGGAACAGGCCGTGCCGCTGGGCAAGGTAGACGCGGGCGCCGTGGTGCAGGCCCTGGCCGACGCCAAGCCCGATGCCATCTTTAACGTGCTGTTCGCCGCCGACCTGACGCGGTTTGTGCGCGAGGGCAACACGCGCGGCTTGTTCGAGAACATGCCGGTGGTGTCCGTGTTGTCGGGCGAACCGGAATACCTGGAACCGCTGGGCGCCGACACGCCCAGCGGCTGGATCGTGACCGGCTACCCCTGGTACGCCATCGACACCCCCGCCAATACCGCCTTCGTGGACGCCTACAAGAAGCGCTACAACGAAACGCCCAAGGTGGGCTCGGTGGTGGGCTATGCGTCCCTGATGTCGATCGCCCAGGGGCTGAAAGCCGCCGGCGCCGTGGATACGGAAAAGCTGGTGGACGCGTTTGGCGGCCTCAAGGTGGACACGCCCTACGGCCCGATCCAATACCGCAAGATCGACCACCAATCGACGATGGGCGTCTACGTGGGCGTCACGGCGGTGGAAGACGGCAAGGGCGTCATGAAAGACTTCGCCTACATCGACGGCGCGCGCTTGCAGCCGCCCGATGAGCAGGTGCGCAAGATGCGTCCCGCCAACTGATGAGCCTGTCGGGGCTGCTGTCGCAGCTGCTTAACGGCCTGGCGGACGCCAGCGCCTTGTTCCTGGTGGCCGCGGGCTTATCGCTGATCTTCGGCGTGACCCGCGTGGTGAATTTCGCCCACGGCTCGTTCTACATGCTGGGCGTGTACCTGGCCTGGACCTTCACCAACTGGTTCGGCACCGGCCCCGCTTATTGGCTGGGCTTGCTGCTGGCCGCGCTGGTGACCGGGCTGGTCGGCCTGGCCGCCGAATGGTTGGTGCTGAAGCGGCTGTACCGCGCGCCCGAACTGTTTCAACTGCTGGCCACCTTTGCACTGGTGCTGATCATCGGTGATGCGGCACTGGCCATCTGGGGCCCCGAGGACCTGTTCGCCGCGCGCGCGCCGGGCCTGTCCGGCGCCGTGCAGATTCTGGGCCGGCGCTATCCGCAATATGACCTGCTGCTGATCGCCGCCGGCCCCGTCGTGCTGGGGCTGCTGTGGCTGCTGCTGATGCGCACGCGCTGGGGCCGTTTGCTGCGCGCCGCCTCCGAAAACCGCAACATGCTGGCCGCCCTGGGCGTGAACCAGGCGTGGCTGTTTACGTCGGCCTTCACGCTCGGGGCGTTTCTGGCCGGGCTGGGCGGCGCGCTGGCCGCACCGCGCGTGCCGGCCACGCTGGGCCTGGACCTGGAAATCATCGCCAGCGCTTTTGTCGTGGTGGTGGTGGGCGGGCTGGGCTCGATTCCCGGCGCGTTCCTGGCCGCGGTGCTGATCTGTTCGGTCAAGGCTGTCTTCGTATTCCTGGGCCAGGTCGCCATCGGCCCCTGGGTGTTCAACCTGTCCAAACTGACCTTGCTGGCGGAATTTGCCGTGATGGCGGTCGTGCTGGTGGTGCGCCCCTGGGGATTGCTGGGCCAGCCGCCTGCCCCCGCGTCGCACGCCGGCGCGCCGGAACGGCCCATTGCCCCCGCCGGCCCGCGTACGCGTTACGCCTATGTCGCGCTGCTGGTGCTGCTGGCCCTGGTGCCCGTCGCCACGCTGCAATGGCCGTATCTGGGCATCCTGATGACCGAGATCCTGATCGCCGCCCTGTTCGCCGCCAGCCTGCATTTTCTGACCGGCCTGGCGGGCATGACGTCGTTCGGCCACGCCGCCTGGTTTGGCCTGGGCGCGTATGGGGCGGCGATGCTGCTGAAGCTGGCCGCCATCCCCATGGAAGCCGCGCTGTTGCTGGGCCCCTTCGCCGCGGCGTTCGGGGCGCTGCTGTTCGGCTGGTTCTGCGTGCGCCTGTCCGGCGTGTATCTGGCCATGTTGACGCTGGCCGTGGCGCAGATCCTGTGGGCAATGGCCTATCAGTGGGACGACGTCACCGGTGGCAGCAACGGCTTGATCGGGCTATGGCCGTCGGCGTGGCTGTCGCAAGGCCCGTGGTTCTATTACGTGACGCTGGCGCTGTGCGCGGCAGGCATCGCGTGGCTGCGCCGGCTGGCGTTTTCGCCGCTGGGCTACGCGCTGCGCGGCGTGCGCGATTCGCCGCTGCGCGCCGAGGCGCTGGGCATGGACACCCGCCGCGTGCAGTGGGCGGGCTTTGTCGCGGCGTCCTTCGCGGCGGGGCTGGCCGGGTCGTTGTACGCCTTTTCCAAGGGCAGCATCGCACCGGACGTGCTGGCGGTCAGCCGGTCGGTAGACGGGCTGGTGATGGTGTTGCTGGGCGGCCTGCAAACGCTGGCGGGGCCGCTGGTTGGCGCGGCCGCCTACACCTGGCTGCAAGACGTTGCCGCGCGCAGCACCGAGTACTGGCACGCGGTGCTGGGCCTGGCCATCCTGGTGCTGGTCATGGCATTTCCCGATGGCCTGGCGGGCGCCGCCGCGCGCCTGAACCGGAGGCGCGCATGACCTCGCCCACCTCCCCCTTGTTGCAGGTGCAGGGCCTGCGCAAGTCCTTTGGCGGAATCGATGCCTTGGCGGGCGTGTCGTTCACGCTGGACGCCGGTCAGATGCTGGCGCTGATCGGGCCAAACGGCGCGGGCAAGTCCACCTGCTTTAACGCGCTGGGCGGCCAGTTGCGGCCCGATGCCGGATCCGTGCGGCTGGGTGGCCGCGAGCTGGTCGGCTTGTCGGCGGGCAGGATCTGCCAGCTGGGCGTGGGCCGCACCTTCCAGACCGCCGCCACGTTTCGTTCGATGACGGTGTGCGAAAACGTGCAGACCGCGCTGCTGGCGCGCGACCGCCTGCTGTTTCGCGCCTGGCGCCGCGCCGGCCGCCACGCGCTGGACGAGGCCATGAGCCTGCTGGCGCAGGTCCACATGGCGGACAAGGCCCAGGCGCATTGCGGCACGCTGGCCTATGGCGACGTCAAGCGGGTGGAGCTTGCCATGGCCTTGGCGCACCGACCACGGCTGCTGCTGATGGATGAACCCACCGCGGGCATGGCCACCAACGAGCGGCACGCCCTGATGCAGCTGACGCGCCAGTTGGCCGACAGCCGGCGCATCGCCGTGCTGTTCACGGAACACAGCCTGGACGTGGTGTTCAAACACGCGGACCGCATCGCGGTACTGGTGCGCGGGGCTCTGCTGGCCGAAGGCGCCCCCGCCGTCATCGCGGCGGATGAGCGCGTGCGGGCCGCCTACCTGGGTACGGAAACACCCTGATCCGGCGAGGCTTGCGCGGGGGTCTGGCATTCCCAGAATATCCGCGCCTGGCAGCCCGCACAGATACCCCGATCCAGCCTGGCGTAGATGTCGCGCAGCGCGGTCGCCTTGTCGGGGTAGATATGGTCCGCCCCCAACCGATCCAGGAATCCCGTACGTCGCCACATGTCCAGCACTTCGGGCCGGGGGCGGTGGAAATACAGGTCGCCGCCCATCGCGCGCCGCGCAACAAGTTCGTCTTCCCATACCTCGGCGCCGGCCAGATCGATGAAGTTCATGCTCTTGGCCATCACCAGCAAATGGCGCGGCGCATCGGGCGCTTCGCGCAGCTCGTGCAGCCGCTGCGCCACGTGCGCCGCCGCGCCGAAGTAGATGGACCCTTCCATGCGCAGCAATTTCAGCTGCGGGCATTCCGGCAGCGCGTCTGCTTGGTGTGCCAGCACCACGAAGCGCCGATCCGGCCCGCGTGAATCAAAGCCCATCGTGCGCATGGCGGGGCGCGAGGTGCGGTGCAGGTAGGCCATCAGCGACAGCACGGTGCCCAGCAGAATGGCCACTTCCATGCGGATCGTGACGGTGGCGGCCAGCGTGGCGGCGGCAATGGCGCATTCGCCTGGCTGCATCCGGATCAACTGGCGCCAACGCGGGATGTCCAGCAACGTCCATGCCACCAGCAACAACAGCCCCGAGATGGCGGCGTTGGGAATCATGGCCAGCAGCGGGGCGGACAGGGCCACCAGCACCACCAGCAACACCGCCGAAAATACCGCCGCCAGCGGCGTCTTGGCGCCCGCTTCAAAATTGGGAATCGACCGGTTCAACGAACCGCAGGACAAGTAGCAGGAAAAGAAGCCGCCCACGATGTTCGACAGCCCCTGCCCCACGAATTCGCGGTTGGCGTCGATACGCTGACCCGACCGGGTGGCCACTGCCTTGGCAATGGATATCGATTGCGCCAGGGCCACGATGGTCAGCGCGAAGGCCAGGCTCATCAGGTCGGGCAAGGCGCGCCAGTCCACGCTGGGCACGTGGAACGGCGGCCACGGCTGCGCGATGGCGCCCACCACGGACACCGGGTCGCCGCCCGCCCTGGCCACCCAAGAATTGAACGCCGCTGCCGCCACAGAACCGGCCACCAGGCCCAGCAACATGTAGGGCTTGCGCTTGTCCAGCCGCCGCACCAGCAGCGCCACGCCCAGCGTGGTCAGCGTGACCAGGACGGCGCCGGGATGCACTTGATCCAGATGCGTGCCCACACTGACAAGCAAGGCGCCCGCCCCGTGCGACGCGGGCGACGGCACACCCAGCCCGTCTTTCAAGGCATGCACGGCAATCAGCAGCGCGGCACCGCTGGTGAAACCGAACAGCGCCGACGGCGAAATGAAATGTGCCAACGACCCCAGGCGCAGCGCGCCCACCAGCCACTGCATCACCCCCACCAGCACCGTGACGGCCAGCGCCAGTTCGATATAGCCGGGGCTGCCCGCGACCGCCAGCGGTGTCAGCACCGCGAACAAGGCCAGCGAATTGGCATTGGTCGGACCCGACATCACGTGGCGGCTCGACCCGAACAAGGCCGCGACGATACAGGGCACGATCGCCGAATACAGCCCGTATTCAGCAGGCAGCCCGGCCAGTGTGGCGAAGGCGACGCCTTGCGGCAGCACCAGCAGCGCGCCCAGCAGGCCGGCGAACAGGTCCGCCCGCAACGTGACGCGGCTGACCTCGTTCACCCATGAACCGAACAGGCGGCTCGCCAGTTTGCTTGCCGCTTGCGTCATCGTGTCGCCTGCTCCATCGTGCCTCCGGGGCGCCAAAAGCCGTCTAGCGTAATCCCTCGCTGGGGTGCGCGCAACGGCCTATGCGTGCAAAAGAGGCATGCGGGAGATTGCCGCGGATAGGTGGCTTTGGTGGGGTGGCTTTGGTGGGGTGGCTTTGGTGGGGTGGCCTCGGATGGGCCGCGACAACGTGCATGGTCAGCGTTGCCGCCTTGGGGCGGACTACTTCAGATATCGCTGCTCAAGTTCGCGCATGGCGGCATCGCCCTGCAACGCGATGATGTCCTTGACCGAAGGCAGATCGGCATCCACGGCGTGTATGCCGCCGTCGCGCCGGATGCGCGCGAACACATCGCGCATGGCGCCCACCGCCGCGCGGATGGCATGGTTGCCGTAGATCACCAAGCCCACCTTGCCCAACGCCTGAATGTCGGCTTCGCGCAGTTGCGGATATGCGGTCGGCACCAGCACCAGCGGCACGCGGCCGGACCAGGCGGCTATGAACGCCAGGACCTCGTCGGGCGTGCTTTGCTTGGAATGAATCAGGATGGCGTCGGCGCCCGCGGCCTCGTAGGCCAGGGCGCGGGACAGCGCTTCCTGCTGGCCCAAGCCGGCGATCAGCGCCTCGGTGCGGGCGATGACGCAAAAATCCGCGTCCCGCCGCGCGGCGCAGGCGGCCTCGATCTTGCCCTGGAATTCTTCTGTCCGAACCAGTTCCTGCCGGCCGCCGGCGCGCAAGCTGGTGTCCTTGGGAAAGGTCTTGTCTTCCATCACCACGGCCGACACGCCCGCCGCTTCGTACTGCGGCACCACATACGACACGTTGATCGCGTTGCCAAAACCGGTGTCGATGTCGGCAATGACGGGCACGTCCACCGTCGCGGCGATGGCGCGCATCATGTCCAGATGCACCGACGAGGAAAGAATGCTGGCGTCGGGCACCGCGTAGCTGGCAGACAACTCAAAGCCGCTGCCCCAGATGGCGTCAAAGCCGGCGTCGGCGGCCAGACGCGCCGCCATCGGGTTGTGCGCCGACATGGCGTGCATCAATGCGGAATCTTGCAGTTTCTGGCGAAAACGAAGGTTGCGGTTCATGGCATGGCGTCGTCAGGGCGGCGCCAGCGCGCCGGTTTGACGCATCGTAGCGTCATTTTTCTGAACGGCAATTCAGGGCGCAAGGGCTGAAAGACAGTCGAACCCCGTCGCCGCTCAGCCCGCGTCGCCGCCCCGGCGCACCGCCATGGCATGCCCGATGGCCGCCAGCGCCTCGTCCGAAATCAGCCGCGACGCCATCGGCAGCAACTCGTCTTCCTCGCGCTGGATATGCGCGGCATAGGCCTGCGTGAATTCGCGGACCTGCTCCGCCGGCAAGGCCGCCGGCAGGCCCGCCGCGATATCGGATAAGGCCTGGCGCAGCGGCGCCCACAACGTCGCCAGGCGGCGATGGTCGTCCATCAGGCCCGCTACCAACGCATGCAGGCAGCCCGCATCCGAACCCGCCATGGAATCGATCAAGGCGGGGAACAGGTCTTCTTCTTCGTCTTCGTGATGGTGCACCGCCGCAGTGTCGAAATACCGGCGCACGCTGGCGGCGGCGGTTTGCGCGGCCTCGTCGCTGCCGTGCACGGGCAGGTGCGCGGCCAGCCGTTCAAGCGTGGCGCACTGGCGGGCGATGCGTCCGTGGCAGGCGGACAGCAGGGCCAATGGGTCATCCGATCCGGGCGCGGGCGCCGGGCCTGCGGGAATGCTCACCACCATCGCACACCTCCTGCATGTTGCTGCGCCATCAACCAGAATGGCCGCGCCACCACAGTCGAACGCTGTCCCAGGCGCGGCCGGCAAAACCTGCCTCGGCCACCGGTTCCAGCGCCACCACGGGAAACTGCATGGCGGGCTTGCCGTCCACCAGCACGCGCAACGCGCCCACCGTGTCCTGCGCCGCAATCGGCGCCACCAGCGGCAACGTCGGCGTCCACACCGGCTCGACCTTGGCGCCGGCCGGCACGGTCACATAGGCGTCGCGCGCAAAACCGACTTTCAAGCTGTCGCTTTCGCCCTTCCAGACTTCCGGCGTGGCCACGGCCTGGCCGCGCGCGTACAGCTTGATCGTATTGAAACCCTGAAAACCCCACTCCAGCAACTGCCGGCTTTCCTGCGTGCGCAGCTTGTCGGAGGCCGTGCCCACCACCACCGTAATCAGGCGGCGCTGGTCGGTGCCATTGGGCCGCCGCGCGGTGGCCACAATGCAGTAACCGGCGGAATCGGTGTGGCCGGTTTTCAAGCCATCCACGCTGGGGTCCAGCCACAGCAGCCGGTTGCGATTGGGCTGCGTGATCTTGTTGAAGGTGAATTGCTTGGCGGAATCGTACGTCTTGTACAGCTGCGGGTAGTCGCGGATGAAGCGCGTGGCCAGGATGGACAAGTCGCTGGCCGTTGAATACGTGCCCGGATCGGGCAAGCCGTGCGGGCTGGCAAAGTGCGTGGCATGCAGGCCAAGTTTTGCCGCCGTGTCGTTCATGCGCGCCACGAAGGCTTCCACGCTGCCCGAGACCGCCTCGGCCAGCGCAATGGCCGCATCATTGCCCGACTGGACCATCAAGCCGCGCAGCAGGTCGTCCACGCTCACTTTCGAGCCCGGCTCCAGGAACATCTTGGAGCTGCCTGCCGGCACTTTCCAGGCGCGCGTGGAAATGACTACCGTTTGGCTCGACGTGATTTCTTTCTTGTTCAGAGCGTCAAACACGACGTAGGCCGTCATGATCTTGGTCAGGGACGCCGGCTCGATGCGTGTGGTGGCCGCGTGCGACGCGATCACCTGCCCGCTGGTTTCATCCAACAACAGCCAGGCCTTTGCCGACAACACAGGTTCGGGCATCGGCTGCGCCAGCGCGCTGGACAGGCATGCGGTTGCGACGAGCAGGCTCGCCGCCAATTTCTTCATCAACATATCGGTGCTTGAAATCCATGCTTTTGTTTTTCGCGACGCAATTGGAACACGGGATGCGCGGAAGGTTCAGTGATGCGCGAGGCCACGTCCGCGAGCCATTGCGCGATGGCATTTTTTTGAAGAAACCCTTGCAGGAAGCACTTTTCTGCGTGGAAAACAACAAACAACGGCTGAAATCCCGGCGGAAAACCGCTAGAACGGCTAGTCTTCCGCTATCATCGGGCGCGTGGCGTTAATTGCCGATACCCGGCGCGCGCTGCCCCATGTCCTCAACTACGGATTTTGACCATGGCCACGAAAGCAAAAGCTCCTGCCAAGAAAGTCACCAAGACCGCCGTCAAGGCACCTGCAAAGAAGGCAACCGCCGCCAAGACCGCTGTGAAGCCCGCAGCCAAGAAGGCCGTCGCCGCCAAGAAGGTCGCTGCTGCACCCAAGGCCATCAAGGCTGCAATGAACAAGACCCAGCTGGTCGCTTACATCGTTGAGCAATCGGGCGTTGAAGCCAAGGCCGTCAAGGCCGTGTTGGCCAGCCTGGAAACTTCGGTGCTGGGTTCCGTGGACAAGAAGGGCGCCGGCGAATTCACGCTGCCCGGCCTGTTCAAGGTTGCCGTGCAGAAGGTTCCCGCCAAGGCCAAGCGCTTCGGCAAGGATCCGTTCACTGGCGTTGAGCGCTGGTTCCCCGCCAAGCCGGCTTCGGTCAAGGTGAAGGTTCGCCCGCTCAAGAAGCTGAAGGACGCCGCGCAGTAATTCGCGCGACCATCCGGTCAAGCCGGAAAGGCCCGCCTCGAAAGAGGCGGGCCTTTCTTTTTGTCGCGCGATTTGCGCGAGCCGGGTTCAGGGGACTAGAATTTATCTTTACGTGAAGAAACTTCACATCAAATAAATTCGATCATGCCCACGTCCGACCTTGTCGATCTCGTCATCTCGCAATGGACCACCGAATGCCCCAACCAGGACTTCGCGGCCATGGCGGTTGTGACCCGGGTGTTCCGCCTGAACGCCTTTGCGACCCGAAACGTCAATCGCAGCTTTCGCCGCCATCACCTGCACCAGGGCGAATTCGACGTCCTGGCGACGCTTTACCGCACCGGCGCGCCGCACGCCCTGAACCCGCAGAAGTTGGTCGAAGCCTTGTTGCTGACATCAGGGGCGATGACGAACCGACTTGACCGGCTGGAACAGGCGGGGCTGCTGGTGCGCAATCCGAACCCCGACGACCGGCGCGGCATCATCGTGTCACTGACCCCTGACGGCCTGCGCGTCATCAAGCAGGTGCTGAAGGACTACCTGAAGGATCTGGGCGAACTGCTGGATCCGCTCTCGGCCGCCGAACGCAAACAATTGGCCGGCCTGCTGAAAAAGTTGCTGATCAAGCACGATCAGGAAACGCCAGGAGGGATCGGCGTCTGACGCGCTGCCGCCCATGGCGCGGTTGCCGTAGACGTAGACGTTGATGTCGCCGTCGCCCTCGTTGCCACCGTTGCCGCCTCCCCTCTCCCTTCGCTT
>NZ_LBHW02000029.1:0-78629 GCF_001005835.2 Achromobacter sp. LC458
AGCCAGCGGGCCGGCCGGTGGCAGCAACACTGGTATCGACGGCGGCGCGGGCGGCGCACCCGGAACCTTGGGCGGCGCAGGTGGCCTGGGCGGCGGCGGTGGTGCCGGCGGCCCCAGCGGCGCCACCGGAGGCGGTGGCAGCGGCGGTGGTGCTCTTGGTGCAGGAGGCGGCCAGGGCAACGGTGGGGCCGGCGGCGACGGCGGGGCCATTGTCGACATTGACGGAACGTCTTTTGCAGGCACGGCAGGCCAGGGCGCCCAAGCGGCTTCCTCGGGCGTCATTACCTTGCCGGCCACCTACGACTATGTCGGCATCGGCGGCGGCGGCGGCGGGGCCGGAAAGATCGTTGCGGGTGGCGCCGGCACGGCCGGCGACCTGACCGTCAACAATGCGACGCTGACGGTGAACCGATCGCTGTTGCTGGGCGGGTCTGGCGGAGGCAGCAGCTACGGGGGCATCGGCGGACGCGGCGGGGATGGCGCATTGACGCTGATGGGGTCGTCGCTTTCCGTCGCGGGCGCCCTTCTGATCGGCGGCGCGGGCGGGGGCAGTGCCAATGTCTCGTACATAGGCGGGCAGGGCGGCAACGGTACGCTGACTGTTGGCGGTAATTCCACCGTGGCGATCGGAAGCGGCGCGCGCGTCCAGCTTGGCGGCGGCACGGGCGGCGGGACCGGTGTGTTCAACCTGGGCCCGGGCACGGCCAACTTCGCCGGGGGCGGCGGGTTCACCATCAACGGCAACGGCACGCTCAATATCGGTGGCGCTTCGCCGGGCGTTGCAACGGGCGGCACGATCGTCAACCTGACCTCGTTGGTCAACAACGGGCTTATCAATTTCAACCAGTCCGATGCCGGCTCTTATGTGTTGACACCGGCCATCGCCGGGTCCGGTTCCGTGGCGGTCAACAGCAGCGGCACGACGGTCCTGACGGGCAATAACACCTACACCGGCGGAACGACGGTATCCGCGGGGACGTTGCAAATCGGCGCCGGCGCCACCACGGGTTCGATCGCCGGCAATATTGTCAATAACGCGTCGGTGGTGTTCAGCCGGTCCGACACCGTTGACTATGCAGGCGCCATGAGCGGCAGCGGCAACCTTGCCAACAACGGTACGGGCATGCTGCGCCTGTTGGGCGCGAGCACGGGAACAGGCGACGTCTACGTGAATCGCGGCACCGTCGAGCTCACGGGCGCCACGGCGCGGCTGGGCAGCGGGACTTCGGAAATCATCGTCGGATCCACGGCCGACGCGACCTTGACCGTGAGCGCCGGCGCGCAATTGAATTCCCATGATATCCAAATCGGTTCAAACGGTACCGGCACTGCCATCGTCACCGGTGCAGATTCCAAATGGACTGCCTTTTACTTCAATGTAGGCGCCGGCGGCCTGGGCGAGCTGCGATTGCTGGACGGCGGCCAATTGTCCGTCGCGCGAGTCTTCGTCGGTTTGTATTCCAACGGCACGGCCCTGGTCTCCGGCGCGAACTCGCACCTGGACACTGCAACCGGAATCCTGTTGGGCAATCTGCCAGGGACGACGGGCAGCGTGGTTATCGAAAAGGGCGCCACGGCTAGTGCACCCCGGGTCGAGATCGGGGGGCAAGGCGGGTCGCTGTTTGTCTATGGCCTGGACCCGGCGTTGCGGGGCGTCCTGGAAACGGGACCCATCATCCGGCATGCCGGCACGGCAACCGGCACTGTCGATTTCGATGGCGGCATCTTGCGCGCGACTACCGCGCAAGCGGATCTCTTCCAGGGATTCAGCGCGGGCGACGTCACGCTGGGTGCCAACGGCATGTACCTGGATTCCAACGGCTTCGACGTGGGCATTTCGACGGGGCTGGGCGGCACCGGGCGGCTGACGAAAACAGGCGGGGGCACGTTGACCCTTGCGGGCGTCAATACGTATTCGGGCGGCACCGAAATCCAGAGCGGTACGCTATCGGTTGCGTCGGACGCCAACCTGGGGGCGGCCGGTGGCGCGCTGGCGATGGCCGGCGGCACGTTGACCACGACGGCCAGCTTTGACTCGGCGCGCGACGTTGCCCTGGTCCAGAACGGCATCTTCAATGTGGCGGCCGGTATCGAACTGGGCTTGGCCGGCACGGTTTCTGGGGCCGGCGCGCTTGTAAAGGATGGCGCTGGCACGCTGACGTTGTCGGGTGCCAATACCCACGCCAGCACACAAGTGCTGGCGGGCAGCTTGATCGGCGACAGTGCGTCGATCCGGGGCAATCTGCTCAACAACGGTACTGCCATCTTCAACCAGAGCGTGGACGGCAGCGCGTCGGGCGTGTTCACCGGCAGCGGCGCATTCGAAAAGCGAGGCATGGGCGTGCTGAGCCTGACGGCCGACAGCAGCGCATTTGCCGGCTCGACGCGCGTGCGCGGTGGTGTGCTGACGGTGGCCAACCAGCTTGGCGGCAGCGCCGACGTGATCGGCGCTCGGCTGAACGTCACGGGAACGCTGCTTGGCGGCGCCACCATCGCAGCCTTGGTTTCCTATCGGGCAGTGGCACGATCGGCCAGAACGTCAGCGTGACGGGCGGCACGCTGCAAGGCGCGCAAGGTGGCACACTGACCATCAACGGCGACCTTGCGCTGGACAGCGCCAGCCGGGTCAATGTGGCGCTGGGTAGCGCCCCGTCATCGAACGCGTTGTTTGACGTGGGTGGCAACCTGGCTTTGGCCGGCACGCTGAACGTCAGCGACCAAGGCGGATTTGGCCCCGGCATCTATCGCCTGTTCAACTATGGCGGTGCGTTGACCACGAACACGCTGGCCCTGGGCACCGCGCCGACGGGCGTATTGCCCGGCGATCTGCGCATTCAGACCGCCGTGGGCGGCCAGGTGAACCTGGCATCCACCAGCGGCGCGACGCTGGGTTTCTGGGACGGCGGCAACAGCGCCGGCCACGACAACGGCATCATCAACGGCGGCACGGGCGCGTGGCGCGCCGACGGCCGCAACTGGACCAATCTGGACGGCACGCTGAACGGCGTGTTTCAGCCCAACCCTACCTTTGCCGTGTTCCAGGGGCAAGCCGGCACGGTCACGGTCGACGCGTCGGCCGGCGCCATCGGCGTCACCGGCATGCAGATCGCAACCGACGGCTACCGCATTGAAGGTGACGATATCGCGCTGCAAGGCGCAGGCGGTGAAAGCGTCATCCGAGTGGGGTCGGGCCTGGCTGCCGGGGCTGGCATGACGGGGACCATCGCCTCGCGTCTGACCGGCGCCAGCACGCTGGCCAAGACGGATTACGGCACCCTTATTCTGGCGGGCGACAACACCTACAGCGGTGGCACCGATGTGCGCCTGGGCACCGTGTCGGTGTCGAACGACGCCAACCTGGGCGCCGCCACCGGCGGTTTGACGCTGAGCGGCGGTGTGCTGGCGACCACGGCCAGTTTCAACACGAATCGCGCCGTCACGCTGACGCCGGGGCAGGCAAGCGGCATCAACGTGGCATCGGCCACATCGCTGGGCTTGTCCGGCACGATCACCGGCAGCGGTGACATGAGCAAGACGGGCGCGGGCGTGCTCAACATTGCCGGGGACGGCAGCGCGTATGCCGGCAACCTGCTGGTGCAGGCCGGTGTGCTGAACATGGCGTCCGCCGGCAAGCTTGGCGGCACGTTGACCATGGCCAACGGCACGCTGTTGCAAGGCACGGGCCAGGTCGGCACGACCACGCTGCAAAACGGCGCGGTGCTGGCCCCGGGTAACGCCAACAGCACGCTGAAGGTGGCGGGCGACCTGACGTTCATGCCGGGCTCGGTCTACCAGGTGAGCGCCGACCCGGCCTCGTCGGCAAGCTCTCGGGTGGCGGTCAGCGGCGCGGCAAATCTTGCCGGTTCGCTGGTGCACGTCGGGCCGGAAAGCGGTTTTGAAAGTACGCGGCAATACACGATCCTGACGGCCGGCTCGGTCAACGGTCAGTTCAACGCCGTGTCGTCGAACTACGCTTTCCTGGCCCCGACGCTGCGCTACGGCGCGCAGGACGTCACGTTGCAACTGGGACGCAAGCAGGTGCCGGTGGACCCCGCGACGCCGATCACGCCGACCCCACCCACCGAGCCGGCTGCGCCCACCCCGCCCAGCCGTCCGATTGCCTTTGCCGACGCCGCGCGCACCAGCAACCAACGCGCCGTCGCCAACGCGCTGGACAGCCTGCCAGCCGGCAATGCGCTGCACGAGTACATCCTGACCTTGCCTGACGGCGCTCCGCCCGCCGCGTTCAACAGCCTGTCCGGCGAAGCGCACGCCAGCGTTGCGTCCAGCCTGATGGGTTCGGCCGGCACGACGCGCACGCTGCCGCTGTCGCACCTGCGCGCAAACCTGAACGCCGGCATGCGCCCGGGGTCGCCTACGGCGCAGGCGGGCGGCACGCTGTCCGCCTCTGCCTTGCCGTCGTCAAACGCGCAGCCCGCCTGGGCCGAGCTGGTTGGCAATTGGCAAACGCAGAACGCCACCGACAACACGGCGCAAGTGCGTCAGCACACCGGCGGGCTGTTTGTGGGCGCCGACCATGCCGTGGGTAACGGATGGCGGCTGGGTGCGGCGCTGGGCTACACGGACAGCAAGATCCGCGTCGACGACCGCGCCTCGAAGGCGGACGTGTCCGGCTACAGCGCCGCTGTCTATGGCGGCAAATCGTTTGACGCCGGCTCGGGCAAGCTGAACCTGCTGGTCGGCACGTCCTACACCTGGCACGACGTCGCCAGCGAGCGCTACGCCTCGGTAGCCGGCGCCTCGCAAAAGCTGACCGCCGACTACGGCGCCAGCACGACGCAGCTTTTTACCGAGCTGGGCTATGCGCTGCCTTTGTCCGACCGCACCACCCTGGAACCCTTCGCGGGCGTGGCCTGGAGCGACTTGCGCAGCCGCAGCTTCAGCGAGTCGGGCGGCTCGGCGGCGCTTAGCGGCCAAAGCAGCAGCAACAAGCAGACCAGCAGCACGCTGGGCGTGCGCACGCAAACGAACGTCTCGTTGGCGGGTGCCGAAGCGCGCTTGCAAGCCACGCTGGGCTGGCGCCATGCCTTCGGCGATGTACTGCCGCGGTCCACCATGGCGTTCGATGGCGGGCAAGCGTTCACGGTGTCGGGCGCGCCCATCGCCCGCAACGCCGCCATCGCCGAACTGGGCGGGGAAGTGGCCGTGTCGCGTAATGCGACGCTGGGCTTGAACTACAGCGGCCAGTACGGCGGCGGCAACCGGGAACATGCAGGGTCGTTGAACGTGCGCTGGCGGTATTAAGGCGGTATTGAGCCGGGACCGAGGCGGGATCGAGGCGGGGTCGCTCGAACCCGACCTCGGTGTTTTCCCGATAGAACAACCCATCCGGCCATTTGTTCCATTGACGGTACATTAGGACACCCCTAGAGTTTCCGGCATGGGAACCACACTGCCTCTGCCGAAGTACCACCAGATCTACCTTGTGTTGCGCGAGCAATTGCAAGAAGGTCGTTTCGATCAGGACGGGCTGCCGGGCGAGCACGCGCTGGCGGCGCAGTTCGACGTGGCCCGCATCACCATCCGCAAGGCGATGGAGATGCTGGTGTCCGATGGGCTGGTGTCTCGCCGCCCAGGGTTGGGCACCTGGCCGTTGCGCGCGTCCACCGCCGCGCAGGCCGTGCCCGCCGCCAATGCGTCGCAAAAGGCGCACCTGACCGGGCTGCTTGAGAACATCGTCAACATGGGCCTGTGCACCTCGGTGCAGGTACTGGACAGCACGCTCGTGTCCGCGCCGCCAACGGTGGCCGAGTCGTTGCGTATTCCCGCGGGTGCGCCGGTTCACAAAAGCCTGCGCGTGCGCAGCACCGAGGCCGGGCCGCTGTCCCACATCACCACCTACGTGCCGCAAGCGGTGGCCGACTTCACACGGGAAGACCTGGAACGCGAGCCCTTGCTGATGCTGCTGGAAGCGGCCGGCGTGGAATTTGGCGGCGCCACGCAGACCATCTCGGCGCGTCTGGCCGATGCGCAGGTGGCGCGCCATCTGGATGTGTCCGTGGGTTCGGCGCTGCTGGCCGTGACGCGAGTCGTGCGCGACGTGAATGATCGCCCCGTCCAGCTGTTGCAGGGCCTGTACCGGCCCGACCGATACCAATACCAATTGCAGCTGTCGCGCGTCGGCAGCATCGACGCCAAGGTCTGGGTCAGCGAAGAGCTGTCGGCCCAATTTCATTGAACCCTTCGGAGATCACCCATGAATTCGCGCCGCACCTTCCTCTATCGTTCCGCCGCCGCCACGGCGCTGTTGTCCGCGCCCTGGGTGGCGCGCGCGCAAGGCGCCGCGCCGGTCAAGATCGGCGTGCTGCATCCGGTGACGGGCGCCTTGGCGTATTCGGGCCAGCAATGCCGCTTGGGCGCGCTGCTGGCCATTGAAGACATCAACAAGGCCGGCGGCATCAAGTCCCTGGGTGGCGCGCCGTTGTCCGCCGTGCTGGGCGATGCGCAGTCGCGCCCCGAGGCCGGTTCCGCCGAGGTGGAAAAGATGAATGAGGCGGGCGTGTCGGCCATCGTCGGCGCGTATGCGTCCGCGATCTGCCTGGCCACCACGCAGACGGCGGCCAAGTACAACCTGCCGCATGTGGTGGACGTGGGCGTGGCGGATCAGATTGTCGAGCGCGGGCTCAAGAACACCTTCCGCTTCGGGCCGGGCTACCGGGCTTGCAGCGAGCGCGCCATTACCGACCTGGTGGCGTTGAACGAGGCGGCCGGCAAGCCGGCCAAGACCGTGATGATCGTGCACGAGGATTCGCTGTTCGGCACCGGCACGGCGGCCCTCTTGTCCAAGTCGTTGCCGCAGCACGGCTTTGAAGTGAAGGAAGTGGTCAAGCACCCGAACCCCACGCGCGACTTCAACAACATCGTGCTGCGCATGAAGTCCGTGAATCCGGACATCGTCATCCCCGCCAATTACTACAACGAATACGCGCTGTTGCTGCGCGCCATGAAGCAGCAAAAGGTGCAGCCCAAGGCGATTTATTCGGTGCTGGGGGGCGCGGCCTCCAGCTACAAGTTCTTGAAGGAATTTCCGGATATCGCCAACGGCATCATTGACTGCAACCACTGGTTCAATCCAAAAGACCCGCGTGTTGCGCCGTTGAAGGCGCGCGTCGAGGAAAAGGGCGCGTACTTCAGCTACGAAGTGTTCATGACGTACGTGGCGGTGCAGTTGCTGGCGGATGCCATCGAACGCGCCAAGTCCGCCGACCGCGCCGCCATCATCGACGCCCTGGCGGCCAGCACCTTTCACGACAACCTGATGCCCTACGGCCCAACCAAGTTCGTCAACGGCCAGAACACGGGCGCGCAGCCGCTGCTGACGCAGGTGATCGGCGGCGACATCAAGGTGATCATCCCGGCGGAGTATCGCCAGGCCGACGCGATTTTTCCGTTGAAGGGCTGAGCGCAAGCATGCTGGACCCGGCCATCCTTTTCTCGTCGGTGCTGAACGGCCTGACGACCGGCGCGGTGTACGCGCTGATCGCCCTGGGGCTGACCCTGATCTACGGGGTGCTGCACATCATCAATTTCGCCCACGGCGCCGCGCTGATGGTGGCGCTGTACGCCGTCTATCTGCTGAAGGACCGGCTGGGTATCGACCCGTATGCCGCGCTGCCCCTGGTGGTGGCGGGCATGTTCGGGCTGGGCTATGCGCTACAGCGCTTCGTCATCAACCGGGCCAGCCATGGCAAGGACGAGAACATCCTGCTGGTGACGCTGGGCCTGGCCATCGTGCTGGAGAACCTGGCGCTGGTGTGGTTCAAGTCCGACACGCGCAGCATCGACACCGCCTACACCCTGTCCACGCTTG
Source organism: Achromobacter sp. LC458 (assembly GCF_001005835.2). NCBI lineage: Bacteria > Pseudomonadati > Pseudomonadota > Betaproteobacteria > Burkholderiales > Alcaligenaceae > Achromobacter > Achromobacter sp. LC458. The sequence goes on from NZ_LBHW02000029.1 coordinate 7,832, forward strand.
AAATCGGCCCGGCCATGATCGCGCTGCCCAAGGTCATTGCGTTCTTCGGCGCGCTGGCGGTGGCGGCGGTGCTGTTCTGGATCATCCGCGGCACCGACCTGGGCCGCGCCATCCGCGCGGTGGCGCGCGAAAAGCAGGGCGCCAAGCTGATGGGCATCGACGTGGAAAAAGTCTATGCGCTGTCGTTCGGCATCGGCATGGCCTGCCTGGGCGCGGCGGCCTGTTTCCTGCTGCCGGCCTATTACGTGAACCCGCAGGTGGGCAGCGGCTTCGTGCTGGTGGCCTTCACGATCGTGGTGTTGGGCGGCATGGGCAGCTTCGTGGGGGCGCTGGTGGGCGGGCTATTGATCGGCGTGGTGGAATCCATCGGCGGCCTGTTCCTGGGCGATTCGTTAGGCCAGATGGGCATCTTCGCGATCTTTATCGCGGTGCTGCTGTTTCGCCCGCAGGGGCTGTTCGGGGCGAGGGGCTGAACATGAATAGGGATCTTTGCGCCATCGCGCTGTTCGGCCTTGCGTTGGCCGCCTTGGCAACGTTTGCGCAATCGGGCGTGCTGCTGACGTTCGTGATGATGTCGTTGTACGCCGCGCTGCTGTCGCAGGCCTGGAACATTCTGGGCGGGTATGGCGGGCAGCTGTCGTTCGGCCATGCGCTGTTCTTCGGTGTGGGCGCTTATGCGCAAGCGCTGGGGCAATTGAACTTCGGCATCAATCCGTGGCTGGCGTTGCCGGTGGCGATTGCACTGGGCGCGCTGGTCGGCCTGGCGGTGGGCGGGCTGACGTTTCGCTACGGCCTGAAGGGGTCTTACTTTGCCCTGGTGACGCTGGCGTTTGCCGAAGTGTTTCGCATCCTGGCCTTGTCCGCGTCCTTCACGGGCGGCGGGGTGGGGCTGATGGTGCCGCTGCAAGAGGGCGCGGCAAACATGCAGTTTGCGTCGCGCCGGGGCTACATCTATCTGCTGCTGGCGTTTGTGGTGCTGGCGTTGCTGGTGACGGCCTGGCTGCGGCATTCGCGCTTTGGCGCGTACTTGCAAGCGGTGCGCGACAACGAAGACGCCGCGCGGGCCATCGGCGTGAACCCCTTGCGGGTGAAGCTGGGCGGCATTGCACTGTCGGCGGCGTTCATGAGCGCGGCGGGCGCGTTCTATGTGCAGGTGTTCCAGTACATCGACCCGGGCATCGCCTTCGGTTCCGCCGTATCGGTGGAAGCGCTGGTGGGGGCCATCGTGGGCGGCATGGGCACGTTGTGGGGGCCGGTGCTGGGCGCCGTCGCCCTGCATGGGCTGGCCGACCTGACGCGCAATCTGTTTGGTGAATTGCCCGGCATCAGCATGGTGATCTACGGCGTGGTGCTGATTTTGATCGTGATGTTCCTGCCGCGCGGCATCAGTGGCAGCGGCCAATCGTTGGGCCGGCTGTTCGGCAAGGAGCGCGCCCGTGCCTGACATCCTTTTGCAAGCCAGCAATCTCTCGATTTCGTTCGGCGGCCTGAAGGCCGTGCAGGACGTGAACCTGGCCGTGCCCGAGGGCTCGTTGACCGCGCTGGTCGGCCCCAACGGCGCAGGCAAGACCACGCTGTTTGCGCTGCTGTCCGGCTTTTTGAAACCGGGCGCCGGGTCGGTGCGCTTTGCCGGGCAAGACATCACCGGACGCGCACCGCATGAATCCGCGCAGCTGGGCCTGACCCGCACTTTCCAGATCGTGCAGCCGTTCGGTGCGCAGACGGTGCGCCAGAACATTGCCGTGGGCGCGCATCTGCGCCTGCGCGATCGGCGCGCCGCCCTGGCCGCCGCCGAAGACGTGGCCGCGCGCGTGAACCTGCACAAGGTGCTGGACAAGCCCGCCGCCGACTTGACCGTGGCCGGGCGCAAGCGGCTGGAACTGGCCCGCGCGCTGGCCACGCGCCCGCGCCTGCTGCTGCTGGACGAAGTGCTGGCCGGCCTGAATCCAAGCGAGATCGACGAGATGATTCCGGTGGTGAAAAAGCTGGTGGACGATGGCGTTACCGTCTTAATGATCGAACACGTGATGCGCGCGGTGATGAGCCTGGCCGAACACGTGTGGGTGCTGGCGCAGGGGCGTTTGATTGCGTCCGGTACGCCGGGCGAAGTCACCCGCGACCCGACGGTGGTGGAGGCCTACCTGGGGCATGGCGCGGCCGCGCGGCTGGCCGCACAAGGGGCGCCGGCATGAGCGCGCTGCTTGAAGTGACCGGCTTGCGGGCGGGCTACGGGCGCATGGAGGTGCTGCGCGGCGTGGACCTGGCGGTGGGCGAAGGTGAAATCGTCGTCCTGCTGGGCAGCAACGGCGCCGGCAAATCCACGTTGAACAACACCGTCTGCGGGCTGTGCAAGCCCTGGGGCGGATCGGTGCGTTTTGACGGTCACGACCTGACCGGCAGGCACTACCGTGACGTGGTGCGCGCCGGGCTGATCCAGGTCCCTGAAGGCCGCCGCATTTTTCCCAACCTAAGCGTGCGCGAAAACCTGGAGCTGGGTTCGTTCACCCGGGCGCGCGAGCATCGCACGGGCAACCTGGACAAGGTGCTGGATATTTTTCCGCGCCTGCGCGAACGGCTGGCGCAGCTGGCCGGCACCATGTCGGGCGGTGAGCAGCAGATGCTGGCGATCGGACGCGGCCTGATGGCCGAACCGCGCCTGTTGATCCTGGACGAACCCTCGCTGGGCCTGTCGCCCTTGATGGTTGAAGAACTGTTCGGCCTGATCCAGCGCCTGCACACCGATGGGTTGGCAATTCTGCTGGTCGAGCAGAACGTGGGGCAATCGCTGGAAACCGGGCAGCGCGCCTATGTGATGGAAAACGGGGCGGTGCGCTATAGCGGATCGTGTGCGCAACTGATGGCCAGCGACGACGTGCGCCGGGCCTATCTGGGGATGTAGCGATGCCTGTTGTTGACCAAGCCCTCCGGCCCCAGGATTCACCGCAGCGCTCGCCGCAGACCCTGGCCCAGAAGTTGATCGCCGCCGCCTGCGGACGTGCCTCGGTCCAGCAGGGCGAAATCGTGACCTGCGCCGTGGATCTGGCGATGTTCCATGACTCCAGCGGGCCGCGCCGCTTGCAGCCGATGCTGCAAGAGCTGGGCGCGTCGCTGTGGGACCCGAAGAAGATCGTGCTGGTCATCGACCACTACGTGCCCGAATCCGACGACGAATCGCGCCGCATCGTGCGCATTGCGCGCGACTGGGCGGCGGGGCAGCAACTGCCCAATGTGTATGACTCGGTTGGCATCTGCCATGTGGTCGTGCCGCAGCATGGCCACATCCGCCCCGGCATGTTCTGCGTGGGCGGGGATTCGCATTCGCCCACGGGCGGTGCGTTCGGCGCGTATATGTTCGGCATCGGCAGCACCGAAATGCTGGGCGTGGCCGTCACCGGCAAGATCTGGGTCAAGGTGCCGCAAACGTTGATGATGCGCTGGAACGGGCGGCTGGCCGCCGGCGTGACCGCCAAGGACATGATGCTGCACATGATCGGCCGCTACGGCATGAACGGCGGGCGCTACCAAGCCGTGGAGTTCTGCGGCGAGGCCGTGCGCGCGCTGCCCATGCAGGAACGCATGACGCTGTCCAACATGAGCGCCGAGCTGGGCTCGCAGGTGGGCCTGATCGCGCCGGACGAGACCACGGCCGCCTACTTGCGCAAGGCGGGGGTGACCGACAGCCTGGACTTGGCGCGCTGGCAAAGCGACGCGGACGCCGACGCTGAATGGCACGACTTTGACGCGGCCTCGCTGGCGCCGCAGGTGGCCGCGCCGCACAGCCCGGCGAACGCGCGCGACGTGGACCAGTACCGCGATGTGCCGGTGCAAGTGGCCTATATCGGCGCGTGCACGGGCGCCAAGCTTGAGGATCTGCGCGCCGCGGCCAGCGTCTTGCGCGGGCGCCGCCTGGCGCCGGGCATGAGCCTGATGGTGGCGCCGGCCAGCCGCCTGGACCAGCAACAGGCCGAACAGGAAGGCGTGATGCAAGTGCTGCAAGACGCCGGCGCAGAGGTGCTGGCCACGTCATGCGGGGCCTGTGCGGGCTATGGCGGGTCCATTCCCGACGGGGCCAGCGTCATCTCCACCACCGCGCGTAATTTCAAGGGCCGCATGGGCTCCGAGACGGCGCGGGTTTACCTGGCGTCGCCCTACACCGTGGCAGCCTCGGCCGTTGCCGGCCGCATTGCAGACCCGCGCGAGGTGATGGCATGACGGACCGCACTGCAACAACTCCCATCGCCGTCGAAGCCGGCGCGGCGCGGACCACGTCGACGCCCGCCACATCGACCCATCGCGTCTGGCGCGTGGGGGCCGATATCGACACCGACGCGCTGGCCCCAGGCGCCTACATGAAGTTCGGCATCGACGAAATCGCGCGCCACTGCCTGCAACGCGTCCGCCCGGAATTCGCGGCGCAGGTGCAGCCGGGCGACGTGTTGGTGGCCGGGCACAACTTCGGCATCGGCTCCTCGCGCGAGCAAGCCGCATCGGCGCTGGTGCGCCTGGGCGTAGCCGCCGTCATCGCCCCGTCTTTCAACGGCCTGTATTTTCGCAACGCCTTCAATGTCGGCCTGTTGCTGTTGACCTGCGCCCAGGCGGATGCGCTGGCCGAAGGCGAACGCATCACGTTCGACCCCATCGCCGGGCGTATCGGCCGCGCCCAAGCCGCCGACCCCGCTGCATTGCCTTGCGAGCCCGTACCTGACTTCCTGATGGACATGGTGCGGGCCGGCGGGCTGCTGAATCTGCTGAAACAGCGCCAAACCTCCTAGGAAGAACACGATGCTAGATCCCGTCACCCTGGCGGTCCTGAAGGGCCGTCTGGAACAGATTGCCGATGAGATGGACGCGACGCTGTACCGCAGCGCGTTCAACCCCATCATTGCCGAGGCCCACGACGCCTGCCACGGCATGTACGACGCGGCCACGGGCGCCACGCTGATCCAGGGCAAGTCCGGCCTGCCGGTCTTCGTGGGCGCGATGGCGTTTGCCGTGAAGGCGGCGGCCAAGGTGGCGGCCGAACGCGGCGGCATGGTGGACGGCGACGTCTGGCTGTTCAATGACCCGTACGAAGGCGGCACGCACGCCAACGACTTCAAGCTGGTGCGCCCGGTGTTCCGCGACCAGAAGCTGTTCTGCTTTCTGGCGTCGGCCGCGCATTGGCACGACGTAGGCGGCGCGGTGCCCGGCAACTACAACCCGGCAGCCACCGAATGCTGGCAAGAGGCGGTGCAGATCCCGCCGGTGCGCATCGTGCGCGCGGGCGTGCTGGACCCGGACGTGCTGGCCATCCTGAAGGCCAACACCCGCTTGCCGGACAGCTTGTGGGGCGACCTGAACGGGCAATTGGCCGCGCTGGAATTGGGCGCGGGGCGTCTGGACGGGCTGCTGGACGAATATGGCGACGCCACCGTGCTGGAGTCGCTGGACACCTTGCGCCAGCGCGCGCGTCGTTTGATGCGCGACCACATCGCGCGCCTGCCCGACGGCGACTACGCGTTCGAAGACATGCTGGACAACGACGGTGTGCGCGACGTGGCGCTGCGCATCGCGCTGAAGCTGTCGATCAATGGTGACCGGCTGACGCTGGACTTCAACGGCACGTCGCCCGCCTGCGCGGGGCCCGTCAATATCTCCCGCGCCACTGCCATCGCGGCGTGCTACGTGGCGCTGAAGCACCTGTTTCCCGACGTGCCGGCCAACGCGGGCGTGCTGGACGCGGTGGACGTGGTGTTGCCCGATGGCCTGGTCATCTCGGCCGACCGGCCGCGCCCGGTGGGCGGCTATACCGAAACCATCCTGCGCATGATCGACGTGATCTTCTGCGCGATGGCGCAAGCCGCCCCAGAGCGCGCGATGGCCCAGGCCTACGGCACGATCAATGCGCTGTCCATCGCGGGCTATCGCAGCGACGCCGCGCGCAAAGGGCAGCGCTGGGTGATGTTCAGCTTTTTCGGTGGCGGGCACGGCGGGCACGCCGATGGCGACGGGCTGAGCCATGGCAATGCGCCGATTTCCACCGCCACCATTCCACCGCTGGAGATCCTGGAAGCCGCCTATCCCGTCCGCTTCACGCAGTGGGCGCTGCGCCCGGATTCGGCGGGCGACGGCAAGCATCGCGGCGGGCTGGGCGCCATCTACGAAATCGAATTGCTGGAAGACAGCGCCGAAGCGTTCATCTTCGGGGAACGCGGGCGCAGCGCGCCCAAGGGCATCGCGGGCGGCGGCCAGGCTGCACTGAACGTGTTCCGGTATCAGCAGGACGGGCAATGGGCATCCCCCCCGATGAGTTCGAAGATGCTGGGCATTCAGCTACAGCGCGGCGACCGCGTGCGGCTGGAAACGCCGGGCGGTGGCGGCTACGGCGATCCTGCCGGCCGCACGACGGCCGCGCGTGAACACGACCGCAAGATGGGCTATGTGGGCGATATCGCCGGCAACAAGAAGGAGCAGTTGGCATGAGCACGGCAGATCGGGGTTTCGTCCCAGGCAACAACGCGTCGCGGGGGCTCGTGGTGGGCGTGGACGTGGGCGGCACGTTCACGGACCTGTTCGTGCTGGACGAGGCAGGCGGCACGGCGCGCGTGGTCAAGGTACCGTCCACGCGCGGCGAAGAAGCGCGTGGCTTCATGAACGGCATTGCGCGCGTGGCCGACGGCGCGGGCGCCATCAACACCATCGTCCATGGCACCACCGTGGGCACCAACGCGCTGCTGGAGCGCAAGGTGGCGCGCACCGGCATCATCACCACGGCGGGATTCCGCGACGTGCTGGAGATGCGCCGCCGCGACCGACCCCAGACCTGGGGCCTGCGCGGCAATTACGAACCGGTCGTCTCGCGCGACCTGCGCCTGGAAGTCAGCGAACGCGTGCTGGCCGACGGCACCGTGCACACGCCGGTGGACCTGGGCCAGGTCGAGGCCGCGGCGCGCGCGCTGCTGGAGCAGGGCTGCGAGGCCGTGTGCGTGTTCTTCGTCAACGCGTATGCGAACCCGGTGAACGAGGCGCAGGCGGTGGCGCGCGTGCGCGCGATTTGGCCCAACGCCAATGTCACGGCGGCCACCGAAGTGCTGCCCGAGATCCGCGAATTCGAACGCTGCTCGACGGCGGTGCTCAATGCCGCGTTGCAGCCGGTGGTGGGCAGTTATCTGACGCGATTGGAATCCGATTTGCGCGAGAACGGCTTTGACGGCGAGCTGCTGGTCGTGCAGAGCAATGGCGGCGTGATGTCGCGGCAGACGGCGTGCGACGTGCCGGTGCGCACCGCGCTGTCGGGCCCGGCGGCGGGCGTGATTGCGTGCGCGGCGATTGCGCGCGCTTCCGGCTTTCCCAACGTCGTTACCGGCGACATGGGCGGCACCTCGTTCGATGTGTCGCTGGTGGCGGGCGGCGAGGCCTCGCTGTCGGCGCAGACCGTGATCGACTTCGGCATGGTGGTGCGCGCGCCGATGATCCAGATCGAGACCATCGGCGCGGGCGGCGGGTCGATCGCCAGCGTGGACGCGGGCGGCCTGTTGCAGGTGGGGCCGGAATCCGCGGGCAGCGTTCCGGGCCCGGCCTGCTATGGGCGCGGCAATACCCGGCCCACCGTTACCGACGCCAATGTGCTGCTGGGCCGCATCTCGGCAGAGCGGCCGTTGGGCGGCGGCCTGCTGGCCACCATGAACGTGGAGCTGGCGCGCGCGGCCATCGAAGAACATGTGGCCAAACCGCTGGGCCTGGAGGTGCACGCGGCCGCCGAGGCGATTCTGACCGTGGCCAACGCCAAGATGGCCGGCGCGATACGCGTGGTGTCCATCGAACGCGGGCACGATCCGCGCAAGTTCGCGTACATGCCCTTCGGCGGCGGTGGCGCCTTGCATGTGTGCGCCATGATGAATGAAGTGGACGCCGCGCACGGCATCGTGCCGCGCTACCCGGGCGTGACGTCCGCGCTGGGCTGCGTCATGGCCGACATGCGGCACGACGGCGTGCAGACCTTGAACACCGCGCTGGACGCGCTGGACACCGACGACCTGTTGGCGCGTATCGATGCCCTGGCCGCGGCCTGCCAGGAACGCCTGGATTCGGCGGGCGTGGCATTTGAAGGCGTGCGTGAAAGCATCGAACTGGACATGCTTTATGTGGGCCAAAGCCACACCGTCTGCGTGGAAGTCACGCGCGATGCATTGACCCGGCCAGGCATTGCAGCGGCCTTCGACCGCGCCTACCGCGCCGCATTCGGCCGCAGCTTGAGCGGCATCGCCGTGCGCATCCTGAACCTGCGCTATGCGCGGATCGGCCAGCGCCCCAAGTTCGATTTGTCGCTGCTGGCGCCCACCTGCCGCGACATGCCGGCCGCGCTGGGCACACAGCGCGTGTTTCACGCGGGCCAGTGGCGCGACGCCGTGCGCTATGCGCGGCTGGACCTGCCGGTAGGGGCCGAGGTGGCCGGCCCGGCGATTCTTGAGCAGCCCGACACCACCATCTGGATCGAACCGGGCTTTACCGGCCGCGTCGACGCGTTGGGCAATTTGCTGATTACCCGGCAGGACGCCTAGGAGACAAGCATGCAGGTTCTGGACCCTCGTACCACCGCCTTGCTGGTGATCGATCTGCAAAACGATTTCCTGGCGCCCGGCGGCGCCTATGATCGCGGCGGCGCGGTCAGCCCACAGGCGCGCGCCTTGCCGGCCCGCGTGGCGCCCGTTGCCCGCGCGTTGAAGTTGCAAGGCGGCTTTGTGGCGGCCAGCCAGTTCACGCTGTGGCCCGACGCGCACGGCGAGCCCATGATCTCGCCGCATTTGAAGCAACTGCGTCCGTTCCTGGCCAAAGGCGATTTCGCGGCCGGCTCCACGGGGCAGGCCAATGTGGCCGAGCTGGACGGGTTGGTGGACGTGGCGGTGTGGAAGGTGGCGTATTCGGCCTTCTTCAACACGCAGCTGGATTGGGTGTTGCGCCGCGCGGGCATCTCCAGCGTGGTGATTGCGGGCATCGTCACCAACGGCGGCGTGGCCAGCACCGCCCGCGATGCGCACATGCGCGACTATCACGTGACCGTGCTGGCCGACGGCTGCGCCGCGCCCACGCCCGCCATGCACGATGCCGCGCTGGCGGACCTGCGCACGGTGGCGGACGTGATCACGTGCAAGGATTTCATCGGCAGGCTGGCGTCGTGAGCGCGGCTGTCGTCAAACGCGGAAAGCCCGGCGGCCCTTCGGACGCCGACATGATGCAGGTGCCGGTGCTGATCATCGGCGCGGGCGCTTGCGGGCTGACCGCCGCGCTGCGGCTGGCGCAGGCGGGCATTGAAACCGTGTTGATCGAACGCGACGCCGCGCCCAGTGGCTCGTCGGCGTTGTCCTCGGGGTTTATTCCGGCAGCGGGGTCGGCGGTGCAGCGCGCCGCCGGCATCGATGATGACGCGGCGCGTTTCGCCGCCGACATCCAGGCCAAGGCCCATGGCACGGCCGCGCCGCACCTGGTTGCCGCCTACACGGGCGCGGCGGCCCCCGCCATGGATATGTTGGCGCGACATGGCCTGGCGTTCGAGGTCCTGGACGGTTTCCTGTATCCGGGACACCGCGCGCGCCGCATGCATGCCTTGCCGGAACGCACGGGCGTGGCCTTGGTGACCGCGCTGGAGCGCGCCGCCACGGCGGCGGGCGCGCATCTGTTGACGCGCGCGCTGGCCCGCGACATCTGGGTGGAAGCGGGCGAGGGCGACCGTGGCGGCGTGGACGCCGGCAGCCGCATCACCGCCGTGGGCTGCGAACGGCCGGACGGGTCCGTGGACGTGATCGGCTGCCAGGTGCTGATCCTGGCCTGCAACGGATTTGGCGGCAACGCGGCCATGGTGGCCGAACATTTGCCCGCCATGCGCCAGGCCGTCTACGGCGGCCACGTCGGCAACGACGGCAGCGCCATCGAATGGGGCAAGGCCCTGGGCGCACGCCTGGCCGACCTGGGCGCCTACCAGGGGCACGGGTCCTGGGCGACACCGCAAGGCGCGTTGATCTCCTGGGCCGTCATGATGGACGGCGGGGTGCAGATCAATCGCGATGGGCGGCGCTTTCATGACGAAACGCAGGGCTATTCCGAAGCCGCCGTGCATGTGTTGTCCCAGCCGGGCGGCGTGGCCTGGAACGTGTTCGACGACCGCACGCTGGCATTGGCACGCGGCTTTCCGGATTTTGTGGCGGCCGAAGCGGGCCAAGCAGTGAAAACCTGTGCGGATCTGCCCGCCCTGGCCACGCTGATCGGCTGCGATGCCGGCGTGTTGCAACAGACCTTGCAAGCCGTCGGCCCGGATGGGGCGGACCCCCATGGGCGCCGCTTTGAACGCACGCTGCAAGCGCCGTACCACGCCGTCAAGGTCACGGGCGCGCTGTTTCATACGCAAGGTGGCCTGGATATCGATGCGCAATGCCGCGTGTTGACCCGCGATGGGCAGCCGCTGCCGAATTTGCTGGCTGCCGGTGGCGCCGCGCGCGGCGTGTCGGGCAACGACGTGTCGGGCTATCTGTCCGGCAATGGATTGCTCAGTGCGGTGGCGGGCGGCTATATCGCCGCCGCGACCGCCGCATCGCTGCTGGGGCACGAACTTGTACAGGAACCCTCATGAAGCAAACCCTGAAAACGCAATTGGCAGCGGGCGCCGTGCTGGCCCCCGGCATCTACGACCCCCTGTCGGCGCTGATCGCCGAGCAGGCCGGGTTTACCGCGCTGTACCTGTCGGGCGCTTCCATCGCTTACACCCGCTTGGGCCGTTCAGACATTGGCCTGACCACGTATTCCGAGGTCGAGGACACGCTGGCCCGGATCACCGAACGCGTCGCCACGCCGGTGATCGTGGATGCCGACACGGGCTTTGGCAACGCGTTGAACACGCAGCGCACCGTGCGCGGCTTCGAACGCGCGGGCGCGGCCATGATCCAGCTGGAAGACCAGACCTTTCCCAAACGCTGCGGGCATCTGGATGGCAAGGCGGTGATACCCGCGACCGAGATGTGCGGCAAGCTGCGCGCCGCCGTGGACGCGCGGGTGTCAGCGTCCACGCTGATACTGGCGCGCACCGACGCGGTGGCGGTTGAAGGGCTGGAGGCCGCGCTGGACCGCGCCGAGCGCTATCTTGAAGCCGGCGCCGACGCGCTGTTCATTGAAGCCTTGCGCACGCCAGAGCAGATGCAGGCGGCCTGCGCCCGCTTTGCCGCGCGCGTGCCGCTGTTGGCCAATATGGTGGAAGGCGGCAAGACGCCGGTGCAAAGCGCGGACGCGCTGACCGCCCTGGGCTTTCGCATCGTCATCTTTCCCGGAGGCACGGCGCGCGCCGTGGCGCACACCTTGCAGGCTTACTACGGCAGCCTGCGCCAGCACGGCACGACTGCGCCATGGCAGGAACGGATGCTGGATTTTGACGGTTTGAACGCGGTGATCGGTACGCCTGAACTGCTGGAGCAGGGGCGACAGTACGAGGGGTAGGGCAAGGGTAGGCCACGCGCGCGGCCCGATCAGAAATTCCCCCAAAGCGCATCGCATTTCGCGGATCAATAGCGCTAAGATGGATTCGCTGCAACCGCCGGGCCAACTATCGTGCTGGCCAGGCAATCGCCGTCATCGCAAGACGAAGACGGCGGCATCGGCGCGAGAGGGAATCATGACTGGAATCATCCGAGTCTCCATTCTTGCTGTGTTGCTGCTGATCCTGACGCCTGCACTGTCCGCTGGGGCAGAGGACGCGCGTCCGGAACCCTCTCCCCTTGAGCTGGCGCTTGAGACCGCCCCGGTCGAGGTGGACGGCCAGGTGCTCTTCCGGGTCCGAGGGCTGTCCTCATTTCCCGCCGAGCGGCGCGCCGAGGCCATCCGGGAAAGAATCACGAAGGTCGCGGCGGATACCTCATTTTCAAGCGCCGGCCTTCGGACCGAGCCCGTTGATAACGGCACCGTCATCATGGCGGGGGCAACCGCGCTGATCATCGTCAGCGACGCCGACGCCCAGCTTGAACAAACTACCCGTGACAATCTCGCGGCGTTGCATCTGCTGCGCATCCGGCAAGCCATAGACGACTTCCGGCGGGCGCGCGGCACCGAAGCCCTGCTCAGGGCCGGCCTTTACAGTGCCGGCGCAACGGTATTGCTGGCCCTGGGTATCGCCGTTCTGCTGTTGCTTAACCGCTGGCTGGACAAGGCGGTGTCCCGGCTTTTGAAAAGCCGCGTCCGCGCGGTGGATATCCAGTCATTCGAGCTGTTGCAATCGGACACCATCTGGAAGGCGTTGCACGCGCTGGTGCTGGCGGTGGGCGCCGCCACCATCGTCATATCGGTGTATGCGTACCTGCAATACGTGCTTGCGCTGTTTCCCTGGACGCGCTCGCTTTCCAACGACCTGTTCGACCTGGCCACCGGCACCGCAGAAAGGCTGGGAAAATCCGCGGCCGCGGTGATCCCCGACATTCTTATCCTTGTCCTTATCTATTACGTGGCCCGTTTCGCGCTGCGACGGGTCCGCACTTTCTTCGATGCGGTCGAACACCGGCGCGTGAGCTTCGCCCAATTCGAGCCGGAATGGGCCATCCCCACCTACAAGCTTGCGCGGATATTGATCCTGGCGTTTGCGCTGATCGTTGCATACCCGTATATCCCCGGTTCCGAGACTGCCGCGTTCAAGGGCATTTCGATCTTCATCGGCCTGGTGGTGTCGCTGGGATCTTCCACGGCAATCTCCAACTTTATCGCCGGCTATCTGATGACCTATCGACGCGTGTTCAAGGTGGGGGACAGGGTGAAGGTGGGTGACGTGGTGGGGGAAGTGGTGTCGGTGCGCCTACAGGTGACCCACGTCCGGACGAACAAGAATGAAGAAATCACGATTCCGAATTCGCAGATCCTGAACAGCGACGTCACCAACTACAGCTCGCTGGCCGCCTCCCAAGGCTTGATTCTTCACACCAGTGTCGGCATCGGCTACGAAGTCCCGTGGCGGCAGGTTGAAGCCATGCTCCACGCCGCCGCCGCCCGCTGCGCGGTGGTACTGGCCGAGCCCGGCCCCTTCGTGCTGCTGACCAAGCTGGGAGACTTTGCGGTTACCTACGAGCTGAACGCCTACACCCGCGATACGCAAAGAATCGCCAAGACCTATGCCGAACTGCACCGCCACATTCTTGACGTCTTCAACGAATACGGCGTGCAGATCATGACGCCTGCCTACGAAGGGGACCCGGACCAGCCCAAGGTGGTGGCGCCGGCGCAATGGTATACGGCGCCGGCGGTGCCGGCAGTATCGGATGATCGCGCGGACCGCTGATCGGTTCGGCGTCAAACCCGTGGTCGGCCGGCCTGGGCGGTGCGCACACCCACGGACGCGGCCGATTGCCGGTCTGACGGAATTTTGCCGGATATAGCATGGACTTTGCGATCCGTCGGTAGCAACAATGCCATGCAGGTTTCGCACTTGAGGGGGCTTCCCCGGAGGTGGTAGGTCGGGGGTCCAGAACGTCGTCTTTCGAGGGCCGAACGCCATGGACTTCTTAGGCAACTTGCTGCAGCGCTACCCCGAGCTTGCCGTTTTCCTGGCGATCGGCCTGGGCTATTGGGTCGGCGGATTCAAGATTCGCGGGGTCGGCTTCGGGCCGGTGACGGGGTCTTTGCTGGCGGGGTTGCTGATCGGCTATTTCTTTCTCATACCGGTATCCGACACCGCCAAGCAGGTGCTCTTCCTGCTGTTTATGTTCGGAATCGGCTACTCGGTGGGGCCAAGTTTCTTTCGAGGCATGAAGGATGGCGGCTGGCGGTGGGCGGTGCTGGGCGTCGTCATACCCGTTGCGGGGCTGCTCACGGCCTGGGCGCTGGCGCTCTTGCTGAAGCTGGAGCTCGGTTATGCCGTGGGCTTGATCTCGGGCGGCTTGACCGAGTCGCCCGCTATCGGCACGGGTAGTGAAGCCATCCGCAATCTTCCCATCGGCGCTGCCGAGAAGGATCGCCTGATCAGCCAGATCGCGGTTGCCGATGCGCTCTGCTACATCTTCGGGACGTTCGGAATCATCTGGTTCTGCTCCAGCCTGGGGCCGAAGCTATTGCGCGTGGACCTGAAGGCAGAGGGCGCGCGGCTTGAGCAGGCGTACGGCATACAGCGTCAGAAAGCCGGCGTGGCTTCGGCGTGGCGTAAATTCGACTTGCGCGCCTATCTTCTTCAGCCCGACCACCCCGCCGTGGGCCATAGCGTTGCGCTGGTCGAATCGCGATATGCCCCGGACCGGATGTTCGTGGAACGCATCCGGCGTGACGGCAGCTTGCTTGCCGTCGAGCCCACGACGGTCCTGCGCGCGGGCGACGTGGTGGCGGTCTCGGGCAAAAGCGAAGTGATACTGAAATGGCTGGACGGCCACGCCGTCGAACAGGCAGACCGCGAACTGCTGGATATTCCAAGCGCGATGTACGACGTCGTGTTGTCCAACCCTGCGCTTGTCGGCAAGACAGTGGCTCAGATTGCGGAGCAGGCACAGGAAGTGCGCGGTGTGTTCCTGCGCGACATCCGGCGCAACGGCGTGCAGATACCGGTGGGTTCCAAAACGGTGCTGTTGCGCGGCGACGTGCTCAGTATCGTCGGGCTTGAACCCGCGGTTGAACGCGTGGCCGAGCGCATGGGCAGCATCGTGCGGGAATTGAACGCCACGGACTTTGTTGCGCTGGGATTCGGCATATTCGTCGGCGCGGTGGTGGGGACGTCGCTGGTGCTGCCCATCGGCAGCATGCATATTGCCATTGGCAGCAGTGTCGGGACACTGATTCTTGGGCTGCTGGTGGGCTGGCGAAATTCCGCCAGGCCTTTGTTTGGGCGCATCTCCCACGGCGCCCTTGAATTCATGAAGTCCATCGGGTTGGCGGGCTTTGTCGCGATGATCGGGCTGAAGGCGGGGCCGGTATTTGTGCAAGCGCTTCAAGAAGTCGGGCTGACGATTTTTCTGGCGGGCATCGTGGTGACGATGGTTCCGCAGTTTGTCGGCTTGCTGTTCGGGCGCTACGTGCTGGGGCTTGAGCCCCTGTTGCTGCTGGGCGCGCTGGCCGGCGCGCAAACGATGACGGCCGGGCTTGCCGCGGTGCAGGAAAAATCACAGAGCCCGGTCGCGGTCATCGGGTATTCCGGCACGGTGGCGTTCGGACACATTTTGATCACGACGTGGGGAACGGTGATCGTCTGGCTGCTTTACTGATCGACCCCGCGACGGACGGTTGCCCACCATGCCCGCATCCTCGCCCACGCCTGCCCCCGTCGACTCGGCGGTTACGCGCTGGATGCCCGGGCTGTCTGTACTACGGTCATATCAAGCGGCTTGGCTACCCAACGACCTGGCGGCGGGCCTGGCATTGGCCGCGATGCTGGTACCGGTGGGCATCGCCTATGCCGAGGCGTCGGGCGTGCCGGGCATCTACGGGCTTTACGCCACGATCGTGCCGCTGCTGGCCTATGCCATTTTTGGGCCAAGCCGCATCCTGGTGCTGGGGCCGGATTCGGCGCTGGCCGCGCCCATTCTTGCGGTGGTGCTGAGCGTGTCCGGGGGCGACCCCGTGCGAGCGGTGGCCGCGGCCAGCCTGATGGCCGTTATCGCCGGGCTGGTCTGCATTGTTCTGGGCTTGTTGCGCCTGGGGTTCATCACCGAACTGTTGTCCAAGCCCATACGCTATGGCTACATGAACGGCATTGCGCTCACCGTGCTTGTCAGCCAGCTGCCGAAATTGTTCGCCATTCCGATCGAAGGTGGCGGCCCCTTGCGCGAACTGTGGCAATTGGGGCGGGCAGTGGCCGATGGCAAAACCAACGGCTATGCCTTCGCGGTAGGGGCGGCCAGTTTGGTGACGATCTTGCTGCTTAAGCGTTTTAAGCGCGTGCCCGGCATCCTGGTCGCCGTTGTCCTGGCGACATTGGCGGTCAGCATTTTTCGGCTGGATGTTCACGGCGTGAAAGTGCTGGGCGAGATCCCGCAGGGCTTGCCGACATTCACCTGGCCATGGCTGGATAACGCGGACTGGCTCACCATCATCGTCGGGGGCGGCGCGGTGGCGATGATTTCCTTCGCGGATACAAGCGTGCTGTCGCGAACCTACGCCGCACGCACGCACTCCCATGTCGATCCGAATCAGGAAATGGTGGGCTTGGGCGTGGCGAACCTGGCGGCGGGATTCTTCCAGGGGTTTCCGATCAGCAGCAGCGCATCACGCACGCCCGTGGCCGAAGCGGCGGGTGCGCGCACGCAGCTGACGGGCGTGGTCGGGGCGGCGGCCGTGGCGCTTTTGCTGTTGTTGGCGCCTGACCTGCTGCGCTACCTGCCCAACAGCGCGTTGGCCGCCGTGGTGATCGCCGCGGCCATCGGCCTGTTCGAAATCAAGGACCTGCGCCGTATCTACCGCATCCAGCAATGGGAGTTCTGGCTGTCGATGTTGTGCTTTGCCGGCGTGGCGGCGTTTGGGGCGATACCCGGCATCGGCCTGGCGGTCGTCATCGCCATCATCGA
The DNA here is from genome assembly GCF_001005835.2 of Achromobacter sp. LC458. Taxonomy (NCBI): domain Bacteria; kingdom Pseudomonadati; phylum Pseudomonadota; class Betaproteobacteria; order Burkholderiales; family Alcaligenaceae; genus Achromobacter; species Achromobacter sp. LC458. Next base: position 24,319 of record NZ_LBHW02000029.1, read on the forward strand.
GTTTCTGTGGGACGGCTGGCGGCCGCATTTCGCGGTGTTGGGGCGCGTGCCCAACTTGCGCGGCTATCACGACTTGAAGCGCTATCCAGATGCCGCACTGATCGACGGCCTGGTGCTGTTTCGCTGGGACGCGCCGCTATTCTTCGCCAATGCCGAGCTGTTTCAGCAACGGCTGTTGGAAGCCGTCGATGCCTCGCCCACGCCGGTGCGCCGGGTCGTGGTGGCGGCCGAACCCGTCACCAGCGTTGACGTGACCGCGGCGGACATGTTGCGCGAACTTGCCCAACATCTGTCCAAGGAAGGCGCGGCACTGCATTTTGCCGAGATGAAGGATCCGGTACGGGACAAGCTCAAGCGCTTTGAGCTGGCGGAAATTTTTGGCGACGATCATTTCCATCCAACGGTGGAAAGCGCCGTGGAGCTTTATCTGGGCAAACCCGGCGCCGACGGTTGCGAGCAATAGCGCCAGGCGGTTCCGGCGTGCCTGCCGGCTACGGTTATCGCGCCGTGCGCTGATGCGGCACCAGCGGGGGCGTGGGCTGGCCGGCGATCACATCCCAGAAGCCGGGCAGGAAGCACTCGGCCACCAGCAGCGGCTGGCCCTGGCGCCAGAAGACGGACCGTCTTGCCCACACGCGGTGGGCGTCTTGCGAGTGGCCGTCGGTGGGCAGCACGTCGCGCGCCGTGGCGTAGAACGGCACGGGCGAGGCCAGGCGGCGGCAGGCAAAGCGGGAACGGATGACGGTGCTGTCGTGATACAGCATGTCGGCCAGCGGCCGGGTCAGCAGGCGGCGCATGCCTTGCCACGCGCCATGCGATGCGCGTAGCGGCGTCAGGCTGCGGGCGGGCACGCTGTCCACGCCGTTCACCGACATCAGCACTTCGCGGATCCAGACCGGCGAGCCGGGCGCGATGCCCATGGCGCGGGCTTCGTCGGGCGGCGCGCCGTCGGCGTATTCGGCCAGCACGCGCAGGCGCACCTGGCCTACCTGGCGCAGGCCGGCGGTCAGGGCGCCGGGGCGAAACAGCCAGTGGCGCATGGCGGGGGGCAGGACGGGTGGCGCGACGGCCAGCCAGCCGGGAGCAAGCGGGGGGAGATGGGCGGCGGGTTTCATCATGGCTGCGTATTATGCCAAGCCCGAAGGGCGGCTCGCCAACGCATACAATACCGGCCATGGAAAAAGTACGAATCTCCAAGCTCATGTCCGAGCGCGGACTTTGCTCGCGCCGCGAGGCCGACAGCTATATCGAACGCGGCTGGGTCCGCGTGGACGGCGAAGTGGTGTCCGAACTGGGCGCCAAGGCGTTTCCGGATCAGGTCATCACGCTAGAGCGCGCCGCGCAGGCGCGCCAGACCTCGCGCGTGACCATCCTGATCAACAAGCCGGTGGGATATGTGTCCGGCCAGGCCGAAAAAGGCTATACGCCCGCCGTGGCGTTGATCGACTCGCGCTCGCGCTTTGCCGGCGACCGCCATCCGCAGCGCTTTGAACGCGCGCACCTGGACGGCCTGGCGGTGGCGGGGCGGTTGGACATCGATTCGCAAGGCTTGCTGGTGCTGACGCAAGACGGTCGCATCGCCAAGCACCTGATCGGCGAAGACTCCAGCGTGGACAAGGAATACCTGGTGCGGGTGCAGGGCGATTTGCCCGACCGTGGCCTGGAACTGCTGAATCACGGCCTGTCGTTGGACGGCAAGGCGCTGAAGCCCGCCCATGTGCGCTGGCAAAACCACGACCAGCTGCGCTTCGTGCTGCGCGAAGGCAAAAAACGCCAGATCCGCCGCATGTGCGAACTGGTCGGGCTGAAAGTCGTGGGCCTGAAGCGCGTGCGCATCGGCCGCGTGTCGCTGGGCGACCTGCCGCTTGGGCAGTGGCGGTATCTGCGCGACGACGAGGGCTTTTAATCCCGCTGTCGTTCAGCAACTAGTCAGCCCGGGCCCGCCCGGGCTGTTCTTTCTGGCCGACAAGTGAATTCGGGCGTCAGCAGATTTTTCAGTCTGTTTCGAACCTGCCGTTATTTCATGAAGGCGGGCGTATCCTTCGCTTGCCCATTGCTGCCCAGGCGCTCCATCAGGAATTCGATGAAGATCCGGGTCTTGGCCGGCAGCAGCCGCGTCTCGGTCACGGCATAGACAGGGAAGGGGCCCAGTTGCCAGTCCGGCAATACGCGCCGCAACTGCCCTGATTGCTGTTCAGCCGTCTGGCCGCCCACCAGCACCGCGATGCCCGCGCCCAGCATGGCCAGCCGCCGCGCCATGGCGACGCCGTTGACCGAAAACCGGTTGCCCGGCGTGAATTCGATGTGTTGATCGCCGTTGCTGAGCGGCCATCGCGTCACGCGGCCCGCGCCTTCCGCGCGGAACTCAATGCACTCATGGCGAGTCAAGTCACTGGGATGTTTGGGTTCTCCGTGTTTTTCCAGGTAGTCGTGCGAGGCATACAGGTGGGCGGGCAGCATGCCCAGCAGCCGGGCGATTTGCGTCGAGTCGGGCAGGTCGCCGATTTCGATTGAGATATCGCAGGTCTGGAACACGCGCGAGGCGTGGTCCGGGTTTGCCAGGTCCAGGAAAAACGTGACGTCGGGATAGCGGCGGGAGAACTCCATGAACGATTCAGCCAGGAAGTCGGTGCCGAAATCCGCGGGCATGTTGACCCGCAGCGGCCCGGCCGGCGTGTCGACCAGCTTTTGCAGTTCTTCATGGGCGATCTGCGCCTCGGCCACGATGCGCTGGCAGCGTTCGAAGTACAGCCGCCCGGCATCGGTCAGCTCTACCTTCCGGGTGGTGCGGCTCAACAAGCGCAGCCCCACCGATTTTTCCAATTCGGCCACCTGGCGAGACAAGGTCGATTTCGGCACGCCCAGCGTTGCTGCAGCGCGGCTAAAACTACGTGTCTTGGCCACTTCGACGAAGAGTTCCATGCCTTGTAAGCGTTTCATGTCGAGATTCTTTCACAGACTTGGTGTGGGAAATTGTCCCATAAATGGAATGATGTTTTCTTTATCCGCCCCTTTGTTTCTGGGGCGGGATAACTCAGAATGCGGGTTCTGCAATGCAGCAATGCAATAAAGCCCTCTTGCGTTTTCAATGCCAATCCACCCATTCGATGCACAAGACCTTCCCCTTATCGTGGGCGGAGGCGGGCTCCTTTTTTGTCGGAAATCGGGAATATCTATGAATAAGAAAAGCGCTATGTGGCGCAGCGCGGCAGTGCTCACGCTGACGGCATCGGCTCTCACCCTGGCCGCTTGCGGCAAGAAACAAGACGCACCGCAAGCGGGCAAACCGCAAGTGACCGTGGTGACCCTGACCACGCAACCCGTTTCCCTGACCACCGAACTGCCGGGCCGCACGTCCGCGTTCCGCGTGGCCGAAGTGCGGCCCCAGGTGAACGGCATCGTGCAAAAGCGCCTGTTCACCGAAGGCGGCGAGGTCAAGGCCGGCCAGCAGCTCTATCAGATCGACCCGGCGCTGTACCAAGCCAGCCTCGACAGCCAGAAGGCTGCGCTGGCCCGCGCCCAGGCGCAGCAGAAGACGGCAGCCTTGCTGGCCGAACGCTACAAGCCGCTGGTGGCCACGCGCGCCGTCAGCCAACAGACCTACGACAACGCCGTGGCGTCGCGCGACCAGGCGGCGGCCGATGTGCTGTCGGCCAAGGCCGCGCTGGATACGGCGCGCATCAACCTCGTCTACACCAAGGTGCTGTCGCCCATCGACGGCATCATCGGCCGTTCCGCGGTGACCGAAGGCGCGCTGGTCACGGCCAACCAGACCGCCGCCCTGGCGTCGGTGCAGCAGATTGACCCGATCTACGTCGACGTGACGCAGTCCAGCGTGCAGCTGCTGCGCTTGCAGGACGCGCTGGCCAGCGGCCAGCTGAAGAAGGCCGATGGCGAACAAGCCGCGCTGGTGTCGCTGACCCTGGAAGACGGCTCGCAATACAAGCAGACCGGCAAGCTGCAATTCTCGGAAGTCACGGTGGACCAGGGCACCGGTTCCATCACGTTGCGCGCGGTGTTCCCGAACCCCGACCGGCGCCTGTTGCCCGGCATGTTCGTGCGCGCGCGGCTGGCTGACGGCGTGGCCGCCGACGGGCTGCTGGTGCCGCAACGCGGCGTGACGCGCAACCAGCGTGGCCTGCCGACGGCGCTTGTCGTCAATGACAAGAACCAGGTCGAGCTGCGCCAACTGACGACCGACCGCGCCATTGGCGACAAGTGGCTGGTTACCGACGGCCTGGCCGCCGGCGACAAGGTGATCGTGGAAGGCTTGCAAATGGTGCGTCCGGGCGTCGAAGTCGTCGCTACCGAGGCTGGCGCCAACGCACAGCAGCCGCAGGCGGCCAATGCCGCCCCGGCCAAGCAGTAATCAGGGAGCCTTGCATGGCAAAGTTTTTTATCGATAGGCCGGTATTCGCGTGGGTGATCGCGATTGTGCTGATGATGGCCGGTGCGCTGTCCATCCTGCAATTGCCGGTCTCGCAGTACCCCAACATCGCCCCGCCGGCGATCGGCATCGCGGTGACCTACCCGGGTGCGTCCGCGCAAACCGTGCAGGACACCGTGGTGCAGGTCATCGAACAGCAGATGAACGGGCTGGACGGCTTGCAGTACATCTCGTCGGAAAGCAATTCCGACGGCAGCATGTCCATCACGCTGACGTTCAAGCAGGGCACCAACCCGGACACGGCGCAGGTGCAGGTGCAGAACAAGCTGGCGCTGGCGCAGCCTTTGTTGCCGCAGGAAGTGCAGCAGCAGGGCATCCGCGTCACCAAGGCCACGAAGAACTTCCTGATCGTGGCGGGCTTCGTGTCCACCGACGGCACGATGACCAAGGACGACCTGGCCGACTACGTGGCCTCGTACGTACAGGACCCCATCAGCCGCACGCAAGGCGTGGGTGACTTCCAGCTGTTCGGCTCGCAGTACGCGATGCGGATCTGGCTGGACCCGGCCAAGCTCGTGAACTACGGGCTGACCACGGTGGACGTGGTGACGGCGATCAAGGAACAGAACGTGCAGGTGTCGTCCGGCCAGCTGGGCGGCCTGCCGTCCGTGCGCGGGCAGCAATTGAACGCCACCATCATCGGGCCGTCGCGCCTGGAGAAGCCGGAAGACTTCGGCCGCATCCTGCTCAAGGTCAATGCCGATGGCTCGCAAGTGCGTCTGGGCGATGTCTCGCGCATTGAACTGGGTGGGCAGACCTACGCCATCGACAGCTTCTACAACGGCAAGCCCGCCTCGGGCCTGGCGATCAAGCTGGCCCCGGGCGCCAACGCGCTGGACACGGCGCAGGCGGTGCGCGACACCATCAACAATCTGAAGCCGTACTTCCCGCCGGGCATGGACGTCGTCTATCCGTACGACACGACGCCGTTCGTCAGCTTGTCGATCCATGAAGTGTTCAAGACGCTGGTCGAAGCCATCATCCTGGTCTTCCTGGTGATGTACCTGTTCTTGCAGAACTTCCGCGCCACCATCATCCCCACGCTGGCCGTGCCGGTGGTGTTGCTGGGTACGTTCGGCGTGCTGGCCGCGTTCGGTTATTCCATCAACACCTTGACGATGTTCGGCATGGTGCTGGCCATTGGTCTGTTGGTGGACGATGCGATCGTGGTGGTGGAAAACGTGGAGCGGGTGATGGCCGAAGAGGGCTTGACGCCCAAGCAGGCCACGCGCAAATCCATGGGCCAGATCACGGGCGCGCTGATCGGTATTGCCATGGTGCTGGCCGCCGTGTTCATCCCGATGGCGTTCTTCGGCGGCTCCACCGGCGTGATCTACCGCCAGTTCTCGATCACGATCGTGTCCTCGATGGTGTTGTCGGTGCTGGTTGCCATCGTCTTCACGCCGGCCTTGTGCGCCACCTTGCTCAAGCCGATCCCCAAGGGCCATCACGGTACGAAGAAGGGTTTCTTCGGCTGGTTCAACCGCTCGTTCGAGCGCAGCAGCAACGGCTATGCCAATACGGTCGCGCGCGGGCTGAACCGCACCAAGCGGCTGATGGTCGTGTACCTGGCCTTGGTCATTGCCATGGGCTGGCTGTTCACGCGTATTCCCACGGCGTTCCTGCCGGCCGAGGACCAGGGCATCTTGTTCGCCCAGATCCAGACGCCCGCCGGCGCCACCGCCGAAGCCACCAAGGCCGTCATCGACGACGCGACCAAGTACCTGCTGACCGAGGAAAAGGACGCCGTGACATCGGTGTTCGCCGTCAACGGCTTTAACTTCGGCGGCCGTGGCCAGAACGCGTCCATCCTGTTCATCAAGCTGCGCGACTGGGAAGAACGCGGCGACGCCAGGCTTAAGGCCGGCGCCGTGGCGGCACGCGCCAACGCGCACTTTGGCAAGACCGAGCGCCGCGCGCAACTGTTCGTGGTGCCGCCGCCGTCCGTGATGGAATTGGGCAACGTCACCGGCTTTGACTTCCAGCTGATGGACCGCGCCGGCGTGGGCCACGAAAAGCTGCTTGCCGCGCGCAACCAGCTGCTGGGCGAAGCCGCCAAGAGCCCGGTGCTGGTGGGCGTGCGTCCCAACGGCATCGAAGACGCACCGCAGTACCAACTGGATATCGACCGCGAAAAAGCGCGTGCGCTGGGCGTGGCCGTGTCGGACATCAACAGCACGCTGGCCACGGCGTGGGGGTCGTCGTACGTCAACGACTTCATCGACCGGGGCCGCGTGAAGAAGGTGTTCGCGCAGGGCGAGGCATCCTCGCGCATGCTGCCGGAAGACCTGAACAAATGGTACGTGCGCAACAATGCGGGCGACATGGTGCCGTTCTCGGCGTTCTCGAAAGCCACGTGGAGCTTCGGCCCGCAAAAGCTGAACCGCTATAACGGCGTGCCGTCCTACAACATCCAGGGCCAGGCGGCGCCGGGTTATAGCTCGGGCGCGGCCATGGAAGAAATGGAAAAGCTGGCGGCCAAGCTGCCGGTGGGCGTGGGCTTTGAATGGACGGGACTGTCGTTCGAAGAACGCCTGTCCGGTTCGCAGGCACCGGCGCTGTACGCCATTTCGTTGATCGTGGTGTTCCTGTGCCTGGCCGCGTTGTATGAAAGCTGGTCCATCCCGACGGCGGTGATGCTGGTGGTGCCGCTGGGCATTATCGGCGTGCTGCTGGCGACGCTGGCACGCGGCCTGTCCAACGACGTGTACTTCCAGGTGGGGCTGTTGACCACGGTGGGGCTGGCGGCCAAGAACGCGATTCTGATCGTGGAATTTGCCAAGGAACACTTCGAGGCAGGCGCAAGCCTGACGGAGTCGGCCATCCACGCCGCCCGCCAACGCTTGCGCCCCATCCTGATGACGTCGCTGGCGTTCATCTTGGGCGTGACGCCGCTGGCGATTTCGTCGGGCGCCGGTTCGGGCAGCCAGAACGCCATCGGCACGGGCGTGATCGGCGGCATGCTGACCGGCACGTTCCTGGCCATCTTCTTTGTTCCGGCTTTCTTCGTCATCATGCTGCGCGTCTTCAAGGTCAAGCGCATGAGCGAAAACCAAGACAAGCACGACACCAGCGCCAACGGCTCGCAGGAAGTGTCCGCCGAAGGACAACCGTAATGAAACTTCAGATGAGAACCTTGTTGTCTGTTTCCCTGGCGGCGGCCCTGGCGGGCTGCTCGCTGGCCCCGACCTACGAACGGCCCGACGCGCCCGTCAGCGCCAACTATCCCACGGGCGATGCCTACAAGGCCGATGGCTCGCAACTGGCGCAGGGCATGTCCACCGCCGACGTCGGCTGGCGCGACTTCTTCAGCGACCCGCTGCTGCAACAGCTGATCGAACTGTCGCTGGCCAACAACCGCGACCTGCGCGTGGCCGCGTTGAACGTGGAAGCGGCGCGTGCACAGTACCGTATTCAGCGTGCCGACCTGCTGCCCAGCGTGGGCGTGGCCGGCAAGGAAACCGCGCAGCGCACGCCGGCCGACCTGTCGCCCAGCGGCAGCGCCACCACCAGCCACAACTACCAGGTGGGCGCCGCACTGTCGGCCTGGGAACTGGACCTGTTCGGCCGTATCCGCAGCCTGAGCGACAAGGCGCTGGAGTCCTATCTGGCGCTGGACGAAACGCGCACGGCCACGCAGCTGACGCTGATTGCCGAAGTGGCCAATGCCTACCTGACCTTGCGCGCCGACCAGGAATTGCTGGGCCTGACGCGTGACACGCTAAAGAGCCAGGAAGATTCGTTCAAGCTCACGCAGCAAAGCTACGACCAGGGGCTGTCCACGGCGCTGGACCTGAGCCAGGCGGAAGTGTCGCTGCGCACGGCCCAGCGCAACCTGTCGCAATACACGCGCCAGGCCGCGCAGGACCGCAATGCGTTGACGCTGCTGGTGGGCCAGCCGATGTCGCCGGAAATGGTGGCGGCGCTGGACCAGGCCGTAAAGCTGGATGACGGCATGTTGCCCACGACCTTGCCGGCCGGCTTGCCGTCGGATCTGTTGGCGCGCCGCCCGGACATCCGCGCGGCCGAACATCAGCTCAAGGGCGCCAACGCCAACATCGGCGCGGCGCGCGCGGCGTTCTTTCCCACCATCAGCCTGACCGGCCAGGCGGGCACCGCCAGCGCCAGCCTGGGCGGCTTGTTCGAAGGCGGGTCGGGCGCGTGGAGCTTCGTGCCGCAGATCACCGTGCCGATCTTCGCCGGCGGTTCGCTGCAAGCGAATCTGGATTTGGCCAAGGTGCAGAAGAACATCCAGGTGGCGCAGTACGAAAGGTCCATTCAGACGGGCTTTCGTGAAGTGGCCGACGCCCTGGCCGGGCGCGGCACGCTGGACGACCAGATCCAGGCGCAGCGCTTGCTGGTGGACGCCAACCAGCGCGCCTACGACGTGTCGGACCAGCGTTTCCGCCAGGGCATCGACGACTACCTGAGCGTGCTGGATTCGCAGCGTTCGCTGTACACATCGCAGCAAGCGCTGGTGGATACGCGGCTGGCCCGGCTGTCCAACTTGGTTACCTTGTACAAGGTGCTGGGCGGCGGTTGGACCGAGCGCACGGTCACGGCTACGACCGCGCAGGGGTCGGGCGCGGGCGCGAGCGCAGGCTCGGGTTCGTAACCGCAACGGACTCGCCAAAAACAAAACGGGCCGATCGAAAGATCGGCCCGTTTTTTATTGATGCTTGCCTGGCAGGGCGTCAGGTGCGCTTGCGGGCGACAAGGCCAACCACGAACAGCACGATGATGGCGCCCACAACCGAGGCGATCCAGCCAGCCGGTTCGCCCTCTGCGTACCAACCCATCGTCTGACCCAGGAAACCGGCAACCACGGCGCCGACGATACCCAGGATGGTGGTCATGATGATCCCCATGTTCTGGTCTCCGGGCATGATGGCGCGGGCGATCAAGCCCACGATGAACCCGACGATGATCATGATGATAATGCTCATGCGCATACTCCTTGCTTTATTAAAAGGGGGCGATGTGCACTGATGATACTCACGCTTTTTGGGGGGCGGCTGTAACAACTGGTATGTGGCGCGGCCATGCAACAAGTCGGGCAATCGGGCCTGGATGGTGTCCGGATCAGGAGGTAATGTCGATCAGTTGGGCGACGTCCTTGGTCAGCGCCGAGACGCTGTCGGTGTCAGACGCCAGCAGCCGCGCGTGGCCGTCCTTGTCGAAAATGTACACGCCACGGCTGTGCGTGACCTCGTACATGTCGGCGTCGTCGCCCGGGCGCGGCTTTTCAATCTGGTAGGCCACGCGGTAGCGCCGAGCCAGGTCGGCGATCTGTTTTTCGTCGCCCGTCACGCCGATGGCGTTGTTGTTGAAGGCGTTGACGTAGGCTTGCAGGATGTCGGGCGTGTCGCGGTGCGGGTCGACGCTGACGAACACGATGCGCACGTTCTTGGCCTTGTCGCCCAGGTTTTGCAGCACGGCCGTCAACTGCGCCATGGTGGTGGGGCAGATGTCCGGGCAACTGGCGTAGCCGAAGAACAGCATGACCGTCTTGCCCTTCAGGTCGTCGCTGCTGATGGTCTTGCCGCCCGCGCCGGGCAGCGAGAATTTCAGGTCGGGCAGATGCCCCTTGACGTTGTACAGCGTCCAGTCCACGTTCCGATCGCCGCAGGCGGCAAGAAACACGCAAAGGGCCAACAGCAGACCACGCCAGGCGCGGCCGGTAATGAGGTGTCGCATGAGTCTCAGGAAAGGCCGAAAGAGTTGTAGGAGCAATCCGTCCCGGATCAAGCCGGTCAAACCCTTTGATTCTACCTGCATGGATGCGGCGGGCCGGCGGCCGGCCAGGGGCACGGGGCGTTGGGCGCGCCCGGTTCTTGTCCTGGCGCAAACATCCGCTTCGGCCTGGGGCCCCGGGCCGATTTGTGAAGCTTTGTGGGGAGTGTGTTTGAGATGTCGCAAAGTCATTCCATCGACGATGCGCGCGGTCTATATTCAGAGCCTCGTCAGTAACGCAGCTACAGGAAGGTCCTGAACGTGGATATGGCATCCGGCACGGCAATTCGTTATCCGTTGTTCCCGTATTACCCCGCAGTAATCGACATCCTGCATAACCGCAACGCCGGCCGCGTGCTGGACGCGCCCTGCGGAACAGGCTGGCTGGGCGATATGCTCTCGGCCCAGGGCAGCCGGCAAATTGCCGTGGACGGCGTAGGCCTGTGGGAATTTCCGCCCGCCGACGCCGGCTATCAGTCAGTCACCGAGCACGATCTGGACACGCCCCTGAAGGTGGACACCGCCTACGACGCGGTGGTGTGCTGCGAGGCGATCCACCTGATGACCAACCCGGGCGTGCTGGCGCAGAGCCTGTACCAGGCGCTGCGGCCGGGCGGTACCTTGATCGTCACCACCCCAAATACGTGGTATCTGCGGTCCCGGTGGCAATTTCTGATGCGCGGGTTTCATTCCGGCTTTCGCCCCATGGTGGGCAAGCAGCGCGGCGTGGATTACATCGCGTATTTTCCGTTCAGCTTTCCGCAACTGCACCTGCTGCTGACGCATTACGGCTACACGGACATTACGCTGCATGAAGTCAACGAGCCCAAGCCCAAGCGCATGATCGAGCGTCTGCTGGCCGTGCCGTCGCGCCTGTATTACCGAGGCCGGGTGAAGGGGGCCGAGAACGAAGACGTGCGTCGATTCTGGAAGCAGGCCGGGTCGGATCAGTCGGTGTATGGACGCTGGCTGGTGGTGTCGGCGCGTCGTCCGGACGAGCCGATGTTTGCGCAGACGCAGGCGTAGGCGACGGGGAAAGGCGAAGCGAAGTCGAAGCCGAAGTCGAAGTCGAAGTCGAAGTCGAAGTCGAAGCCGTAGCCCTAGCCCTAGCCGTAGCCGTAGCCGTAGCCGTAGCCGTAGCCGTAGCCGTAGCCGTAGCCCTAGGCGCAGGCGCAGGCGCAGGCGCAGGCGAAAAAAAGCCCGCAGCGGATTGCAACCGCTGCGGGCTTTTCTGCGCGGGGCAGGGCGATCAGCTGCCGCTCATTCCACTGTGGCGCAGCAGGGCGTCGATGCGAGGCGCGCGGCCGCGGAACGCGGCGAACGATTCGGCCGCCGGGCGCGAGCCGCCCACGGCCAGCACTTCGCGCCGGAAGCGCGCGCCGGTTTCCGGGTCCAGCGTGCCCAAGGGGTTGCCCGGCTGCTTGGCCGCGGCTTCCTCGAAGGCCTCGTACGCGTCGGCCGACAGCACTTCCGCCCACTTGTAGCTGTAGTAGCCCGCGCCGTAGCCGCCGGCGAACAGGTGCGAAAACGCGTGCGGCAGACGATGCCAGGACGGCGGGAACAGCACGGCCACTTCCTGGCGCACTTCCTGCAACAGCGCCAGCACTTCCGTAATGGTGGCGCCCTTGGGGCGGTCGTGCATCAACATGTCGAACAACGCGAATTCGATCTGGCGCACCGCCTGCATGCCGCTTTGGAAATTGCGCGCGGCGACCAGGCGGTCGTAAAGCGCGCGCGGCAGCGGCTCACCGGTGTCCACGTGCGCCGACAGCTTTTGCACCACGGCCCATTCCCAGCAGAAGTTCTCCATGAACTGCGACGGCAGTTCGATGGCATCCCATTCAACGCTGGCGAAGGCCGCCGCGCCGGGTTCGTCCACCTCGGACAGCAGCGCGTGCAGCGCATGACCGGTTTCGTGGAACAGCGTGATGACGTCGTCGTGCGTAAGCACGGCGGCGCGGTCGCCGTTGGGGCGCGAGAAGTTGCAGGTCAGGTAGACCACGGGCGTTTGCACGTGGCCGGCGACGACGCGGCGGGCGCGTTCGCTGTCGACCCAGGCGCCGCTTTGCTTGCCCGAGCGGGCGTACAGGTCCAGGTACAGATAGCCGATCAAGCCGCCATCCGCGCGCTCGACGCGCACGCCGCGCGCGTCGCTGTGCCAGGTGGAGACGGGCGTTTCGGTCAGGCGCACGTCGAACAGTTTTTCGATGACGTCGAACAGGCCGGCCAGCACACGCGGTTCGGTGAAGTACTGCTTCACTTCGTCTTCGGAATACGCATAGCGCGATTCGCGCAGGCGTTCCGAAGCAAAGGCCACGTCCCAGGGTTGCAGCTCGTCCAGGCCCAGTTCGCCCGTGGCGTAGGCCTTAAGTTCAGCCAGGTCGCGTTGCGCAAACGGCTTGGCGCGGGCGGCCAGGTCACGCAAAAAGACGGTGACTTCGCCGGCGTCGCGCGCCATGCGGGTCTGCAAGCGCAGCGAGGCGTAGGTGCCCAGGCCCAGCAGGCCGGATTCTTCGGCGCGCAGCGACAGCAGCTCTTCGATCAGGGGGGAATTGTCGAACTTGGCATCGCCTTGTTCGGATGCCACGGTGCCGTAGCCGCGATACAGCGCTTCGCGCAGCGTGCGGTCTTGCGCGTACTGCATCACGGGCAGGTAGCAGGGCATTTTCAGGGTCAGCTTCCAGCCCGTCTTGCCGTCTTCTTCGGCGGCGGCGCGGGCGGCGGACAGCACATCGGCCGGGATGCCGGCCAGGCGCGATTCATCGTCCACCAGCAGCGACCAGGCGTCGATGGCGTCCAGCACGTTCTCGGAAAACTTCTGCGACGCCTGCGCTTCGCGGTCGGAGATCTGCGCGTAGCGTTCGCGGTCGGCGCCTTGCAATTCCACGCCGCTCAAGCGGAAGTCGCGCAGCGCCATGTCGACGATGCGGCGGCGCACGGGCGACCACGATGCAAAGTCGGGCGCGGCGGCCAGACGCTGGTATTGCTGGTACAGGCCTTCGTGCAGCCCGACCCAGGTTGAAAATTCGGTGATCAGCGGCAGCGCGGCGTTATAGGCTTCGCGCAGTTCGGGCGTGTTGACGACAGCGTTCAAGTGGCCGGCCACCGACCAGGCGCGCCACAGGCGTTCAGAGGCGGTGTCCAGCGGTTCCACCACGGCTTCCCAGGTGGGCGCCAGCGCGGCATCGGCGGCGTGGTCCACGGCCTTGCGGGCGATGCCCAGCAGTTCTTCCACGGCCGGCACGATGTGCTCGGGCTTGACGGCCGCGTAGTCGACCAGATCGGAAACGGGGGCAAGCAAGGGGTTCTGGGTCATGGTGTTACCGGGATCGGGATGTGAAAAGGCGGGGGCGGACCCAGCACGGTGCCGAAAGAAGGCACGCGGGGCCGCAAAGACATAAGGATCAGATAGGGACGATCCGCCCGAAAGCAAGGGCAGTCAAGCCCACATGCGGCAAGGGCAACGCGCAGCCGTTGGCGGCCTGCGCATTGCCCTTGTGATGGGTCTGGAACGTGTCAGCCCGCCGCGCGTTCGGCGGCTTCGACCGTGTTGACCAGCAGCATGGCGATGGTCATGGGGCCCACGCCACCCGGCACGGGCGTGATGGCGCCGGCAACTTCCTTGGCGGACGCGAAGTCCACGTCGCCGCACAGCTTGCCGTCTTCGCCACGGTTGATGCCCACGTCGATGACCACGGCGCCGGGCTTGATCATCGAACCGTCGATCATGCCGGGCTTGCCGGTGGCCACCACCAGGACGTCGGCGCGGCGGGTCTGGGCCGCCAGGTCGCGCGTCTTGGAATTGCAGATGGTGATGGTGGCGCCAGCGGCAAGCAGCAACATGGCCATCGGCTTGCCGACGATGTTGCTGGCGCCGACGATCACGGCTTCCGCGCCGCGCAGCGTCACGCCTTCCGATTCCAGCATCTTCATCACGCCGTAGGGCGTGCAGGGGCGGAACAGCGGCTGGCCGGTCATGAGCAGGCCGGCGTTGCTGATGTGAAAGCCGTCCACGTCCTTCTCGGCCGAAATGGCTTCGATGACCTTGTGGGCATCCATGTGCTTGGGCAGCGGCAACTGCACCAGGATGCCGTGGATGGTGGGGTCCTGGTTCAACACGGCGATGCGGGCCAGCAGTTCGGCCTCGGTCATGTCGGCCGGGTACTGTTCCTTGACGGAATGCAGGCCGGCTTTTTCGCAGGCGGCAACCTTGTTGCGCACGTAAACCTGGGACGCGGGGTCCGCGCCCACCAGCACCACCGCCAAGCCGGGGCGCGTGCCCTTGGCCGCCAGGGTGGCGACGCGCTGGGCGACTTCTTCACGAATGCGCAGCGACAGGGCCGCGCCGTCAATAATCCTGGCGGTCATGCATGCGCCTCGGGTTTGGCCAAGGCCACTTTCATCAAATCAGCAACGGTAGTCACTTCCAGTTTTTCCATAATGTTGGCGCGGTGCGCCTCGACGGTCTTGATGCTGATGCCCAGGTCGTCGGCAATCTGCTTGTTCAAGCGGCCGGCGACGATGCGCTCCAGCACCTGCTGCTCGCGCGCGGTCAGGCGTGCCAGCATGGCTTCGTGGTCCTTTTGGGCCTGGTGCTTGGACACGCGCTGCGTGGCTTGCTCAAGCATGCGCGCAACGATCTCGCGCAGGTCCGATTCGTTGAAGGGCTTTTCCAGGAAGTCGACGGCGCCTTTCTTCATCGTGGAAACGGCCATGGGCACGTCGCCGTGGCCGGTGATGAAGACGATGGGTAGCGGCGCGTTGCGGGCGATAAGCTGCTCCTGGAGTTCCAGGCCGCTCATGCCGGGCATGCGCACGTCGGCGATCAGCACGCCGATCTGGCTGGCGTCGTAGTCTTCCAGGAAGGATTCGCCGCTGGCATAGGCGCGAACGCGATAGCCATTGGCTTCCAACAGCCAGCGCAGCGAATCGCGGACCGCTTCGTCGTCGTCAACTATGAATACCGTGCTCGACAGGTGGGGCGTGTTCATGCGTGCAACTCCTCGGACTGATCATTCTGGGCCTGCGGCTGGGAAGCAGCGCAGGGCAGGGTAAAGCGGAAAATAGTACCGCCAGCGGGGTTGGGGTCCGCCCACAGGCGGCCATGGTGCGATTCAATAATGGTACGGCAGATGTTCAGCCCCATGCCCAGGCCCTGGGTCTTGGTGCTGAAGAACGGTTCGAACAGGCGTTCGGGCTCGGCCAGGCCATGGCCGCGGTCCACCACGGCCACTTCTATATGTTGCTCGTGCAGGATCACGGCGACTTTCAATTCGTCCGATTCGCTGTTTTCCATGGCTTCCAGCCCGTTCTTGAGCAGGTTCAACAGCACCTGTTCGATCAGGATCGGGTCGGCCAGCACGTCGGGCGCATTCGACGGTACGAAGCTGTCGATGCGGATGCGGCGCTTGCGGGCGTCGATTTCGGCAAAGCCGATGGCGTTGTCGACAATGCGGCCAATGGCCACGCGTTGGCGGCGCGGCTCGCTGCGCTTCACGAATTCGCGGATGCGGCTGATGATCTTGCCCGCGCGTTCGGCCTGCGACGCGGCTTTTTCCAGCGCGGGCAGCAGCATGTTGGGGCTGGTGTGGCCGGCCTTGACCAGGGCGACCGCGCCCATGCTGTAGTTGGCGATGGCCGTCAGCGGCTGGTTCAGTTCGTGCGCCAGCGACGAGGCCATTTCGCCCATCGTCGTCAGGCGGCTGGTCAGCTGGATCTTTTCCTGCTGTACGCGGGACGCTTCTTCGTGGCCACGGCGCTCGGTGATGTCGCGCGCCACCTGCATGCGCACGCGGCGGCCGTCCGTCCAGGCCAGCATGCGGTGGTGCACTTCAAACCAGCGCTGCACCGACGGCGCGAACACTTCCACGGATTCATCGGTGAAGCGGCCACGGCGGCCGGCCAGCAGTTCGTCGTGGCCGCCCGTCTGCGCGCCAAACACGCGGCGATAGGTGCGGTTGGCAAACAGCAATTCCAGGCCGTCGTGGGTGTCCGCCGTGACCGAGATGGCGTCGTCCAGGCCTTCCAGCACGGTCATGAAGCGTTCGTGCGCGGCCGTCAGGGCTTCGCGGATGCGCTTGGGTTCGGTGATGTCGGTCATCGACGTCATCCAGCCGATCTGGTTGCCGTTCGGGTCCAGCAGCGGCGACACATACATGCGCGCGGTGAAGCGCGACCCGTCGCGGCGTTGCGCTTCCACTTCCAGGCCGCTGCTGGGCGTCTTGCCCGACATCAGCACGTCCAGCGTGTGCTGGTGTTGTTCATGGCGGCCGGGCACCCAATAAGGAAAGGGCGGGCTGCGGCCGATCAGGTCGGCTTCGTTCCAGCCGATCATGCGGCAGAACGCCGGGTTCACGTAGGCGATGCGGCCTTCCATATCCAGCACGCGCATGCCGGTGGACATGGAATTTTCCATGGCGCGGCGAAAGCCGGTCTCGGCGATGAGCGCGGCTTCGGCGGTGGATCGAAAGCGGGTATAGCGCCACAGCATCAGCAGGCTGATGACGATCACGCAGGACAATGCCAGCACCACCCATATCAGGCGCTGCTGGCGCATTTCCTGGTCGATCGTCACAAACATGACGCTATCGTCATGAATGCGTTGCAGCCAGAAGAACACCCCCATCACACAGATGTACAGGATCAGCACCATGGCAGGCGTGACCCAATACACGCCGCGGCGGCGAGTGCGGGCGTGATCGTGGAACGGCGTAGGAATATTGGACTTGGGCGCGCTGGACATGGAATTCGGGCCAGATAGACCGCGCATTTTAGTGCGTGTTGGGCGGGAATTGCCGGGAATCAAGCCCTGCTTTTGGCCTAGGCCATAAAAAGACGCGTCAGAGGCCGTTCAGCGGATGGTCAACATTTCGCATTATGAAATGCCGTACCGCAACATGAAATTTTCCTTGCGACCGGTTAATCTTCTTTCTTAGAATGCCGGCTGATAGGGAACCGACCCAAAGCAGGTCTCTAGAAAAACACCCCGACCCATGCCTGACATGGTAGCCCGGATGATCCCGGCTACCATGCAGAGTCCGCGAGTTGAACCATCAAGCGGGTGTGGTCACGACGAACCCCAACAGGAGACACACGATGTCCTCTTTCGCCCAGGCTGGCGCCCCGCAGGCTGCCAACGACGAAGACACCCTTGAAACCCAGGAGTGGCTCGAAGCCCTGGCGGCAGTCCTTGATCGCGAAGGGCCGCAGCGCGCGCACTACCTGCTGGAACGCCTGATCGACGAAGCGCGTCGTTCGGGTGCCCACATCCCGTTCTCGCCGAATACCGCTTACGTCAACACGATTCCGCCGGGCCTGGAGCCCGCGCATCCGGGCAATCTGGAACTGGAAACGCGTATCCGCTCGTATGTGCGCTGGAACGCCATGGCCATGGTCGTCAAGGCCAACAAGCACAACCCGCCGGACGGCGGCGACCTGGGCGGCCACATCGCATCGTTTGCCTCGCTGGCCACCATGATCGGCTGCGGCCAGAACCACTTCTGGCACGCCGAAGACGAAAACCACGGCGGTGACCTGGTCTACTTCCAGGGCCACACGTCGCCCGGCATGTACGGCCGCGCCTACCTTGAAGGCCGCCTGACCGAAGAACAGCTGAACCACTTCCGCCAGGAAGTGGACGGCAAGGGCCTGTCGTCCTACCCGCACCCGAAGCTGATGCCGGATTTCTGGCAATTCCCGACGGTGTCGATGGGCCTGGGCCCGCTGATGGCCATCTATCAAGCCCGCTTCCTGAAGTACCTGCACGCCCGCGGCATTGCCGACACCAGCAACCGCAAGGTCTGGGTATTCTGCGGCGACGGCGAAATGGACGAACCGGAATCGCTGGGCGCCATCGCCCTGGCCGCGCGCGAAAAGCTCGACAACCTGATCTTCGTGGTGAACTGCAACCTGCAACGCCTGGACGGCCCGGTGCGCGGCAACGGCAAGATCATCCAGGAACTGGAAGGCGACTTCCGCGGTTCGGGCTGGAACGTCATCAAGCTGATCTGGGGCGGTTACTGGGATCCGCTGCTTGCGCACGACAAGGAAGGCATCCTGCGCCAGATCATGGAAGAAACCGTGGACGGCGAGTACCAGGCGTACAAGGCCAACGACGGCAAGTTCGTCCGTGAACATTTCTTTGGCAAGCACCCCAAGCTGCTGGAAGCCGTCTCGCGCATGAGCGACGAAGACATCTGGCGCCTGAACCGTGGCGGCCACGACCCCCACAAGGTGTACGCCGCGTTCGACGCCGCCACCAGCCACACCGGGCAACCGACCGTCATCCTGGCCAAGACCATCAAGGGCTACGGCATGGGCCACGTGGGCCAGGCCAAGAACCCGACCCACCAGCAAAAGAAGCTGGAACTGGAATCCATCCGCGAATTCCGCGATCGCTTCGGCATCCCGATTCCGGACGACAAGCTGGAAGACCTGCCGTACTTCAAGCCGGCCGAAGATTCGCCCGAAATGAAGTACCTGCACGAGCGCCGCGCCGCGCTGGGCGGCTATCTGCCGCGCCGCCGCGCCAAGGCCGACGAGCAGCTCAAGGCCCCCGCGCTGGACGCCTTCAAGGCCGTGCTGGAACCCACTGCCGAAGGCCGTGAAATTTCCACCACGCAAGCCTTCGTTCGCATCCTGAACCAAGTGCTGCGCGACAAGGAACTGGGTCCGCGCGTGGTGCCGATCCTGGCCGACGAATCGCGTACCTTCGGTATGGAAGGCCTGTTCCGCCAGATCGGCATCTATGCGCCGGAAGGCCAGAAGTACATCCCGGTCGATAAGGACCAGGTCATGTACTACAAGGAGTCGGCCGACGGCCAACTGCTGCAGGAAGGCATCAACGAAGCGGGTGCAATGAGCTCGTGGATCGCGGCGGCCACGTCGTATTCCTCGAACAACCGCATCATGATTCCGTTCTTCATCTACTACTCGATGTTCGGGTTCCAGCGCATTGGCGACCTGGCCTGGGCGGCGGGCGACATGCAGGCGCGCGGCTTCCTGTTGGGCGGCACTGCCGGCCGCACGACGCTGAACGGCGAAGGCTTGCAGCACGAAGACGGCCACAGCCACATCCTGGCGTCCACCATCCCGAACTGCGTGTCGTACGACCCGACGTTCGGCCATGAGCTGGCCGTGATCATCCAGCATGGCTTGAAGCGCATGGTGGAAGACCAGGAAAACGTCTATTACTACCTGACGGTGATGAACGAAAACTACCCGCAACCCGGTCTGACCCAGGGCGACGAGGAAGGCATCATCAAGGGCATGTATAAGCTGAAGACGCACGGCAAGGGCAAGAACCGCGTGCAGCTGATGGGCTCGGGCACGATCCTGCGCGAAGTCATGGCCGCGCAGGAACTGCTGGACGCCGACTGGGGCGTGGCATCGGATCTGTGGAGCGTCACCAGCTTTACCGAACTGCGCCGCAACGGCCTGGACGCCGAGCGCCACAACATGCTGCACCCCGACGAAAAGAAGCCGCAAGTGGCTTACGTCACGGAACAGCTGGCCAAGACGGAAGGCCCGATCATCGCGTCGACCGACTACATGAAGCTCTTTGCCGACCAGATCCGCCCGTTCGTGCCCAAGGGCCGCGAATACAAGGTGCTGGGCACCGACGGTTTCGGCCGCTCGGACTTCCGCGCCAAGCTGCGTGAGCACTTCGAAGTGGATCGCCACTTTGTCGTGGTCGCCGCGCTGCGCGCACTGGCAGACGAAGGCAAGGTTCCGATGGCCAAGGTGGCGGAAGCCATCAAGAAGTACGGCATCAATCCGAACAAAGCCAACCCGCAATACGCCTGAGGGTAAAGAGACATGAGCAACATCGTGCAAATCAAGGTTCCCGATATCGGCGACTTCAAGGAAGTGGAAGTCATTGAGGTGTTGGTGGCGGTGGGCGACACGATCAAGGCCGAACAAAGCCTGATCACCGTCGAGTCCGACAAGGCGTCGATGGAAATTCCCGCGTCGCAAGGCGGCGTGGTGAAGTCCATCTCTGTGAAGGTGGGCGACAAGGTTGCCGAAGGCGCGGTCGTGCTGGAAGTGGAAGCCGAAGCCGAAGGCTCGGGCGCCGCCCCGGCCGCCAAGGAAGAAGCCCCCAAGGCCGCTGCCAAGGAAGCACCGAAGCAGGCCGCCGCTGCCGCGCCTGCTGCCAAGGCGCAAGCCGCGGCGCCGGCCGCCAGCAGCGGCCCGGTCAATATCGAAGTGCCGGACATCGGCGACTTCAAGGAAGTGGAAGTCATCGAAGTGATGGTCGCCGTGGGCGACACCATCAAGGCCGAGCAAAGCCTGATCACCGTGGAGTCCGACAAGGCCTCGATGGAGATTCCGGCCTCGCAAGGCGGCGTGGTCAAGGAAGTGAAGGTCAAGGTGGGCGACAAGGTGGCCAAGGGTTCGGTCGTGGTCGTCGTTGAAGGCGACGCCGGCGCCGCCCCTGCTGCCAAGGCTGAAGCCAAGCCGGAAGCCCAGGCCGAAGCCAAGACCGAAGCGAAAGCAGAATCCAAGGCTGACGCACCCGCCGCTGCTCCTGCTTCGCGCCCGGCACCCGCCGCCGCGCTGGAAGACCCCAACCTGAAGCCCGGCCAACTGCCCCACGCGTCGCCGTCCGTGCGCAAGTTCGCGCGCGAACTGGGCGTGAACCTCAGCAAGGTCAAGGGTTCGGGTCCCAAGGAACGCATCACCGCCGACGACGTGCGCGGTTTCGTCAAGCAGGCGCTGGCCGCTGCACCGGCTGCCGCAGCCGGCGGTTCGGCCGATGGCGCCGCGCTGGGCCTGTTGCCGTGGCCCAAGGTCGACTTCACCAAGTTCGGCCCGATCGAAGCCAAGCCGCTGTCGCGCATCAAGAAGATTTCCGGCGCGAACCTGCACCGCAACTGGGTCATGATCCCGCACGTCACCAACAACGACGAAGCGGACATCACCGACCTGGAAGCGCTGCGTGTCACGCTGAACAAGGAAAACGAGAAATCGGGCATCAAGGTCACGATGCTGGCCTTCCTGATCAAGGCCGTGGTTGCCGCCTTGAAGAAATTCCCCGAGTTCAACGCGTCGCTGGATGGCGACAACCTGGTGCTCAAGCAGTACTACCACATCGGTTTCGCCGCCGACACGCCCAACGGGCTGGTGGTGCCGGTGATTCGCGACGCCGACAAGAAGGGCATCTTGCAGATCGCGCAAGAAATGACGGACCTGTCCAAGAAGGCGCGTGACGGCAAGATCTCGCCCGCTGAAATGCAGGGCGGCTGCTTCTCGATTTCGTCCTTGGGCGGTATCGGCGGCACGTCGTTCACGCCGATCATCAACGCGCCCGAAGTGGCCATCCTGGGTGTGTCGCGTTCCGCGCACAAGCCCGTCTGGGACGGCAAGCAGTTCGTGCCGCGCCTGATGGTGCCGCTGTCGCTGTCGTACGACCACCGCGTCATCGACGGCGCCTCCGCTGCCCGCTTCAACGCCTATCTGGGCGCCTTGCTGGCCGACTTCCGCCGCATCGCGCTGTAAACGGGGAGCCCTATGAGCAATACCGTTCAAATCAAAGTGCCGGACATCGGCGACTTCAAGGAAGTGGAAGTCATCGAAGTGCTGGTCGCCGTGGGCGACACGATCAAGGCCGAACAAAGCCTGATCACCGTTGAGTCGGACAAGGCGTCGATGGAAATTCCCGCGTCGCAAGGCGGAGTGGTGAAGTCCATTGCGGTCAAGGTCGGCGACAAGGTCGCCGAAGGCGCGGTCGTGCTGGAAGTGGAGGCGTCGGATGCCGCCGCTGCGCCGGCCGCCAAGGAAGCTCCGGCAAAGGATGCCGCCAAGGCTGCCGAAGCCCCCAAGAAGGCCGAAGCCGCCGCGCCGGCTGCCAAGGCCGCTGCACCCGCCGCTGCCACCTTCAAGGGTTCAGCCGACGGTGAATACGACATGCTGGTGCTGGGCGCGGGCCCCGGCGGCTATTCCGCCGCCTTCCGCGCCGCCGACCTCGGCCTGTCCGTGGTCCTGGTCGAGCGCTACGCCACGCTGGGCGGCGTCTGCCTGAACGTGGGCTGCATCCCGTCCAAGGCGCTGTTGCACAACGCCGCCGTCATCGACGAAGCCCGCGAGCTGGCTGCCCACGGCATCAGCTTCGGCGAGCCCAAGATCGACCTGGACAAGCTGCGCGGCTACAAGGACAGCGTGGTCGCCAAGCTGACCGGCGGTCTCGCCGGCATGGCCAAGGCCCGCAAGGTCACCGTGGTGACGGGCGTAGGCGAATTCGCCGATGCCAACCACCTGACCGTGACGTCGGCCGACGGCAAGAGCCAGACACTGCGCTTCAAGCAAGCCATCATCGCGGCCGGCAGCCAGTCGGTGAAGCTGCCGTTCATGCCCAAGGACGACCGCGTCGTCGACTCCACCGGCGCGCTGCTGCTGCGTGAAGTACCCAAGAAGATGCTGATCGTGGGCGGCGGCATCATCGGCCTGGAAATGGGCACGGTGTATTCCACGCTGGGCGCCCGCCTGGACGTCGTGGAAATGCTGGACGGCCTGATGCAAGGCGCCGACCGCGACCTGGTCAAGGTCTGGCAAAAGAAGAACGCCTACCGCTTCGACAACATCATGTTGAAGACCAAGACCGTGGGCGCCGAAGCCAAGAAAGACGGCATCTACGTCACCTTCGAAGGCGAGGGCGCGCCCAAGGAACCGCAACGCTACGACCTGGTTCTGCAAGCCGTGGGCCGCAGCCCCAACGGCAAGAAGATCGGCGCCGACAAGGCCGGCATCGCCGTGACCGACCGCGGTTTCATCGAGGTCGATCGCCAGATGCGCACCAACGTGCCGCACATCTACGCCATTGGCGACATCGTCGGCCAGCCGATGCTGGCGCACAAGGCCGTGCACGAAGGCCACGTGGCAGCGGAAGCCGCAGCCGGCCAGAAGTCGTTCTTTGACGCCCGGGTCATCCCGTCGGTGGCCTACACCGATCCGGAAGTGGCATGGGTGGGCCTGACCGAAGACGAAGCCAAGAAGCAAGGCATCAAGATCGAGAAGGGCGTGTTCCCGTGGGCCGCCTCCGGCCGCGCCATCGCCAACGGCCGCGACGAAGGCTTCACCAAGCTGATTTTCGACGCGGAAACGCATCGCATCCTGGGCGGCAGCATCGTGGGCACCCACGCCGGCGACCTGATCAGCGAACTGGCCCTGGCCGTGGAAATGGGCGCCGACGTCGTCGACATCGCCAAGACCATCCACCCGCACCCGACGCTGGGTGAATCGGTGGGCATGGCGGCGGAAGTGGCGGAAGGCGTCTGCACGGACTTGCCGCCGATGAAGAAGAAGTAATTGCCGGTGGGGCGGCTTGGCCGCCTCACGCAAGCCACGCAACGGCAAACAAAAAGCGCCGGCCCTGTTCAGGGTCTGGCGCTTTTTTTATCGGCTGGCCGCGTAGGTAAGCGGCGCCGTGGGACTGAACGCGTGCGCGTCAGGCCTGGGTATTGATACGCGAACCCAGCGTGCTGTCAATCGCCATCGGCGCCACGGATTGCATCAACGTTGCGACCGTATCGGCTTGCGCGTTCAGCGCCTTCTTAAGCACGGTGGCCTGCACTTCCTGGACCACATTCGCGTCCTTCAAAGCCAGCGCGGTGTTGACGGTGTTGTTGATGGAATCCATGGTTGTGTCCTTGTAGAGGAAAGCGTGTGGCAGGCAAGACGGCTAAGCCGACGCGGCCTGGCCAAAAGAAACATGTCGCATTATTACGCAGGTTTGCGGTTTTGGTGCAAAGAATTGTCGGTGTTTTGCGTGGCCGGGATGTGACAGCGTGGGGGCGTGAGTGCATCCTTGATCAAGGTAGGGATAACAAACCCAGGCTGATCAAAGTCAGGGTTGGGCAGGGCATTCCTTGACGACGCCCCAGCCCTGGTTCGGCTCGCAAAATTGCCTGCGTGCTTCCCAGGCGCAATCCGGACGTTCAAAGAAGCCCAGCTCAGCGCAACGCGCCAATTCGCCCTGCAAGGTGTCAACCCAGGCCAAGGGGTTAACAGCCGGAATCTCGGTGATGCGCAGCGTGGACTTTGGCGCGGATGATGTCGCGGGCGGTGCGGCGCTTGGCGTGGTGTTGGATGACGCCGCTGACGCCGCGATTGACGCTTCGTTTGAAGCGTCGTGCGGTGCGCTGTTTGATGAGCTACTTGATGCGTTATTTGACGTGCTGCTTGATGCGCCGATTGTCGCTCCGTTCAGCGCTTCGCTCGACGACGGGTCCTCATGAGGCACAGGCGTCACGTCGGCAGGCATCGCGTCCGAGGATGGTGCGGGCTGCAAGTTTGGGGCCGGCACAGGCGTTGACCCCGCCGTTTCCCAATCGCTGGGGGAGCCATCGGCGGGCTGTAGCGGCAAACGTGTCAGCGGCACGCGGCCCGAACTAGCAGGCGTCGCGTCAGGGCCAGTAATGCCATTGTTCGGCGCATTCCACGACACCACAAGCAGCACCAGCGCGGCATAAATGGCCAAGGTGTACAGCACGGTCAACGTCGCCGAGCCAACCTTGCGCCCGGTAATCGGCGCGTCATCGTCACGGCCCAACAAGGCGCGCCAGCCCACCAGCGCGGCGCCTGGCGCGGAAATAAGCGCCCAGCCGATGCGGCGTATACAGCTCGGCTCGGGCTGCGGGGGCGGTGGCGGTGCAATGGCCTGCACCTGAGCGGCCAGCAATTCGCGCAATGCGCGGTTCTCTTCACGCAGACGCCGGGTCTGCGCGTCATCGACCGGTGCCGTGGCATCAGGATCCGTCATGCTGTCATGCTGCGTAGCGAAAGGATCGGGTGGCGTGGCGGTCATGGGGCTGAAAAATATAGATACAAAGCGGTGCGACGGCAATTATGAAGGAAGCGGCAAGGACCTCAAAAGGGGAATAGCGTGGAAAAAGTGCGGTTTGGTGAGGATTGGATGTGGCGGGGGCGAGAAGGCGGCAAAAAAACTGGCTTCCATGTTTGCTGAACGTAAGCGGCGTATCCAGCCCTGATATGAATCTCATCAACAGCCAAGTCCCGTCCTAAGCTCCCCCTCCAGGTAGTGACCTGCTCCCCGTGATTAGTACGAAATCGATGTAGAGTCCGTTCCCAAAGGAATGGCAATGAAGAAACGATTCACGGAAGAACAAATCATCGGCGTGCTCAAGGAGGCCGATGCGGGTGCCAAGCCCGCAGAACTGTGCCGCAAGCACGGTATTTCCGAGGCAACGTACTACAGTTGGAAGGCGAAGTTCGGTGGCATGACGGTGTCGGACGCTCAGCGGCTCAAGGAGCTGGAGCAGGAGAACAACAGGCTCAAGAAGCTGTTGGCCGAGTCGATGCTGGACAAGGCGGCGCTTCAGGATTTGCTAAGCCGATAGTAGTCAGCCCGCAGGCCAAGCGCGAGGCGGTCAGGACATTGATGGCCGAGCGTAGCATGGGTGTTACCCGGGCCTGCGGGCTGGTAGGAATTTCGCGGTCGTTGTTTGCCTACGAGAGCACGCGCACAGGCGGTGCTGCTCTGACCTAGCGCATGACAGAGATGGCAGCGGCCAAACGACGCTATGGCTATCGGAGAATCCATGTGCTCTTACGTCGCGAAGGCTGGCAAGCAAATCACAAGCGAGTCTGGCGGCTGTACAGCTTGGCAGGGTGAGCGTGCGCAAACGCAAGCGTAAGCGCATCGCGGCGACCGAGCGCGTGATTCGTCCCGCGGCAACGGCGCCCAATCAAAGTTGGTCGATGGACTTTGTGGCCGACGTCCTGGCCTATGGCCGCCGGTTCCGTTGTTTGAATATCGTCGATGACTACACTCGCGAATGCCTGGTCATCGAGGTCGATACGTCATTGCCGGGAGTGCGTGTCGCCACGGTGCTGCAACGGCTGGCTGAAATGCGTGGCCTGCCGCGATCTATTACTGTGGACAACCGGCCGGAGTTCGCCGGAAGAGCCTTGGATGCCTGGGCCTACCAAGCTGGCGTAAAGCTGTCGTTTATTCGGCCGGGCAAGCCGGTGGAGAACGCTTATATCGAAAGTTTCAACGGCAAGTTCCGAGACGAATGCCTTAACGAGCACTGGTTCTTGTCCCTGCGACAGGCCAAAGACTTGATCGAAAACTGGCGGGTCGAGTACAACACTGATCCGCCCCACAGTGCACTCGGATATTTAACTCCGGCGCAATTCGTGCAGGCTCATCAGAAAGAAGGTCTTTTACCCCTGGACTCTATGTCGGTGCCGTACTAAATCTGGGGGCAGGTCACTGATCAATTGCTATGGGCCTCCCGACGCAATGCGCCTGCACAACGCCCCGGAGATGATTTCAGACGCTTTTATCGAATGGGCCGCTGCCAAAGGCATTTGGATTCGCTATATCCCAACCTGGCAAGCCTAACCAAACGCCTTTATGGAGCGCTTCAATCGCCCTTATCGCACCGAAGTGCTCGATGCACATCTGGTCACCAAGCTCGAGCAGCTCCAAGCAATCACCTATCGATGGCTCGTCGATTACAACGAATACCGCTCGCATGAGTCGCTGGGCGGGCCTCCTGCCGGTGCGCTTCATGCTCCGGCTAACTCTTGCTCCGAGGGTCTATCAACCGGTGTCAACTTGACAGGCGTGCTTACGCCATTTGGCAGGTTGCCCGAGTTGACGGTCTGGTTAACGACGTAGGTGACGTATGTCGAGAGCTATCCAGTAATCCCGCGCAAAATGTGTTCAGCCTTCACCGTGCGTTGGAGTTCCGTCTGAGCGAAGAAGTGCGTTGGCCGTTGTCGACTTCGTGGCGCTTGACCTGCGACAGCAGCATCTGCGCAGAGCAGCCGATTTAACGTCCTATGGACTCGGCTACTACTCTCTGCAACGGGTACTTACCAGGATGCTCCTACATCAAACGAACCGCAGTGGCGCACTTAAAGGAAAAACTGGTTTGCGTTGATCCTGCTCATGGCTCATATTCATTCAAAGGTCGGAGCTGCTGCGATACCTGCGGCGATTCAGCCTGGCGCAAAAAGATACGTTGCAGTTGCATTGAATCGATGTGTAGGGCGGTAACCGAGAGGTGAAAAGAATTGCTGCAAAACTGAAAACTCTGCTTCGGTCCCCGCCTCAGCATAAATTAAGGGCCTATGGTTCGACACTGTTCTATAGGCACCCTTCAAAACGTCAAGTTCCATACCTTCGACGTCAATCTTCACCACCGAAATGGGGGGGAGGTCCGGTAGGCCGGTTATTACATCATCTAACTTCAGTACCGTGATATCGCCCTCGGGGTCTATTTCTATTTTGGTCATTCCGGTGTTTTTTTCATCGATTTTCCCTAGTTTCGCCCTGCGAGCTTCTTTGCCTAAACCTACATTGAAAGCTTGCACATGCTCAGTGCCTGCATTGCTCGCGATGTTACGAACCAATGTGTGGAAAATCTCAACTTGTGGCTCAAATGAGAGTACTTTCGCGGCACCACAAAACAACGAAAAGTAAACTGTGTGATTGCCAATGTTGGCCCCGATGTCAATTATCGTCGTTCCAGGAGGAGTGCGTGAGGCAATGTCCTTGAGCATCTCAATCTCATAGAAATTTTTCGCTGCCCTAATAGAGCGTTGAATATGATCGTTACTGTGAGGTAGATAGAGACTTACAAGCTTTTTTTGATGTGAAAATGAAAATAGATTCATTTCTATTTCATCGGGTTCCGCGCTCGCTCCGGTGTCGATTCCAGGGGTAAATCCATATTGACTGATCATTCTTTTGATATGAATGTCATTTTCACCCTTTAACAAATTGCTGTGCCACAGTGATTCTTCTTGGCTTCCGGGCCAAGTGATTAATGGCAGGGGCTTTCCGACTACCTTAAAAACTTTACCATTTTGAATGCACATCCAATACAGCCAGACGTCATCGGCGTCCGGACACAGCGCAAGAAATTTCTCTGTGTTTAGTACGTCTGGATGGAATGCTCCGGGTGGGTAGAGTGTTCCCGCGCCAGTGGTCGGGAATATCAGCGATGAAGCGACATTCGATGCTACGTACTCCCATTCCCACTCTTTATAGGCGATAGGCAAATCGTCATGACCCAGTTTGATTTTGTGAGCACGCCAAGACACCACGACGTTCGGATCGCCAGGCCAGCTTTCAGTTAGTTCTTTTAGCCAATCTTTCGGGTAATGAAGGTCATCATCAGCAGTGACAATAAATGAGTGCGATTCTTCACGTAGAGTGGGGATAATTTTCTTGAAAGACCGTATGTCGTCGCAGAACTTGATTTCAATACCTTCGCTACGGAGAGCAAGTACCTCGTCGGGAAGGAGGTGTTCCTCCGTTTCTGCTATCCATAGAACTAGGCGGTCGGGTTTAACCGATTGCTCCAGCAGGCAGCGCAGGGTGAGATGGAGTGTGTTAAATCGCTTGTGGTAAGAGGTCAGACTCACCACAAGCTTGTTCGGCAGGCCGTGCCGCTGTTTTAGTAATGTATTAGATTTCAGCCCAGCCTTCCGGAAATTGGAATATAGCGTGTCGCTGCGTGGTTGTAGCCAGCCTTCCGTTTTTAGGTATGCTTCCGCATCTAATGGATCTATCGTTTCAAGTATTCCCGCGACCATGTCTGCAGCGTTATAAATAGAGTGAAGCAGGAATGCCAATTTCAGTTTTTGGTTTTTTTCCAATGCCTGTAGTTTGCTAGGCATAGGAACAAATACCGCTTCGGCCGAAAGCAATTGCGATTTTGGAAAACTATTGAGTGCGGGCGTTTTGGGCAGGAAAGAGGTTACATATTGTTGATTTTTAAGCTGCATCAGCATAAATCCATGCTGCCCTAATAATTTGGTGAGGCTATGAAGATCAGTCTGATCACGAAAGATAGGGGTAAATTGAATCTTCACTTCAATGAGCAGAATTTCTTTGAGCAGTGATCCGCCGTGCTGAAGGATCTTTACATTGTCATGCCGATCGTCCAAGACCAGCCAATCAATTCGTTCCAACCCATGAATGGCATTAAGCTCTACTGTGGGAATAGGTATTTTGGCTATTATGCGCGTCTCGACTAAGGGCTTAACAAGGAGCTTGTGATCTGGCTGTAGCGGCTCCATCGTGCTGGATTGTGTGCACTCCAGCTGAGCATAAAGGATAGCTGCATTCCCATCACCAAGCGCTACGGCCGAGTTGTAGTGCGCAAAGCATCCAGCGTGGAGGAAGTGAGCAGGATTGGATAATGTGGACGCCGGGTCTAGAGCGATAATGGACCAAACCTTTAGCGCACTAAGTGGATTGAACTTGGAGCTTCGAGCAAACGAAGCTCCATGGTCTACGACGACGATCTTGCCTGTTAGCCTAAACTGGAAGTCTTCGTCTGTTTCAGTTGCGGGCTTAGCGAGTACCGGGTGCTTTAAGACGTCCGGGGCGGCCTCATCTTCAAACCAGGGTTTGCCCTCCTGCGTGAATGCCAGCGATGCGGGCTCCTTGCTATTGCAATAGCGCTGCCATATCGCCCGCAGCGCATCCCCCAGATGGCGACCAAACTTCTCTCCGTCACAAACCGGTGATTCAAGCAGGATACGGCGGAGATGGCTGCGAATCGTAGCCAGACTTTCCAGATCCGACGCCAGGCCGACCGCGCGAGCCTGATATTCATCCCAATCGCTGACGACGAGTTCCGGCATGCCTGCATTGACCAGATGCGTAGCCGAATGACGTCCCGCAAAGGTGGGTCCAGGCAGCGTAATGACGGGCACTCCCATCAACATCGCTTCGCACGTCGTGAGGCCGCCGGAGTACGGCCAAGGATCTAAGGCGATATCAACTTCGTTATAGCTATCCAGTAATTCAAAATGGTGGGATTGACCCTCAATCCGGACCCTGTCGGCGTTGATGCCGTGACTGGCAAGAGTATCTAGCGTTCGCTGACGCAAGTAGTTTGTGCCGAATGGCCCGCCTTTCAGGTACAGATGCGAGCCAGGAACGGCATGCAGTAGCTCGGCCCAATGGCCTAGAACAACGTCGTTTACCTTGGTTGGATTGTTGAAGCAACCGAAGGTCACAAACCCGTTCCGCTGTGCGGGTAGCGACCGCACTTCAGGGATTTGATCTGGCGGCATATAGCAGATGTAGTCATCAGGCATGCGGATGAGCTTTTCTGTGTAGAACGCATCGCTACCCGGTGGCGATTCCACGGGATCGGTGATCAGGTAATCTATCGCCGGTACACCGGTGGTGTTTATAAGCCCTCCTACCCACTTCACAATCACTGGAGCTGGTTCCAGCGCGATTGCTTTCATGCGAGTTCCGGCATTGTGCCCGGACAGGTCAATCAGGATGTCGATTTGGTCATTTCTTATGCGCTGTGCTAGGTCGCCGTCAGAAATATTGAAGATTGATGTCCATTGGTCGGCCGACGCCATCAGCTTTTTCGTCACACTATCGACGGCACTGCTAGACGTATACATGTAAAGCTGCACGCCAAAGCGCTTAAGGTGTGATATTGCCGGTGTGATCATCGCGCCGACGGGATGCTGGCGAAAACCGTCGGACAGCATGGCAATTCTTAACACTTTGTCTGGAGACGAATTACTGGGCTTAGGCCGAACTACGGTTTTGCGTGGCGTGAATGTTTGCCCCCATCTTTTGCACAATTCCAGGATGTCAGATGGATCTCGATCCGGCATGTAGTGCAGCAGCGTAATTTGGTTCGAAAGCGCAACGGATTTGGCGCCAGAGTAAGCTGCGGCCTTGCGGTAACAGTCCAGCGCGTCCTCTAACTGAACCACCTCTCGCTTTATGTTCCCAAGGTCGTTCCAGTAGTCGTGCGTATTCGTCTTGTCCTGCCGGATTAGGCGTTCAAATATTTCGATTGCCTCTTCGTGCTTCGACGAGACGGTAAGTAGCTGTGCCTTTACTCGCAACGCCAAAGTGCTATTTGGCTGCATCGAAAGAGCCTTCTCGATATGCGTAATGCTGGTACCAGTCTCGTTGCGGCGTAAGTAAAGATAGGCCAGGTTCAAGTGCGCTTCGAAGATGTCATTCTGTAAAGACAAGGCGTGCTCGAAACGCGCGATGGCAGGCGATTCTTCTCCAGCATTAAGCAATGTGTAACCGAGCAACAGCCAGATGCCGTGGTCAGTTGGATCGAGTTTGGCGGCCCGTTCGAGAGCGACCTTGGCACCTTCTAGGTCGTCCGCATTGAATAGATGACGGCCATGCTCTTTCCAGCCATGCGGATCTTGTGGGGCACGCTTCGTTAGCGCTAGCGCCTGCTTGGCCGTCAATTGCACCTTACCTACGGTGGGGCTTTGGGTACTTGTGGGCGGGGCGGACTTTGCCATGGTTGCTGGGAAATTCGGATGAGCTGAGATCCGGCCAGCTTAATTGAAGTGACCGCGCATCAATGTCGGGTTGAAGACGGGAAATTCCCCGCATTTCTACAGACCTGTTTGCGCTGTGTTCGCAGTCATAGAGTCGGATCGTTCGACCAAAGTAAAAACCCCCACGTGGACGAGGATCGTCGTGTGGGGGTTTGCTGACCGTCTTACGGAGCTTACGGAAATATTCAGAAGGCTGCGCCTCTTGAGTTGCGGATGGTCACCGCCTTCGTGTTTTCCGAACAATGTCCGGAATGTGTTGCGGCGATTAGCGCAGCAGCGACAGAACGGTTTGCGGCACTTGGTTGGCTTGCGCCAGAACCGAGGTACCAGCCTGTTGCAGGATCTGAGCCTTGGACATGTTCGACACTTCCGTGGCGTAGTCGGCGTCTTGAATACGCGAACGAGCGTTGGACAGGTTGTTGACCACGTTGTTCAGGTTCGAGATCGTCGATTCCAGACGGTTCTGCACGGCACCCAGTTCACCGGTCAGCTTGTCCAGCTTCGTGAACGCTGCGTCCAGAGTCTTCATCGGGTCGCTGGTCTTGGTTCCTTTGCTGGTGGTTTCGGTGGTCAGTTTGCCGGAACTGTTCACAGTAACCTCAGTGCCAATAGCCTGGGCATAAGCACTCGCGTCCTCACCATTGGTGCCGGTGGCGGCATTTGCCTTGACGGTCACCTTGCCAGTGTTAGGGTCAACGGTGTAGTCGGTAACGTAACCGTCAACGCGAGTGAATTCACCCTTGCCATCGACATAGGTGTCAGTAGATTTACCAGACGTGAAATCCAACGTGGCGCTGGTGATGCCTTGGCCGAGCGTGACCGATACGTTGCCCGACGTATCGGCATTCACCGTCGCCAGCAACGCGTCACTGCTGATCGTGTCGGTGTATTCCAGTCCATCGCCAGTGGCGTTGTTGGCGTACGTCTTGCCGCCGATGGAGATGCTCGCCTCGCCACCAGCGCCGGTCACGCCTGCAGCAGCCTGCATCACGCCTTCAAGCGTGGCGGCCGAGGTCGTGCCGGCGTTGTTGGTCGTCAAGTTACCCGCAACGTCGAGATATGCATCCTTCCCGCCGATGGTGACTTTGCCCGTGGCGTCGACTTGGAAGGAAGTGGATGCGGAGCCCGCATTATTGTAGGTGCCCGTTACGGTGCCGGTTGCAGGGCGCAAGGATTTGGCCAAGCTGTCCACCGAGCCGGTGGCGGCCGTACCGGCGGCAACGGAGTTCGTGAACGTAAAGTTCTTATTGGCGGCATTGTACGTATACTCCACCGCAGTACCGCCGGCGCCGACGGTGATCGTGTTGCCGTTTTGCATCTTGCCAAAGGCTTGCTCGGCTGTCACAGCTTCGTGCTTGGTCGTGACCTTCCAGTCGTTGGCTGCAGCTCCGGTGCCTGCAACACCGCTAGCAGCTTGCAGATCCGACACCGTAGCCGAACGGTTCTGGGTCACGCCCGAGCCGTTGACGTTGAAACCGTCCAGACCCAGCGTCTTGACGCTGATTTCCGACAGGTTCAGGGTGATCGTTTCGCCGTCGTTGGCGCCGACTTGCAGCGTCAGGGGCTTGGCCGAATCCGACAGAACCTTCACGCCGTTGAAGTCGGTTTGTTCCGAGATACGGTCGATGTCCGACAGACGTTGGTTGATTTCGTCTTGCATCGAGTTCAGCTGTTCTTGCGAGTAGCTGCCGTTCGAAGCTTGTACCGACAGTTCGCGAACACGTTGCAGGTGGGTGTTGATTTCGGAGGCGGCGCCTTCCGTCGTCTGAGCCAGCGAGATACCGTCGTTGGCGTTACGAGCGGCTTGGGTCAGGCCCTTGACGTTCGCGGTGAAGCGGTTGGCAATGGCCATACCGGCGGCGTCGTCCTTGGCGCTGTTGATGCGCAGGCCCGACGACAGGCGTTCGATGGCGGTGCCCAGGGAAGATTGCGACTTGTTCAGGTTGTTCTGAGCAACGAGCGACAAGTAGTTGGTATTGATAACTGCAGCCATGTTTAGGCTCCCAAGAGAGAAAGGCTTCTTCAAACCGGGCAGCGGGGCCGCCCATCGTGTTAACGGGAGAATTCGCTTTCTTGCGTCTTCGAATTTCTCCGTTGTCAGGATTACGGCAGTCGCAAATCAATCTTTAGGCTTATTTCGCGAAAGTCGAATTTATTGTTGTATCGGCCGAAAGGCTGGCGCCTGATGATGCGGTCGTCTGAGCTACGCGCCAAAACGGGAACGGGCGCCAGCGGCGCCCGTTCGTGTTGTGTCCTGGAAGCGACATCGATGGTTCTATATATAGCCCATCAAATAATCTGCGCGATCTGCCCTTCCAGCGGCAGGTCCTGCCAAGCCATCTCTTTCAGCTTCGCCCGGATCCGCGCCGTGGCCTGCGACCGTAACTGGCACACCCGTGCCTCTGTCACATTCATGATGGCGCCGATCTCTTTCAGATTCAGCCCCTGCTCGTAGCACAAGGACAGCAACAACTTCTCCCGATCGGGCAAGGCATCAATCGCCTGCACCAGCGCCTGACGGAAATCACCAGCCAGTAACGCATCCAGCGGATTCCCGCCGGCCGAGCCGTGGTTCAACGTGGCGGTCCAGTCGGATTGGCCGGAGGCGGAATCGGGTTCGGTGGTGAAGTCTTCGTAATGCACGATCTGCACGCCTTGCGCGTCGTGCAGCAGCGATTGGTATTCGCCGATCGGCATTTCAAGCTGGGCGGCGATCTCGGCTTCGGAAGGCGCGCGCATCAGGCGCTGCTCGAGCTGCTGGATAGCTTGCTCGATCTTGCGCGCCTTGGTGCGGACGCTGCGGGGCAGCCAGTCCTGGCCGCGAAGCTCGTCCAGCATCGCGCCACGAATACGGGTCGTGGCGTAGGTCTCGAATTGGGCGTCTGCCGTTTCCTGATAGCGCCTTACGGCGTCAAGCAGGCCGATCATGCCGGCCTGTATCAGGTCGTCGAGCTCCACACTAGCGGGTAGCCGTGCGAGCAATTGCAGGGCCAGCTTCCGCACTAGCGGGGCATATTCGACCAAGCTGTCATCTGCGTGGGGCATTGCGGGAATGTCAGGCGGTGTCCATCGTGACGCATCGTCAGACGTTGTCAATTTGCGACATTGTCGACAAACGCGCGGCTGCGCTAAAGCGACCAGGATTTAGTGATCGGCAAGGTGACATTGTCGGCACTGCACAACATTTCATTCCTGGAAGTACGCAACGTTTTGAATGCTTATTTGCCAAATTGACGTAAATTCGTCACGAGTTTCTATGTCAATGTGTATCGAAACTCACAGGTTGCGCAATATCAACAAAGATTTGTCATATAAGTCATAGAAAATGACATCACCTGTGGTAAATTTTACTTAAATTGCGAACAAATGATACATTTCGCATTAAAACAGGATGCAGCAGCAATCAGGTGTCACTAAGACACCGGTGCTTTTGGTTATCGAGCCCCCGTGGGTGGGATTGGGATAGGGAGTAGGGCGTGCAACAAGTCGAAAATTCTTTGCTGGCAGACATTCGCGAAGTGAATCTGTCATACCTGTTACTTGCGCAACGTATGTTGCGTGATGACTTTGCAGCATCCATGTTTCGTTTGGGATTCAGCAATGAAGTCGCTGACATCCTGATGCGCCTGTCGCCGGCGCAACTGGTCAAGCTGGCCAGCTCGAGCTCGCTGCTGTGCCGTTTCCGCTTTGATGACTACAGCCTGCTGTCGGCCCTGACCCATGATGTTCTGGGCGGCGCGCTGCAACAAGCTCACGCAACAATCTTGCTGGCCAAGCAACCTGTAGAAGAACTGGCCTGACGGCCGCTCCAACACCCACTCGGACTCGTGTAATGGCCTCCAAAAGCGTATCTCAGGAAGCGGACGACATCCTGCTTGCCAGCTCCATGATTACCCTGGGAGCGCGGCTTCAGGTTCTGGAGGCTGAAACCAGCCTCAGCCACGACCGCCTGGCACGCTTGTACCGCGAAATCCGCGGCTGCTCGCCACCCAAGGGCATGCTGCCGTTCTCGGTGGACTGGTTCATGACCTGGCTGCCGAATATTCACTCGTCGCTGTTCTACAACGTTTATTCGTTCTTGAACGCGCGCACCAGCAGCAAAGGCATTCGCGCCATCATCGACGCCTACCGCCTTTATCTGGAAAACGCCGGCCTGGACACGGCCGAAAGCTCGGAACCGGTGTTGAGCTTCACTCGTGCCTGGATGCTTGTGCGCTTCTTTGACAGCGGCATGCTCCAGCTGTCCGCCTGCCGCCAATGTGGCGGCCATTTCATCGCCCATGCCCACGATCCGCACTCGGATTTCGTGTGCGCGATCTGCCGCCCGCCTCCTCGCGCCGGCAAGACGCGCGCGGCGGCCAAAGCCCGTGCCGGCACCCGTCCGGTGCCCGCGCTCGGCGCTGCCCGTCCGTGACCCGGACGCGCCAGGCGCGCGTCCAAATACATCAAAAGCCCTGGAAAACTCCCCGTAACCCGCCTTTTTGGGTCGGGGGGAACAGGGGATCATTGACGCCAGTTTTAGACTTCGTTGGCAGGGGCCTGATGTGTTGATTGTTATCGGTTTTCTCGTGGTGATCGTGTCGGTCGTCGGCAGCTTTATAGCGCTGGGCGGCCATTTGGGCGCGCTTTACCAGCCCTTCGAGCTGACACTGATTTTTGGTGCGGCCTTTGGGGCTTTTCTTGCCGGCAACAGCAAAAAATCGCTGATGCTGGTCAAGAAGGCGCTGCCCGACGCGCTTAAAAGCTCGCGCTACAGCAAGGACGTGTACATGGAGCTGATGGCTCTGCTGTACGTGTTGTTGAATAAAGCGCGCCGTGAAGGCCTGATGGCCATCGAATCGCATATTGAGGACCCGGCTTCCAGCCCGATCTTCAGCGAATATCCGCGCATTGCCAAAGACGCGAAGCTCATGGAGTTCATTACGGACTACCTGCGCATCATGATCAGCGGCAACATGAGCTCGTTTGAAATCGAGACGCTCATGGACGAGGAAATCGAGACCTATCGCCATGAACGCGAAGTGCCCGCGCACGCGCTGCAACAGATGGCTGACGGCCTGCCGGCCTTCGGTATCGTGGCCGCGGTGCTGGGCGTGATCAAGGCGCTGGCCGCCGTGGACCAGCCGCCCGCCATTCTGGGCGACCTGATCTCCAAGGCCATGGTGGGCACGTTCCTGGGCATCTTGCTGGCGTACGGTTTCGTGGGGCCGCTGGCTTCGCGGGTCGAGCGCCGCAATGACGAGGCCATGAAAGTGCTGGAATGCATCAAGACCACGCTGCTGGCCAGCATGAACGGCTACCCGCCGCAGCTGGCGGTGGAATTTGGCCGCAAGGTGCTGTTCTCGTCCGTGCGTCCGACCTTTGGTGAGCTGGAAGAGCACGTCCGGCAAACCAAGTCGACCGGCAAGGCCTGACGGAGCGGGCGATGAGCACCGTAAACAACCACCGTGTGGTGATCCGCCGCAAGAAGGTCAAGGGCGGCGGGCACCATGGCGGCAGCTGGAAAATCGCCTACGCCGACTTCATCACGGCGATGATGGCGTTCTTCCTGGTGATGTGGCTGATCAGCATCGTGCCGCGCGAAGAGCTCAAGGGCATCGCGGAATACTTCCGCATGCCGCTGCGCGTGGCGATCACGGGCGGGCCCAGCAGCTCGGCCGAGACCAGCGCCGTGCCCGGCGGCGGCCGCGACCCCTTGCGCAGCGAGGGCGATGTGCGCAAAGGGCAGGGCAACCGGGTCGAATCCCAACCCATGGGCGACGCCGAACGGCGCGAACAGCACCGCCTGGAAAACCTGAAGCGCCGCCTTGAAAACGTCATCGAGACCAGCCCCGTCCTGAAAAGCTTCAGGCCGCAGCTGCTGATCGACTTGACGACCGAGGGCCTGCGCATCCAGATCATCGACAACCAGAACCGCCCGATGTTCGCCACCGGCCGCGCCGAAGTGCAGCCGTACATGCGCGACATCCTGCGCGAACTGGGGCCGGTGCTGAACGAGCTGCCCAACCGCGTCAGTATCTCGGGCCACACCGACGCCTCGCAGTACGCGCGCGGTGAGCGCGCCTATAGCAACTGGGAATTGTCGGCGGACCGCGCCAATGCCTCGCGTCAGGAATTGGTGGCCGGCGGCATGAGCGAAAGCAAGGTCATGCGCATCCAGGGTCTGTCTTCCAGCATGAGTCTGGTTAAAGATGATCCGTATGCAGCCGTTAATAGACGTATCAGCCTCGTGGTGCTCAATATGAACACCCAGAAGCGCATCGAAAACGAGAACGCCGCAGCCGCGGACGTAAGCGCCAAAGATGCTCGCGAGGTGGGGACGGCCGTGGAGGCGGTGCAAGCCGCCGCCCAGGCCGCGACGGCAACCAATCAAGGCGAAGCGGCGAACGCGCCGCCGGTTCAGGGGGTTCGATAGCAATGGCGGCAACGATTCTGGTGGCGGACGACTCGGCGACGATGCGGATGATCGTCCAGGCGACGTTGACGGGCGCGGGGTGGAAAGTGTTGACGGCCGGCAACGGTCAGGAAGCGCTGGAGGTGGCCAAGAGCCATCCGGTGGACCTCGTGGTCAGCGACTGGAATATGCCCGTCAAGGGTGGGCTTGAATTGATTCAAGGCCTGCGTGAGCTGGACCAGTACCTGGATGTGCCGGTGCTGGTGCTGACCACCGAAGACGATGTGGGTAGCAAGATGGCCGCTCGGGATCTGGGCGTTTGTGGCTGGCTGTCCAAGCCAGTCGACCCCGATGTGCTGGTGGAATTGGCGACCGAGCTGCTCGATGAGCAGGCCGGCGCGTAAAGCAGGTTCATTTATGAAGGCGTACGGGTCATGAGTTCTGGTTTGGACCTCAGTCAGTTTTACGAGACCTTTTTCGACGAGGCGGATGAGCTGCTCGCGCAGATGGAGCAGCTGCTGCTGGAGCTCGACGTAGGGTCTCCCGACATTGAACAGCTCAATGCCATCTTCCGCGCAGCGCACTCGATCAAGGGCGGCGCGGCGACATTCGGCTGTTTTACGCAGCTGGCGGGCACCACCCACCTGCTTGAAAACCTTCTTGACGCAATCCGTCGCGGCGAAATGGCGCTGCGCACGGACATGATTGATATCTTCTTGGAAACGAAAGACGTGCTCAAAAGCCAACTGGATGCCTATCGGGCCTCCGAAGAGCCCGATGAAGCCGTGTTTGAGCGGATCTGCGCCGTATTGAGGCAGCTGGCGCTGGAGCATAAGGACCCCGCGGCGGCCGTGGCCGCGCCGGTGGCCCCCGCGCCCGTCGTGGCCCCTGCGCCCGCGCCTGTCGCCGCTGCGCCGGCCCCCGCGCCCGAACCCGTACAGACGCCGGCGGCTGACGCCGGCGACTTGCCGCTCAAGGTCAGGATCACCAAGGTGTCCGACAAGGACGCCGCGTCGCTGCTCGAAGAAATGGGCAACCTGGGCAACGTGCGCGCCAGCGAACGTGCCAACGGCGCCTTGACCGTGTGGATGGACAGCACGTGCACGCCGGACGATATCGAAGCGGTGTGCTGCTTCATCGTTGACGGCGACCAGTTGTCCATCACCCGCGAAGCCGCGCCCGCCGCCCAGGCCGCCGCGCCCGTGGCCGAACCCGTGGCCGTGGCACCGGCAGCCGCCCCGGCGCCCGTCGCCGCCGAGCCCGTGCCGTCGGTCGCCGACACCGCCGCCGCGGCCGAAGCCATCACGCAAGCCGCCGCCCGCGCCTCGCGTCCGGCTGCGCCCGCGCATGCCGACAAGGAATCCACGTCGATTCGGGTGGGCGTTGAGAAAGTCGACCAGGTCATCAACCTGGTGGGCGAGCTGGTCATCACGCAAGCCATGCTGGCGCAGACCGCGTCCACGCTGGACCCGGTGCTGCACGACCGCCTGCTCAACGGCATGGAACAGCTGGAACGCAACGCCCGCGACTTGCAGGAAGCGGTGATGTCGATCCGCATGATGCCGATGGACTACGTGTTCAGCCGCTTCCCGCGTCTGGTGCGCGATATCGCCGGCAAGATGGGCAAGCAGATCGAATTGCAGACCTACGGCCGCGCGACCGAGCTGGACAAGAGCCTGATCGAACGCATCATCGACCCGCTGACGCACTTGGTGCGCAACAGCCTGGACCACGGCATCGAAACGCCCGAAAAGCGTATCGCCGCCGGCAAGGACCCGGTTGGCCAGCTGGTGCTGTCCGCGCAACACAACGGCGGCAACATCGTCATCGAAGTCAGCGATGACGGCGGTGGCCTGAGCCGCGAAAAGATCCTGAAGAAGGCGATGGCGCAAGGTTTGGCCGTCAACGAGAATTCGCCTGACGATGAAATCTGGCAGTTGATCTTCGCGCCGGGTTTCTCCACGGCCGAAAAGGTCACGGACATCTCGGGCCGCGGCGTGGGCATGGACGTCGTGCGCCGCAACATCCAAGACATGGGCGGCCACGTGCAGCTGTCGTGCGAGCCGGGCAACGGCACCACCACGCGCATCGTGCTGCCGCTGACGCTGGCCATTCTGGACGGCATGTCGGTTCGGGTGGGCGAAGAAACCTTCATCCTGCCGCTGAACCACGTTACCGAATCGCTGCAACCGACCAACGACCAGATCTACTCGGTGGCGGGCAACGAACGCGTGATGCATGTGCGCGGCGAATACCTGCCGCTGGTCGAGATGCACCGCGTGTTCTCGGTTGCGCAGGCGCAGACCGATCCCACGCAGGCCATCGCGGTCATCATGCAAGCCGAAGACCGCCGTTTTGCGCTGCTGGTGGATCACCTGATCGGCCAGCACCAGGTGGTGGTCAAGAACCTGGAATCCAACTACCGCAAGGTGCCTGGCATCTCGGCCGCCACCATCCTGGGTGATGGCAGCGTGGCCCTGATTGTCGACGTATTTGCGCTTGCGCGCGCCAACCGTGAGCGTTGGTCGCAGCCCGAAGCCATTCTGAATTGATGGAGCAATAAAAAATCATGGCAGCCAAACCGCAAGCGCAATCCGCGCGCAACGAAGATGTCGGCAGCGAATTCCTCGTCTTCACGCTGGGCGACGAAGAGTACGGCATCGACATCCTGAAGGTGCAGGAAATCCGCGGCTACGACGCCGACACGGTGACCCGTATCGCCAACGTTCCCACGTTCATCAAAGGCGTGACGAACCTGCGCGGCATCATCGTCCCGATCGTGGACCTGCGCATAAAGTTCAACCTGGGTCGCGTCGACTACAACGAGCAGACCGTTGTCATCATCCTCAACCTGGATCGCCGCGTTGTCGGCATCGTGGTTGACGGCGTGTCCGACGTGCTGATGTTGAACGCCGGCCAGATTCGTCCGGCACCGGAATTCGGCGCCACCTTGTCCACCGAATACCTGACCGGTCTGGGCACGGTGGACGAACGCATGCTGATCCTGGTCGACATCGAAAAGATGATGACCAGCGATGAAATGGCGCTGGTGGAGAAGGTCGCTTCCTGATCGGAATCCGGCCGGAACGCGGGGTAGAGGCGCCATATTCAATCCGATGTGGCGCTTTCCTTTAACGATTGCAGTCAAAGGGTGGTTCTTGAGATGCGCAAGTTTTTCGCGAACATGACGATACGCAGCAGCCTGTTGTGGGTGCTGGCGTTCTTCTCCTTCATGTTGGTGATCGGGGCGGCGCTGGGCGTGTTGTCCCTGCGCATCAGCAATGGCACCCTTGCCCAGATCAAGCAATCGCAGGAACTGGACGACGCGGTGGGCCGCGTCGTATCCAGCTACAAGGACACGATGAACGGCCTGGGCCGCGCCGCGACCGCAAATTATGCGGACATCGTGGGCAGCGTGGGCCAGGCCACCTTGCTGACGCAGGGTTTGTCGGCGGAAGCCACCGGTTTGCTGGAACGCGCCAAGGCGTCCATGAACAAGGGCCAGGCGGAATACGAGTATTACAAGAGCCTGCCGCAGCCGGCGGATGCGGCCGAACCGCTCAAAGAGATTGAAGCGTCGTACGCCGCGCTGGTGCAGCAGGGCTTGACCCCGCTGGTCGCCGCGCTGGAAAAGGCCGACATGCCGGCCTACCAGAAGCAGGTGCAGACGGTGCAGGACGCGCTGGAAGGGCGCTTTGCCCGCGCCGTCGAAGGCTTTGATTTCTGGCGCGCCAGCAAGATGCTGGACGCGCACGAAGTGGCGCAGGTGCGTTACCAATTTGTATTGATCGCCGTGGCCGCCGGTGGCGTGATCGCCGCGCTGCTGGTGTTCGCCACCTATATCTTCCTGCGCCGCCGCGTGCTGCTGCCGCTGAAAGAGGCCGGTCATCACTTTGACCGCATCGCGGGCGGCGACCTGACCGCGCGCGTGGACGTGCGCAACACCAATGAAATCGGCCAGCTGTTTGCCGCCTTGAAGCGCATGCAGGAAAGCCTGACGCGCACGGTGTCGACCGTGCGTCGGGGCGTGGACGAAATCAACGTGGGCTCGCATGAAATCGCGGCCGGCAACACGGACCTGTCCAGCCGCACCGAACAGCAAGCGGCGTCCCTGGAAGAAACCGCCGCGTCGATGGAACAGCTGGCGTCCACCGTCAAGCAAAACGCCGACAACGCGCGCCAGGCCAATCAGCTTGCCGCCAGTGCGTCGGACGTGGCCGAGCGGGGCGGTTCGGCGGTGTCGGAAGTGGTGAACACCATGCACGACATCTCGGCCAGCTCGCGCAAGATTTCCGAAATCGTTTCCGTGATCGACGGCATCGCCTTCCAGACCAACATCCTGGCGCTGAACGCCGCCGTGGAAGCGGCGCGCGCGGGCGAGCAGGGCAAGGGCTTTGCGGTGGTGGCGGGCGAAGTGCGCTCGTTGGCCCAGCGCAGCGCGCAGGCCGCCAAGGAAATCAAGGGCCTGATCGAAGACTCGGTCAGCAAGGTGGGCGCCGGTTCGCAGCAGGTGGAACGCGCGGGTGCGACCATGCAGGAAATCGTCGCGTCGGTAAAGCGCGTGACGGACATCATGGGCGAGATCTCGGCGGCCTCGGAAGAACAATCCAGCGGCATCGACCAGGTCAACCGCGCCGTGTCGCAGATGGATGAAGTCACGCAGCAGAACGCGGCGCTGGTGGAAGAAGCTGCCGCCGCGGCGGGCTCGCTGCAAGAGCAGGCCCAACGCCTGGCGGAAGCCGTGGCGGTGTTCAAGATCAATGCGGGCGAAGTCATCGAAGTACCGGCGCATCGCCTGTCTTCGGTGCGCCCGTCCGATGAAGACTCTCGTTTGCAAGCGCCTGACGCGTTTGCGCTTGGGCACTGAGGAATCGCGTGGCAACTGCGGCAACCCAGGCGCCGTCCATCTCGGTGGACC
The DNA here is from genome assembly GCF_001005835.2 of Achromobacter sp. LC458. Taxonomy (NCBI): domain Bacteria; kingdom Pseudomonadati; phylum Pseudomonadota; class Betaproteobacteria; order Burkholderiales; family Alcaligenaceae; genus Achromobacter; species Achromobacter sp. LC458. The sequence goes on from NZ_LBHW02000029.1 coordinate 67,135, forward strand.
GCCAATTCGATTTTCGTGACGCGGACTTTTCCCGCGTCCGCAAGATGATCCACGCGCGCGCGGGCATCTCGCTGGGCACGCACAAGCGTGAAATGGTCTACAGCCGCCTGGCCCGACGCTTGCGCGCGCTGGGCCGCCACGACTTCGGCAGCTATCTGGACCAGCTGGAAAACGAGCCCGACGCGCACGAGTGGGAAGAATTCGTCAATGCGTTGACGACCAACCTGACGGCGTTTTTCCGCGAGTCGCATCACTTTCCCATCCTGGCCGACTTCGCCCAAAAGCGCGGCGGCCCGGTGTCGGTGTGGTGCTGTGCGGCGTCCACGGGCGAAGAACCTTATTCGATTGCGATGACGCTGGTCGAGGCCCTGGGCCCGCGCGCCGCATCGTCCACGGTGCTGGCCACCGACATCGACACCAACGTGCTGAACCGCGCGCGCGCCGCCGTGTATCCGGCCGAACGCGTGGCCAAGATGGAAGACGAGCGCCTGCGCCGCTTCTTCCTGAAGGGCCGTGGCGCCAACGCCGGCCAGGTCCGCGTGCGCCCCGAGATTGCCGACATGGTGCGGTACGAAACGTTGAACCTGTTGGCGCCCAGCTGGCCGATCAACGAAAAGTTCGACGTGATTTTCTGCCGCAACGTCATGATTTATTTCGACAAGCCGACACAGGCGAAGATCCTGGAGCGCTTTGCGCCGCTGCTCAAGCCGGGCGGCCTGCTGTTTGCGGGGCACTCCGAGAACTTCACCTACATCAGCCGTGATTTTCGTCTGCGCGGGCAGACCGTCTACGAATGTGCGAGTAAGGCCTGAACGGGTCGAGGCAGCAAACAATGAAAAAAATAAGCGTTTTGTGTGTAGACGACTCCGCGCTGGTGCGCGGGCTGATGACCGAAATCATCAACAGCCAGCCGGACATGGAAGTGGTTGCGACCGCGCCCGACCCGTTGGTGGCGCGCGACCTGATCAAGCGCCACAACCCCGACGTGCTGACGCTGGACGTGGAAATGCCCCGCATGGACGGGCTGGATTTCCTGGAAAAGCTGATGCGTCTGCGGCCGATGCCGGTGGTGATGGTGTCGTCGCTGACCGAGCGCGGCGGTGAAATCACGCTGCGCGCGCTGGAACTGGGCGCCATCGACTTCGTGACCAAGCCCAAGCTGGGCATTCGCGACGGCCTGCTGGAATACACCGAGATCATCGCCGACAAGATCCGTGCCGCCTCGCGCGCCAAGCTGCGCGCGCCCACGCCGCACGCCGCGCCGGCAGCGCCCGCGCCGATGTTGCGCCGGCCGCTGGCCAGCTCGGAAAAGCTGGTGATTGTGGGCGCCTCCACGGGCGGCACCGAGGCCATCCGCGAAGTCCTGCAACCCTTGCCGCCGGACAGCCCCGCCATTCTTATTACGCAGCACATGCCCGCCGGCTTCACGCGCTCGTTCGCGCAGCGGCTGGATGCGCTGTGCGCCGTCACGGTGCGCGAAGCCGTCCATGGCGACCGCGTGCTGCCGGGCCACGTGTATCTGGCGCCGGGCGGCGACACGCACATGCGCCTGGGCCGTAGCGGCGCCAACTATGTGATCGAACTGGAAGCCAGCGAACCGGTCAACCGCCACCGCCCGTCGGTGGACGTGTTGTTCAATTCCGCTGCCGTGGCCGCGGGCAAGAACGCCATCGGCGTCATCCTGACCGGCATGGGCAAGGACGGCGCGGCGGGCATGCTGGCCATGCACCGCGCGGGCGCGCACACCATCGCGCAAGACGAAGCCAGCTGCGTGGTGTTCGGCATGCCGCGCGAGGCCATTGCCATTGGCGCAGCCGACGAAGTGGTGACGCTGTCGGCGATTAGCGAACGCATTCTGACTCGCCTGGGCGACCGTGGGCACCGCGTGTGACGCGACTGCACCCCGATCGATCTCAAGCAAATTTCTTCTGGAGTGAAAGATGGTAGACAAGGGCATCAAGATTCTGGTGGTGGATGACTTCCCCACCATGCGACGAATCATCCGCAACCTGCTCAAAGAGCTGGGTTTCGAGAACGTCGACGAGGCCGAAGACGGCGCGATCGGTCTGGAAAAGCTGCGTAACGGCGGCTTCCAATTCGTCGTGTCCGACTGGAACATGCCCAACCTGGACGGCCTGGAAATGCTCAAGCAGATCCGCGCCGACGCATCGCTGGCTTCGTTGCCGGTGCTGATGGTGACGGCTGAAGCCAAAAAGGAAAACATCGTCGCGGCGGCCCAGGCCGGCGCCAACGGTTACGTGGTCAAGCCTTTCACCGCGGCAACGCTGGAAGAAAAGCTCACCAAGATCTTCGAGAAAATTGCGGGCTGAGGTGTGCAATGAGCACAACGGAACATGTAGAACCCGCTGGGGAAAATCCTGACCTGATTCACCGGATCGCCTCGTTGACGCGTATGTTGCGCGACAGCATGCGCGAGCTTGGGCTGGATCAGGCCATCAAAGACGCCGCCAACGCCATCCCCGATGCGCGCGATCGCTTGCGCTACGTGGCGCAGATGACCGAGCAGGCCGCCAACCGCGTGCTGAACGCTACCGAGCAGGCCGGCCCCATCCAGGACGGCATGTCGCGTTCGGCGCAGGCGCTGGATAGCCGCTGGCAGCAATGGTACGACCAGCCGCTGGAAATGCCCGAAGCGCGTGAACTGGTCAAGGACACGCGCGCCTTCCTGGCGGACGTGCCCAAGCAGACGCAGCAGACCCAGTCCAAGCTGATGGAAATCATCATGGCGCAGGATTTCCAGGACCTGACGGGCCAGGTCATCATGCGCATGATGGACGTGGTCGGCGCGATTGAGCGCGAGCTGTTGCAGGTGTTGCTGGACAATGTGCCGCAGGAACGCCGCGACGAGGCCAACAGCCTGTTGAACGGTCCGCAGATCAGTCCGCAGGGCAAGACCGATGTGGTGACCAGCCAGGACCAGGTCGACGACCTGCTGGCCAGCCTGGGGTTCTGATCGACCCATCGCGCCGCCCGGCCTGGCCGCCGGCGGCGCGTGCATAGAAGAATAAGCAGGGGGGCCTTGCAGTACGAGACAAGGCGCGCGCCGCGCGCCAGGCAACGGACGCCCACAGAAGGCGGTCCGGGCCAGCACAAGGAGGTCCATCATGGCCAGATCCGTATTCCGCCTCGGCGGCATGTGGGCACTGTTACGCCGCTTGAACCGGGGCGACGGCACGCTGTCGGAACGCACCTTTTCCTTAAGTCCCGCGGTATTTCCCCTGCATCGTTTCCTGTCGCGCATGCGCGGGCGCGTGGTCACCGTCAGACAATCCAGCATTGAAATCGCGTTGAACGCGGCCCGCACGCAATACCAGGCGGGGCGCTGTTCGGTCTTGGCGCAAGAGCAGGCGCGGGCGGCGGGTGCGCTGGCGGACAGCGGCGCGCAGATTGCCGCGTTGTCCGCATCCACATCCGAACATGCACGCCAGATTGCCGACGTATCCGGCAAGAACCTGCATGCGGCCGAAGCGGCGCTGTCCGAGCTGTCCGACGTCAAATCCCGGGTCGACCGCATGACGCGCGAGATGGCCGCGTTTACCGAAGTAGTGGGTCAGCTGACCCTGCGCGCGCGTTCGGTCGCGGACATCAGCAAGCTCATCAAGGACATTGCCCTGCAAACGCAGCTGCTGGCCTTGAATGCGGGCGTGGAAGCGGCCAGGGCAGGGGACGCGGGGCGGGGCTTTGCGGTGGTGGCCAGCGAAGTGGGGCGGCTGGCCGAGCGCGTGAACGCCGCCACCAACGATATCGGCCGGCATACGGTTGAAATGCTGGACCTGGTGGACACCACCCAGCGCCAAACCGGCACGCTGCGCGAAGATGTGGACGCGTCCGGCGCGGTGCTGGACCGCACCTGCACCGACTTCGAACGCTTCGTGCGCGATTTCGGCAGCATGAACCTGCAAGTGAACGAAGTTGTGCAGGCCATCGGCGACGTCGACGCCACCAACCACGGCATGAGCCAGGAAGTGAGCCGCATCGCCGCCTTGAGCGCCGATGTGCTGGGCCGGGTGGGCAGCATGTCGGACGAGATCGACCGCATCCGCCGCCAGACCGAAAGCGTGCAGGAAGTGCTGGCGGACGTGCGCACCGGCCGCACTGCCTTTGACCAGTTGTGCGAGGCGGTCGAGAGTTTCCGCGATGCAGCCACGCGCTTGCTGGACGACGCCCGGCGCCGGGGCGTGGATGTGTTCGACCGCCATTACCAGCGCATCGCGGGCAGCGAGCCGCCGCGCTACCACACGCGTTACGACCGGGCCATCGACGACGCCCTGACGCAGTTGCTGGACGAGGTGCTGGACGCCGTGCCCGGCGGCATCTACACGCTGGTGGTGGATGCGCGCGGCTATGCGCCGGCCCACAACGGGCGCTTTTCGCATCCGCCCACGGGCGACCCGCAGCAGGACATCGCGCGGTCGCGGCACAAGCGCATCTTTGACGATCCGGTGGGCGCGCGGCTGGCGGCCAATACCGGCGCGATGCTGTTCCAGACCTATTCTCGGGATACCGGCGAGATCGTCAACGACATTTCCGTCCCGCTTTATCTGGGGTCGGAACACTGGGGCGCCGTCCGTATCGGGCTGGACTACGTGCGCTTCCAGGCAGCGCTGGACGGGGGCCGCGCGCCCGCCATCGGGCGCAACGGCGAATAGCGCCGCTTTCTTCCCGCTTCTTGGCTTATCGCCCAACCCCGGGCGATCCTAGAATCTCGGCGGGCGGCTCGTAATCCGAAAATCCGCGAGCCGCAACGACACCGCAGAGCATGGCTGAAGAAAGCGACCTCGAGAAATCAGAAGCAGCCTCTCCCAGGCGCCTGGAAAAGGCGCGCGAGGAGGGGCAGATTGCGCGTTCCCGCGAACTGGGAACGTTCATGATGCTGGCCGCCGGTGTCGGGGTGATCTGGGCGCTGGGCGGTTCGCTGTACCAGGGCATGAGCGGCGTGCTGCACAACGGCCTGGCCTTCGACCAGCGCATCGTGACGGACCCGGGCGTGATGGTGGAGCAGGCCGTGATCGGCTTCGGCCACGCCCTGACCGCCTTGCTGCCCGTATTCGGCGTGCTGGCGGTGGTGGCCGTGCTGTCCAGCGTGTTGCTGGGCGGCATCGTGATTTCCGGCAAGCCGCTGCAAGCCAATTTTTCGAAGCTGAGCCTGTTCGCCGGCCTGAAGCGGATGTTCTCGTCGCAGACGGTGGTGGAACTGATCAAGGCGCTGGCCAAGGCGTTGCTGGTGGGCGGCGTGGCCGTCTGGGTCATCTGGCGCTACCACGACGACATGCTGGGCCTGATGCACGTGGCCCCGTCGGCCGCGCTGATCAAGGCGCTGTCGCTGGTGGCGATCTGCTGCGCGTTGATCGTGTCCTCGCTGCTGGTGATTGTGCTGCTGGATGTGCCATGGCAGATCTGGAGCCATTTGAAAAAGCTGCGCATGTCCAAAGAGGATGTGCGCCAGGAACACAAGGAAAGCGAAGGCGATCCGCACGTGAAGGCGCGTATCCGGCAGCAGCAGCGCCAGGCGGCGCGGCGCCGGATGATGTCGGAAGTGCCCAAGGCGGATGTGGTCGTGACCAACCCGACCCACTACGCCGTGGCGCTCAAGTACGACGAGGACAAAAGCGGCGCCCCGCGCGTGATCGCCAAGGGCACCGGCCTGATCGCGGCCAAGATCCGCGAACTGGCTGCTGAAAACCGCATTCCCACATTGGAAGCGCCGCCGTTGGCGCGCGCATTGCATCAACACGTCGACCTGGGTAAGGAAATCCCGGCCGAGCTATATACCGCGGTGGCGGAAGTGCTGGCGTGGGTCTTCCAGCTGCGTTCGTGGCGGTCGGGATGGGGCGTCCAACCGACGGCTCCGACCCGCCTGGCCGTGCCCGCCGAGCTGGACCCGCAAGCAAAAACCGCAGCACAAGGAGTCTAAGGTATGAGCGCTTTGCTCACCATGTTGAAGAGTAGCGGGGCCGGCCATGCGCGGCTTCTGGCAGGCCCGATCCTGATCGTGATGGTGCTGGGCATGATGGTGCTGCCCCTGCCCACGTTCCTGCTCGACCTGCTGTTCACCTTCAACATTGCGCTGTCGGTAATGATCCTGCTGGTGGCCATGTTCACGCGCAAGCCGCTGGACTTTGCCGCCTTTCCGGCCGTGCTGCTGTTTGCAACGTTGCTGCGCCTGTCGCTGAACGTGGCGTCCACCCGCGTCGTGCTGCTGCACGGCCACACCGGCCCCGACGCGGCGGGCAAGGTGATCGAGGCGTTTGGCCACTTCCTGGTGGGCGGCAACTTTGCGGTCGGGATCATCGTGTTCGTGATCCTGACCATCATCAACTTCATCGTTATCACCAAGGGTGCGGGCCGGATTGCCGAAGTGGGCGCGCGCTTTACCCTGGACGCGATGCCCGGCAAGCAGATGGCCATCGACGCCGACCTGAACGCGGGCCTGATCGGCGAAGACGAAGCGCGCAAGCGCCGCGCCGAAGTGTCCCAGGAATCCGACTTCTTCGGCTCGATGGACGGCGCCAGCAAGTTCGTGCGCGGTGATGCGATTGCGGGCCTGCTGATCATGGTGATCAACGTGATCGGCGGCCTGATCGTGGGCGTGGCCCAGCACGATATGTCGATGGCCGAGTCGGGCCGCGTCTACACGCTGTTGACCATCGGTGACGGCCTGGTCGCGCAGATTCCGGCGCTGGTGATTTCGACGGCGGCCGGTGTGGTGGTGTCGCGCGTGTCGACCGACCAGGACGTTGGCCAGCAGATCATGAGCCAGCTGTTCTCGAACCCGGCCGTGCTGTTCCTGACGGCCGGCATCATCGGCATCATGGGCCTGATCCCCAACATGCCCCATGTGGCGTTCCTGACGCTGGCCGCCGCGCTGGGCTACGGTGGCTGGGCCTTGCACAAGCGGCGCCTGGCGGCCGCGCAAGCCGCCGAAGTGGTGCCGCCGGCCGCGATCACACAAGCGCAGGCGGCAGCCGCCGAAGCCAGTTGGGACGATGTGTCCATGGTGGACCAACTGGGGCTGGAAGTGGGCTATCGCCTGATCCCGCTGGTGGACCACGCGCAGAACGGCGAGCTGTTGCATCGCATCCGCAGCCTGCGCAAGAAGTTTGCGCAGGACGTGGGCTTCTTGCCGCCTGTCGTGCACATTCGCGACAACCTGGAACTGAAGCCCAACGATTACCGCATCCTGCTGTCCGGTGTGGAAGTGGGCCATGGCGTGGCGATGCCGGGCCAGTGGCTGGCCATCGACCCGGGCGGCGTCACCATCCAGATCAAGGGCACGCCCACCACCGATCCGGCGTTCGGCTTGCCGGCGCTGTGGATCGACGGGGGCTTGCGCGATCAGGCGCAGGTGGCTGGTTACACGGTGGTGGACGCGGGCACGGTGGTGGCCACGCACTTGAATCACCTGATGCACCGCCACGGTTCGAACCTGCTGGGTCGCCAGGAAGTGCAGCAGTTGCTGGACCGCATCGGCCGCGACGCGCCCAAGCTGGTGGAAGACCTGGTGCCCAAGACGCTGTCGCTGACGGCGTTGCAGAAGGTGCTGCAAGGCTTGCTGTCGGAAGAAGTGCCGATCCGCGACATGCGCACCATTATCGATACGCTGTCCGAGCACGGCCCGCGCCTGGCGGCGCAGGCGGCCGCCACGGGCGGTCAACCCGACATCAACGAATTGATTATGCTGACGCGCCGCTCGCTCGGCCGCGCGATTACGCAGCAGTGGTTTCCGGGCGAAGGCGAGTTGCGGGTCATTGGGCTGGACGTGAAGCTGGAACGCGTGCTGTCGCAGGCAATGACGACCAGCGGCGGCCTGGAGCCCGGCCTGGCCGACACGCTGCTGCGCGAAACGCAGGCGGCGGTCGAGCGCCAGGAAGCGCAGGGCAATGCGCCGGTGCTGCTGGTGTCGCCAGTCTTGCGCGCGCCGCTGTCGCGCTTCCTGCGCCACCATTTGCCGCAGCTGGGCGTGTTGTCGAATACGGAAATACCGGATGAGCGCATGGTCCGCGTGACCGCGCTGATCGGCGGGAGTAATGGGTAATGAAGATAAGCCGCTTTGTAGGCGCCAACAGCCGTGACGTGATGCGCCAGGTGCGCCTGGCCCTGGGGCCGGACGCGCTGATCGTATCGAACCGCAGCGTGGACGGCGGGGTGGAAGTGCTGGCCACGTTGGACGGCGCGTTCGAGGATTCTGCGTCGGACACGCCGCAACGCGATATGTCGTCGCACGCTGGGGCGTCCGGGGCCGCGGCTGCCGCGCCTTCGGGTTCGCGTCCGCAGGGGCCGGCGGTCTCACCTTACGGCGCGCAGCCCGCTGCACCTTACGGCGCGCAGCCCACTGCAGCTTATGGCGCGCAGCCCACTGCACGTTATGGCGCGCAGCCCGCTGCACCTTACGGCGCGCAGTCCCCCGCAGCTTATGACGCGCAGCCCCCCGCAGCTTATGGCGCCGCGCCCGAGCGGCAAGAAGCGCGCCCCTACACGGCGGCGCCGCCCGCCATGCCGCAACCCGGCTACACGACGCCGTCGCGTTCGATTGCCGCGTATCAATCGGCATTTGCCTCGTCGGCGCAGCCGGAAGAAGAAGGCTCGCCCGCTGAGGCGAGTTCGGCAGCGATGCCGTTGGCGGCGTCGTATCCCACGCCGCTGCAACCCGCGACTGCGCAATCGTCGGCCGCGCAACCTGTTGCTTCGCAACCGGTTTCCACGCCGGTCACCCCGCTGGTAGGCGCCGCGACCCGCGTCGAGCTGCCGGCCCTGGCACCCGCCCGTCCAGGCGCGCCGACGCACGCCACGCCGATGGCTGCCGCGTCGCCGCTCGCTGCGACTTCCGCCGCGATACCCGCCGCGTATTCGCCCGCATCGTCGGCCCCCGCGCATGCTGCATCGTCGGCCAATGCACCCGCCGCTTATGCGCCCGCCGCGTCCTCGGCCGCCGCACCCGCCGCTTATGCGCCCGCCGCGTCCTCGGCCGCCGCACCCGCCGCTTATGCGCCCGCTGCATCCCCGGCCGCCGCACCCGCCGCTTATGCGCCCGCCGCATCGTCGGCCGCCGCACCCGCCGCTTATGCGCCCGCCGCATCCCCGGCCGCTGCACCCGCCGCTTATGCGCCCGTCTCATCCCCGGCCGCCGCACCCGCCGCGTCTTCGACCACCGCGCGCGCCGCGGTCACCGCAGCCGCTGCGTCCGCACCCGCGCCGTCCATGGCGCGCATGCCGGATGCGCCGTTGCGTCAGGCACCGCCGTCGTTGCCTCCGGACACCACGGCCGGCTTGCAGGACGCCATCAGCGCCTTGCGCGGCGCGCTGGAAACGCGGATGGACGGACTGCTTTGGGGTGGCCGCCCCGGCGCGACTCGTGAAGCCGCCGCCGCCGCGCTGTTCCGCAGCCTGCTGGATGCCGGGTTCAGCACAAAGCTGGTGCGCACGCTGGTGGACCGCCTGCCGCAAGGGCTGTCGTCCGACGCCGCGCAGGCGTGGGCCCGCAATGAACTGGTTACCCACCTGCCCGTGGTGGCCTCCGAAGACGAATTCCTGGCCGGCGGCGTGTACGCGCTGGTCGGCCCGACGGGCGTCGGCAAGACCACCACGCTGGCCAAGCTGGCCGCCCGTTGCGTAGCCCGCGAAGGCCGCGATCAGGTCGCGATGTTGACGACCGACCTGTTCCGGATCGGCGCATTGGAACAATTGCAGATCTACGGCCGGCTGATGGGCGTGCCCGCGCATTCCGTGCGCGACGCCGGCGAACTGCGCCGCATTCTTGCCGAACTGGGCAACCGCAAGATCGTGCTGATCGACACCACCGGCATCAGCCAGCGCGACCGCCTGGTGGCCGAGCAGGCCGCGATGTTGACCAGCGCCGGCAAGCCCGTGCGCCGCCTGCTGGTGCTGAACGCCGCCAGCCAGGGCGACACGCTGGACGAAGTGGCGCACGCCTACCGCAACGGCGTGGGCGAAGACGTGGCCGGCTGCATCATCACCAAGCTGGACGAAGCTACCCGCCTGGGCGCGGCGCTGGACACGGCCATCCGCCACCGCCTGCCCATCCACTACATGTCGGTGGGGCAGAAGGTGCCGGAACATATGGAACTGGCGCGCGCCGACGTGCTGATCGACCGGGCCTTTGCCATGGTCGAGCGCGCGCGCGCCCTGTACACGCCCAGCGAGGCGGACCTGGCGTCGCTGGTGCCGGCCGCGCGCGAGGCCGATGCCGTTGATCCTGCCCGCCGCCGCCAATTGCTGGCCTCGGCCATCCTGCGCCCGCAAGGCGGATCGGCGTCGATCGCCGCCGCACAAAATCTGGACGATACGATTGCCATGCTGGACAGCGATCCGGCCTGCGTACAAGCCCGGGCGTCCTGGCGCGACTATGTCGGCGACGGCGCGGGCGCCAGTCTGGCGGCGTTGGGCGACGACCCGCTGGCCATGGTGCGACGTGAATTTTCGGCCACCTGCAACCGCCATCTGCTGGCCATGCATGGCAAGACCAGCATGAAGGGCGAAGGTTTGCCGGGTGGTGTGTTGATGGGGTCGCTGCTGATGAGCGACCGTGGCGTGGCCCTGGCCGCGCCCGCGCAGCAGCTGGCGTTGGCCCACGGCATGTTGACCTCGTTCGCGCCCGGCGCGGCGGGTCTGGCGGATGCCGGCCCGGCGCTGCAAGCGCGCGTGCGCTGGCTGGGCGAACAGCTGCCGCGCCTGCCGATGGTGCATCTGGTGGAGGCCGGTACGTCGGCCTTGTGGCAGTCGTTGAGCGAGCAGGGCGCCTCGTGGGTGGCGCGCTGCCCGGGCGGCATGCGCGTGGTGCAGGACGAATGCCCGACCAATCTGAATGCCGTCGGCAAAAGCGTGGGCTATCTGCCCGTGGGCCAGCCCGGCGACATGCCCGGTTTGACGCGCGAGCAGGGCGGCCAGACCGTGCCGCTGGCGCTGTGGGCCTCGGGCACCGAAATCACCCTGCCGGGCCGCTCCGAAACCGCGCCGATCCGCCTGGTCTGCGCGCGACTGATCGATACGGTCAGTGGCGAAATTGCCGCACAGCTGTTCGGGCTGACCAACTTGCCCGCGTCCCAGGCCGACGCCGCCAGCGTCGCACGCTGGCTGGTATTGCAGGACGAAGCCAAGGCCGGCTTCCGCTACATGGCCAACGCCTGGCAGGCGCTGCCCGCCGTCGACGGCGCCCACACGCTGGCGCGCCAGTCATTGATGGCCGGCCAACTGGGCGCGGCCTGCTGGCAGATGGCGCATTCGCCGTCCGCCGCCGTCGTGCGCGGCCCGCTGTCCGGCATCATGGGCTCGGAACGCAAGCTGTCTGGCCGCCTGCTGCCCGTGGCAATCCTGAAAATGTTCGCCATGCTGGAGATGGCCGCGGGGGGCTGAAGTCCAGGGCCGAAGCCAAGGCAAAGCCCCAGGCTCCAGAGCCCCAAAGTTCCAAAGCTCGAAAGCCCCAAAGCCCCAAAGCCCCAAAGCTCCAAAGCTCCAAA
>NZ_LBHW02000003.1:0-252334 GCF_001005835.2 Achromobacter sp. LC458
GCCGTTGCGCAGCCGGCCAGCGCCAGCGGCTTGCCGGCGTAGACGCGGCCAAAGCGGTTGTTCAGCAAGGCGTCCAGGTCGATGGCTTCCTGGCCCACAAACCCCTTTTGCGGCAAGACGCCTTGCGCCACCAGGTCCAGCGCGGCGCAAATGCCGGCGGCGGTGGACAGCTGGATCGCACTCAGGCGGTGGCCGTCCACATCGGCGCCGAACACGCGGATGGGATAGGACTCTTCTTCCAGCCGGCCGTGCCGATGGCCGGATGCCGACGCCTGGATCACGATGACGTCCTGCTCGGTCGTGGGAATGGCCGACTCGAAAATATCCTTGAGCAGATCGCGGCGATCTCGCAGCCGCAGGTCGTTCAGCAGCAACTTCATGATGTTGCAGTGGCCGGGGTAGCGCACGGACTTGTAGTCGACGTTGCGGGCGCGCCCCAACAACGTTGCGGGCAGCGTGCCCAGTCCGCCCGACGTGTTGAAGGCTTCGTATTCAACCCCGTCCAAGGCAAAGGTTTCGTAGCCTTCCAGCGCGGGCACGCTGGTCAGCTTGCCGTCGACGATGGCCTCGCAAGGGTTGCAGTATTCGTTGATCAGGCCTTCGGTGCTCCAGGTCAGGTTGTAGCGCAGGCTGTTGGAGGGGTAGCGCGGCAGGGCGCCCACGCGCATGCGCAAGTCCAGCAAGGTGTCGAAGCGGCGGGCCAACGCGTTGCCGACGATGCCGATGAAGCCGGGCGCCAGGCCACATTGCGGCATCAACACGCTATGCACATCGCCCGCCAGCGCCTGGATGGCGTGGGTGCTGGCGACGTCTTCGGTCAGGTCAAAGTAATGAACGCCCGCGCGAGCGCATAGGCCTGCTACGGCGGTGGCGCGGTGGAACGGCAGGGCGTTGACGACTGCGTAAGCGCCTTCGATGCAACGCGCCACCGAGTCGTCGTCGCTGATCTGGCGCGTTTCGCAGCCCAATTCGGCCAGCACGCCCAGCCGGGCTGGATCCTGGTCGGCAACCAGCACCGAGTAATCGCTGCTGCGTTCGAGCATCAAGGCGATGGCAAAACCGATTTTTCCGGCGCCCAGCAAAACGATGGGGCGGGTGGCTGACGTGGACATGGTGCGGCTCCTGCGGATGGGGGGATGGGGTGGCCTCATCCTATGCGGGAGCGCTGTCGATTTGTAGAACCTAAAGCGTCGTAACGGCTTAAGTTATCGACAAAACGACTTAATAAGTAGTCGAAGCGTCAAAAACAAAGCCCCCCGGCGTTTGCCGAGGGGCTTTCGATGGGGCTGTCACGGCCTTTTCAGGCCAGTGCATCAGCTGCCCATGGGGGGGTAGTCCATGTTGCCGAAGGTCACCAGGCCTTCTGCCTTGGCTTGAGCCAGTTGCGATTCAACTTGGGCGCGGCTCAGCGACGTGGTGTGTTCAGCGGCGGCGACGGGCGGGTAGTCCAGGTTGCCGAAGGTGACTTCGCCGGCGTTCTTGGCTTGGGCCAGTTCAGCTTGAACTTGTTGCGAGGTCAGGCTGGACTTCTGGGCGATGGGGGCGGGGTAGCCTTCTTCGCCAAACGTGTATTGACCCGAGACCTTGGCTTGTTGCAGTTCAGCTTGCACTTGAGCGCGGGTGGGGGCTTGGTCGGCTTCGGCGGCTTGCGCGCCAGCGGCCAGAACGGACATGGACAGCATCAATGCGGTAGCAAGGGTTTTCATAGCAGACCTCCGGTGTCTTGTGAGCTTGGGATTCGAACCGCTGGCGTCATTGCCTGGGGTTCGCTTGCTGTGTCCCGATGAGATGCATTCTGTGCTCAAACAACCTCGGGATAAACCCTTATTACCTGAAAACATCTTTCCAAAAAATGTACTAATCGATGAGGATTTCACCGGATGGCACCATAGATGGCGATATTTCCATCTGATGACACGATAGGTTGTGGTCGGTGGCGACCCCCGATGACCATTCGCATCCGCGTCCGCCGGGCAAAGTGACCGGGGTCGCCAAAAAGCAAAGCCCCGGCTTTGGACCGGGGCTTTACGTGGCGGCGGTGGCTGTGAGTGCCTGACGCCGCTTAGCGATTCAGTTCCACCAGCGCCGCGTTGTACTCGGATTGGGCTTCTTCCAGCTTGCGCTGCGCCTTATCGATCTTGTCCTGCTTGCCCTTGGCGCGGGCTTCCTTCAGCTCTTGTTCGCGCTCGGACACTTTGGACTGCTTCTCACGCACGTTTGCTTCGCGTTGGGATTGCAGGCGGCTGTCGGTGCAATTTGCCCGGGCTTCGGCCAAGGCCTTTTTCAAGCCGGCTTCGCGGCGCGTGTTGTTCTGTGCTTGCGCAGCGGCAATGTCGTTTTCGATTTCGCAGAACTTGGCGGCGCAGCCTCGTTGGGCCGAGCAATCGGTGGCGGCCTGAGCGGGCAGGGTGCCGAACACGGCGCACGCAGCGGCGGCGGCGGCCAGGGATTTAACGAAAGAGGGCATGCGGTGTCTCCGTAAGGCGTTGCGGAAACACCATGATGGCCTGATCTGGCGTAGGCGGCAATGCGGCGCCCCGTGGTTGGCGGCCGGGCCGGCCCGGCGCCGGCGGTGCGCTGCGGTCCGCCCTGGGGCGTCGTCCTTGGCGGGCCAAGGGATCAGCAGACCAACGGATCCCGTGGACCAACGGATCAGCGGACCGACGGATCAGCGGACCAACGGATCACCGGATCAGCGTGCCTGCCAACGCCGCTGCTACCAGCAGCGCGCCCAGCCACAGGTTGGCGCGAAACAGCATGAAGTTGCGGTCGGGGCGCTGGATGTCGAACACCTTCAGCTGCCATGCCAGATGCACCGCGACGGCGGCCATGCCAACCTGATACGCCCACGACAAACCCATGGCGTAACCACCCCAGGCCCACAGCAGGACGGTCGCGGCGTAGAAACCGCCGATCCACAATTTGCCTTGATCGCCAAAGCGCATGGCGGTGGAATGCAGCCCCAGGCTGCGGTCGTCGCGCACGTCGACGTACGCATAAATGCTGTCGTAGCCCACCTGCCAAAGCACCGCGCCCAACCACATGGCGATGGCGGCCAGCGGCACGACGTTTTGCGTGTCGGACCAGGCCATCAGCATGCCCCAGTTAAAGCAGATGCCCAGCACCACTTGCGGCCAGTACGTGACACGCTTGCACAGCGGATAGATGAACACGAAGGGCAGCACGGCCAGGGCCAGCCAGCGGCTCATTTCGTTCAGGAAAAACAGCAGCGATCCGCACACCAGCAGTTGCCCGAGCAGGAACCACACTGCATTCTTCATCGACAGCTGGCCGCTGGTCAGCGGCCGGAAGCGGGTGCGTTCGACGTGCTTGTCGAAGTTGCGGTCGCACATGTCGTTGACGGTGCAGCCGATGCCGCGCATCAGCAGCGCGCCCAGCGAAAAGACGATCAGCCGTTGCAGGTCGGGCAGGCCACCGGCCGATTGCACCAGCGCGGCCACGGCCGGCAGCAGCGTCAGCCACGTGCCGATGGGCCGATCCAGCCGGCACAGGCGGGCGTAGGGTCGCCAGGATTTCGGAAGCCAGCGTTCGACCCAGTCGGTGAAAACGATGTCGCTGAGGTCGACGGGAGGTTGTTGCGAGGCGCTCACTGTCACGGTCAGAATTTGGTCGGGAAAGCCGACAGCATAAAACAACGGCCGGGCGTTGCGCCCGGCCGTGGAAGGTCAATCGCCTTTCAGGGTGCGGCTTTCAGGCCGCATTGCCTAGAAAGCTACGGTTTGCTTATGCCGTGTATTCCTTGAGCAGCTTGCCCAGGATGGCGATGCCGGTGCGGATCTTGTCTTCCGGCACGGTGGCAAAGCTCAGGCGCAGCGTGTTCTGCTTGCCCACGCCGCTGTAGAACGGCGCGCCGGGCACAAAGGCCACGTTTTGCGCGATGGCCTTTTCCAGCAGCTTGGTGCTGTCCATGTGCTCGGGCAGCGTCAGCCAGATGAACATGCCGCCTTCCGGCTTGGTCCACGTCACGGTGGACGGGAATTCGCGCTTGATGGCCTCCAGCATGCAGCTGCCCTGGGCGCGGTAGATTTCGCGCACGTTGGGCAGGTGCTCTTCCAGGAAGCCGTCCTTGACGATTTCGTACACGGCCATCTGCGTCAGCGTGGGCGTGTGCAGGTCGGTCGCTTGCTTGGCCTGCACCAGCTTGTTGATCAGCGGACGGGCGCCGGCGATATAGCCCAGGCGCAGGCCCGGGGCCAGTACCTTCGAGAACGTACCCAGGCGCACGACGTTGGCGCCGTATTCGGCGGCCAGCGCCACCAGGCCGGGCTGCGGCTCGCCTGCGTAGCGCAGTTCGCCGTAGGGGTCGTCTTCAATGATGGTCAGGTTCAGTTCGGCGGCGCGCTTGACCAGCGCGATGCGGCGTTCCAGGTTCAGCGTGCGGCCCGTGGGGTTCTGGAAGTTGGGCAGCGCATACAGGAAGCGCGCGCCGTCGGCCAGTTCGGGCGTGATGGATTCGGGGATCAGGCCGCCTTCGTCGGTGGGCACCGGCACGAACTTCGGCTGGTACAGGCTGAACGATTGCAGCGCGCCCAGGTAGCTGGGGTCTTCGACCAGGACCTTGCTGTCCTTGTCGATCAGTACCTTGCCCAGCAGGTCCAGCGCTTGCTGCGAACCGGAGACAATCAGGATCTGGTCGGCGGCAACGTTGGCGCCCGCGCGGTTCAGGTCGTCGGCAACCCATTGGCGCAGCGGCGCATAACCTTCGGTGGGGCCGTATTGCAGGGCCGCGCGGCCGTTGGTGGACAGTACCTTGTCGAACGCAGCACGTACCACTTCTACCGGGAAGCCGCCGGGCGCCGGCAAGCCGCCAGCGAACGAAATGACTTCGGGGCGCTCGGTGACCTTGAGGATCTCGCGGATGGCGGAGCTGGTAAGTTGCTGGGCGCGTTCCGAAAAGGAAAACGCAGGTTCGAGAGGCTTGTCCATGGATTGCTTCTTGAAGAAGAAGGGTAAAGGGAGAGGCTTGTGTAGGGGACTGCGACAAAAAAGTATTGTCCCATACGGTAGCAGCCCGGCCCCTTTAACGCGCGGAACCCCTAAAATCACCTGCATCGAAAACCGCCTGTACAGTTACATTTATCGCCATGTTCGAAGCCGCCCCGATCGTCGCCGAGTCCAAGTCCGCCCTGTACGCCGAATTGGTCGCGCAGGCCCGCGCGCTGCTGCAGGGCGAGCCCGACCGCATCGCCAACGCCGCCAACCTCAGCGCGCTGGCGTACCAAGCCTTGCCCGATCTGAACTGGGCAGGCTTTTATTTCTTTGACGGCACCGAACTGGTTCTTGGCCCGTTCCAGGGCAAGCCGGCCTGCGTGCGCATTCCGCTGAATCGCGGCGTGTGCGGCGCGGCCGCCAGCCAGCGTCAGACGCAGCTGGTGCCGGACGTGCACGCATTTCCCGGCCACATCGCCTGCGATGCCGCGTCGCGTTCCGAAATCGTGGTGCCGCTGGTGCATCAAGGCGAATTGATCGGCGTGTGGGATGTGGACAGCCCCGTGCCCGACCGCTTCGACGAAGACGACCGCCAAGGCATGCAGGCGCTGTGCGCCGTGTTCCTGGCCAGCCTGGGCTAAGCGCCGGCCGTTGACACGCCAACGGCCGCCCGGTAGATTTCCGCATCAGCCGCCGACGCGCGTCTTATCGTTTTATTCATTCATGATTCATCAGGCCATCCAATCCGCTTCCTGTATCCGCGCCCTGGGCGTGGTGCTGGCTGCCGTCGGCCTGAAATCCAAAAAACAGCCGCTCATCTGACCGGAGCATGCTGTTCCGTCAGATGGGCGACGGAACAGCGGCCTTCTGGCGGCGCTTTGGCGCCTCTTGCGCACCCCTGATATCCCGAGCACTTCTGTACGGTCCAACCGCGGTCCGCTTACATCGAAGGAGTGTTCTCATGTCCATTCAACAATCTGTGTTCCAAGGCGTGTGGGTGCCGCTGGTCACGCCGTTTTCGGGCGGAGCTGTCGACGGGGGCGCCTTGCGTCGCCTGGTGCGCCACTACGCGGCGGCGGGCGTCGACGGGCTGGTCGTGTGTGGCAGCACCGGCGAGGCCGCCTCACTGGACGACGCCGAGCAACTGGCGGTGCTGGACGCCGTGCTGACCGAAGCCGGCCGGCTGCCCGTCATCATGGGGCTGGCGGGCAACCACCAAGGGCACGTGCTGCAACGCCTGTCCGCCTTTGGCACGCGGCCGCTGGCCGGCATCCTGGCCCCGGCGCCGTATTACGTGCGAGCGGGCCAAGACGGGGCCGCCGCCTATTTTCGCCGCCTGGCCGATGCTTCGCGCTTTCCCCTGGTGCTGTACGACATTCCCTACCGCACGGGCACAACGCTTGAGACATCGACGTTGCTGTCGCTGGCCGCGCATCCGAACGTGGCGGCCATCAAGGATTGCGGCGGGTCGCTGGACAAGACGCTGGCCTTGATAACCGACGGCCAGATGAATGTGCTGGCGGGCGAAGACCTGCAAACCTTATCGGTGCTGTGCCTGGGCGGGGCGGGCATGATCGCGGCCGCCGCGCATGTGCGGCCCGATCTGTTCGTCGCCATGTACCAAGCGGTGCGCGCACAGCAGCTGGACGTCGCTCGGCGGTTGTTCCACGCCTTGACGCCGGTGATCCGCCTGGCCTTCGAAGAACCCAACCCCGGGCCGCTGAAGGCGCAGCTGAGTCGTCAAGGCTTGTTGATCGACGAATTGCGGCTGCCGATGCCGGCCGCCAGCGCGGCGTTGGCGGTGCGTCTGGATGCGGCCGTTGCCGGCCTGAACCGCCAGTTTCCTTGCCAGTAGACGGAAGTTAGGCCGCGATCACGTTGCAGTCCATCAGCTTTGTGTTGCCCGGATTCATTTGGTAATAAATGCCCTACCGGGATGCTGACGGATTGCTTATGATGCGGCCATTCTTCGGGGTGAAACAAAACGTTCATGGCCCAAGCTTTTGAAGCCTTGTCCGCCTGGCAGGTGATGCTGGCGGGGCTGCTGTTTTTCGGCGGCATCTATCTGGTCTTCGGCGCGGCTACCTGGCTGCTGACCCAGCACGTGTTGCCCGCACTGGGCATCGGCAAGCCGCTGGATCCGCGCCCCTTGGGGCCCGGCCAGCTACGCCGGGAACTCGCGCAATCCGGCCTGTCCATCCTGCTGTTCGGCACCGGCATGATTTTCCCGTGGGGCCTGCTGCAACTGGGCTGGGCGCATCTGGACCCGAACCCCAGCTGGCAAAAAGTCGTGGTCGAAATCCTGGTGCTGGTGGCCTGGAACGATGTCCATTTCTGGGTCAACCACCGCTTGCTGCACACCAAGCTGCTGCGTCGTTTCCACCTGCCGCATCACCGCTCCGTGGTTACAACGCCGTTCTCGACCTACAGCTTTCACCCCATCGAAGCGCTGATGCTGGGCAACGTCATCATGCTGCCGATGGTGTTGCATGATTTCAGCTTTTGGGCGCTGGCGTCGGTGCCGCTGTTCAGCCTGTTCTTCAATTGCATCGGCCATGCCAACTACGACTTTTTCCCCAAGGTGTCCTACGCGCATTGGTTCGCCGCCAGCCGGCGTCACCATCTGCATCACGCCTGCTACAACGGCAATTACGGTTTTCAGTTTACGTTTATGGACCGCCTGTTTCGGACGCGCCTGAAGGCCGAGGCCGCGGCAAACCAGCTGGATGCATTCCAGCGCAGAGACGCTGTTGGCGGCAAAGCCTGACCCCCGGCGGCGCCTGCCGTCCTTGCGCAACCGGCGCGACTGGCAAAGCCTGGCCTACCTGGCCACGCTGCCCGCGCTGGCGGCCTGGCAATGGGTGTACGGATTCTGGTGGCCGCTTTACGCGCTGATGCTGTTCTTGACGCTGGGCATCGGTGTCATCCATCACAACCACACCCACATCCGCATGTGGCGCGGCCGCTGGACCAACCGCGCAACCGATTTCTGGATCACGCTGCTGCAAGGGCACCCGACCTTCGTCTTTTACCCGGCCCATGTGGCGAATCATCATCGCTACAAGCATGGTGCGCGCGACGCCGCGCGCACCTATCGTTTTGGCGGCGACACCAACCACCTGTGGGGCTACGTGCTGCACCCATTTCAGGCGGGCTGGGTGCTGTACCCGATGTTCTTCGCGTGGCTGGGCCGGCTGCGCCGCCACTGGCCGGGCGCCTGGCGCTACAGCATGGCGCAATACGGGGCGTGGCTGGGGCTATGGGGTGGGCTGCTGGCCGTGAACCCCGTCAAGGCGCTGGTGTTCGTGATCGTGCCGCAACTGCATGGCCTGCATTGGTTGCTGGCCACCAACTACTTGCAGCACGCCCATGCCGACGGCGGGCCGCGCCATGTTGCCGGCCTGAACTACGCACGCAATTTTGAAGGGCTGGTCAACCCGTTGCTGTTCAACATCGGCCTGCACACCGCGCATCACGAGCACCCGCGCGCGCATTGGTCCGAACTGACCCGGCTGCATCGCGAACACTATCGCGCGCGCGTCAACCCGGCGCTCAATGAAGCGGGGCTGGTGCCGTATATGTTCCGTGTCTTCGTGCTGGGCGCCTTCGTACCGCGCCTGCGCAGCCGTTCCTGCATGGCGCCCGAGCATGTTCGCTAGCGCCTTACCCATTACCACTCGAGGCCTGTCACATGCCTATCGCGTTTAATCGTGTCTACCTGGAAGGCGCCGGCTATTTCATGCCGGGCGAACCCGTGTCCAACGAGGCGATGGACAACTACATCGCGCCGCTGAACCGCATGTCCAGCCGCATCAAAGGCCGCATCCTTGCCGAGAACGGCATCAAGCACCGTTACTACGCTATCGACGCGGAAGGCCAGACGGTCTATACGAATGCGCAGCTGGCGGCCAACGCCATTCGCGATTGCCTGCGGCGCGCCGACAGCGACCTGTCGGCCGTGTCCATGCTGACCAGCGGGTCGTCGGGCGGCGACGCCCTGATGCCGGGTTTCGCCAACATGATCCAGGGCGAGCTTGCCGCCCAGCCGATGGAAACGCTGTCGGTGCACGGCATCTGCGCGGCGGGGGTATCGGCGATCCAGGCGGCGGCGCAAGGCGTCGAGATGGGCGGGCACGCCAGTGCGCTGGCCGTGGCCAGCGAATTGCCGTCGCGTCTGTTCAAGCGATCGCGCTTTGCGGCGCGCGGGTACGACGCCGATTTCGATGCGCATTTCCTGCGCTGGATGCTGTCCGACGGCGCGGGCGCCTTGCTGCTGGGCAACAGCGGCCGCGCGCTGGCCGGGGCGTCCAAGGGCGTCAGGCTGAAACTGAAGTGGGTGCATCAGAGGTCGTTCTCGGGCGATTACCCGGTGTGCATGCAGCTGGGCCTGTCCGCCGACCGCGCAAAGGGCCATCTGGACTATCCGTCCTGGAACGAGGCCGAAGCCGACGGCGCCTTGTCGCTGCGCCAGGACATCCGACTGTTGCCGCATCTGTTCGACATCGGCATCCATGAATACGCCAAGCTGGTGCGCGATGGTTGGGTGGACCCGGATCAGGTCGACCATTTCCTGTGCCATTACTCGTCGGAAAAATTCATCCCCGTGGTCGAAGACCTGATGGAAAAGGCCGGCCTGGTGATTCCGCGTGAACGCTGGTTCAGCAATCTGGCGTGGCGCGGCAATACGGGCGCGGCGTCGATTTTGATCATGCTGGCCGAGTTCCTGGAAACGCGTGAGATCAAACCGGGCGAACAGATTTTTTGCTATATCCCCGAGTCGGGGCGTTTCATGGCGGCCTACATGTTGCTGGAAGCGGAAGCGGTGCAGGCGCCGGCCGTGGCCGGGGCGTCGCCGTCCACGGCCGATCATCCTGTGAATCTGGCCGCAAACCCGGCCGCCAAATCCACCGCCCGCATCGACACGCAAAGCGATGACGCCGACGCCATCGCGCCGCCACATGACCCCGACATGGCCCCGCAAGGCTTGGGCCAGTTGCTGACCGAGCTGGCCGCCATCTGGCACGACTACCGTTCGCGCGTGTGGCGCACGCCGGTGGTGCGCCGCTTGCGCCGCCGCGAATTCCAGACGGGCGATTATCTGAACTGGATGGAAAACTGGATTCCCCAGGTGCGCGAAGGCAGCAAGTGGATGCGCGAGGGCGCGGCCTCGCTGACCGAGCAATACGCGCCGCTGGCCGCGCTGATCGACATGCACGCGGGCGAAGAGCAAAACGATTTCCAGATCCTGTTCCAGGACTACCGCACGGCGGGCGGCACCGTGGACAACATCGACGCCTTGCGCCGCAACCCCGGCGGCGAAGCGCTGAACGCCTATCTGCACGGCCTGGCCGCCACGCGTGACCCGATCGGGCTGCTGGGCGCCATCTACATCATCGAAGGCACGGGCCAGCGCATCGTGCCTGCGCTGCTGCCCTTGCTCAAGGCCAGCCTGAAGCTGCCGCCCGACGCATTCCGCTTCCTTGAATATCACGGCCACAACGACGAGCATCATCTGGCCCGCTGGCTGTCGGCCGTGGAACTGGCGCTGGATTGCGACGAAGACGGCCGCGCCGAACAACGCATCGTGGACACCGCCCGCCGCACCGCCGCGCTGTACCTGATGCAGTTCCACCATGTCATGGAGGGCGATGCCGCATGAGCAAGGAACCCGAATTCCTGGCCAAGGCGCATGATCCGGCCGACCCCAGCCCTTGGCTGGCCTTGTACCTGGACCGCAGCACGCCGCTGCCAGACAAGGTGAAAAAGGCCTGGCTGACCGATTCCAGTTGCGCCTCGCGTCAGTACCTGCTGCCGTTCCTGCGTCCGCTGGCGCGCGCCTTCATCATCGTGATCCAGGTGGTCAAGACGTTCCTGCCGCGCCGCTGGTCGCATTCCCGGCTGCTGCATCGCATCCTGGCCTGGGGGCTCAAGCGCTTCGTATCGCCCGAGGCCAACTGGCTGATCCTGCGGCACTTTCACCTGGGCGCGCAGGCGCTGGCGTTCATCGGCGCGAACTCGCCGGTACCGATCACGACTACGCCGCTCAAGCCGTTGGACATTGACGGTCTGAAGGACGAACTCTTCGTCAAGCACGACCTGAACCTGTTCAACTTCGTGATCCGCCTGAACCAGGCACTGCGCGAGGCGGGCGTGGAAATGCATGCGCCCAAGTCGGTCGATTTCTCGATGATCGAGGACCCGCCGCTGAAGCTGGAAGACATGCCGCAAGGCAAGCTGAACTTCCTGGACCTGCAAAGCGCCATCGAACTGTTTACCCCGCTGTACCAGTTGATGCTGACCGACAACGACTTCTGGCGCGCGGCCAACTCGTTGCAGCTGGATGAAACCATCGGCATCTACGCGGCCAAATTGCTGGGCGCGCCGCAGCACCTGATCCTGGTCAACAACAGCCACCCGCTGGTGCCGATGTCGACCTTGCGGGCGGGCTATCGGCTGGTGTTGCACGGCCTGTCCACCGAGATGCTGCACAGCTTGCTGATGGAGATGAAGGCCGCGCAACAGGGCGCGGAACCGCCCGCGCCGATCAGCTAGAAGGGGGCGCGGGCAGCAGAGCGTCTTCAGGAGTCACTTGGTGTAGACCCTGCGTTACACGGAAATAGGGCTGCGTTATATTGCCTGCCTTGTTCGGTAAGCAGCGCCGGATCGCGGTTGCGTCGCGCGTGGTTTGCGCCCCGCATCGCAGGTTTTTCCGTTGCGTGATTCCTTATTTCGGAAGTCCCTCTTATGCCCCAGCCCATTGAAGTCATTGCCACCATCCTGTTCGCGGTGGCGGTTCTTCATACCTTTTCCGTTCCCGTTTTTGCGCGCCTGGCCCATCGCGGCGGCCCGCATGCCGGCATCTGGCATTTGTTCGCCGAAGTCGAAGCGGTGTTCGGCGTCTGGGCGTTCGCGCTGATCGTCGCGATGGCCGCGCTGACCGGTCCGGCCAGCGCCATCAGTTACATGGACACGCGCAACTTCACCGAGCCGCTGTTCGTTTTCGTGATCATGGTGGTGGCGGCCAGCCGGCCGATCCTGGAAATGGTGGGCCTGATGGTGCGCGTCGTGGCGCGCGTGCTGCCCCTGCCGCGCGAACTGGCCACCTTCTTCGTGGTGATGGCGCTGGTGCCGCTGGGCGGCTCTTTCATCACCGAGCCCGCCGCGATGACGCTGGCCGCGATCCTGCTGCGTGACGCCTATTTCCGCACGAGCGGCCGCGCCGGCTTCAAGTACCTGACTCTGGGTGTGCTGTTCGTAAACGTGTCGATCGGCGGCGTGCTGACCGCCTACGCGGCGCCGCCGGTGCTGATGGTGGCGTCCACCTTCGGCTGGGATTCCGCTTTCATGGCGCAGCACTTCGGCTGGCGCGCGGCGGTGGCCGTGTGCTTGAACGCCGGCTTGTTGACGTTTATCTGCCGCAAGGCGCTGATGGACCGCTCGGTGGGCACGGGCGGCGGTGTCGACGGCGCGCAAGGCTCGGATTCGCGACCGCCGGTGCCGATGCTGGTCATCGCCGTGCATCTGGTTTTCCTGGTAGCCGTGGTGCTTACCGCGCATCACCCGGCCATTTTCATGGGCCTGTTGATGATGTTCATCGGCTTTTCCGAAGCTTATAAGCGCCATCAGAACCGCCTGTTGATCAAGGAAGGCCTGATGGTCGGGTTCTTCCTGGCCGGGCTGGTGGTGCTGGGCGGTTTGCAGAAGTGGTGGTTGCAGGATCTGCTGGGCGGCTTGCAGCCGTTCGTGCTGTTCTGGGGGGCAACGGCGCTGACCGCCATTACCGACAACGCCGCGCTGACGTATCTGGGGTCGCTGGTTGAAGGCACCAACGAAGCCTGGCGCTACATGCTGGTGGCGGGCGCGGTGACGGGCGGCGGCCTGACCGTGATCGCCAATGCGCCGAACCCGGCAGGTTTCGCCATTCTGAAAAATCACTTCCCGGATGGCAGCATTTCGTCGGGACGGCTGTTTCTGTCCGCCTTGGGGCCCACCTTGATCGCGGCCCTGATGTTCCTGCTGCCGCTCTAGGGAAAGCCCGGCGACGCAAGGGTCGCGCCCTTGGGGATGCCGCTTGGCCCCCCAAGGCGTGACCGGGCACCGACGGTTTCCGAAAAACCGCTAAAATTCAAGACTTTCCCGAATTTTTTTCCGGCCTAGCCCCCCCGTCGCTCCTGACCACTTCGTGTCTGGCGTTTGACGGCTTTGATTTCCGGGCGTGTGCCTCGGAGCCCCTGATGCCCATCTACGCTTATAAGTGCAGCGCCTGCGGCCATGCCAAAGACGTCTTGCAGAAGATTTCCGATGCGCCCCTTTCGGTTTGCCCCGAATGCGGCCAAAGCACGTTCTCCAAGCAGGTGACCGCGGCTGGATTCCAGCTGAAAGGCTCCGGCTGGTACGTGACCGACTTCCGTAACAACGGTTCAAGTGGCGCAGCCGCCACGGGTGCCGCGGCGCCGTCGGAAGGTGCCCAGGCGGCCACGCCGGCGGCACCCGCCGCCAGCACCACGCCCGCACCGGCAGCCGCGCCTGCGGCCAGCCCCGCTGCGCCGGCCGGCGGTACGCCCGCCTAGAGCCCCTGCAATGCGGATGCGCCTTATCAAGAAGTACTTCATCACCGGCTTGCTGATCTGGGTCCCCCTGGTCATCACGGTGTGGGTACTGGGCTTGCTGGTCGCCACCCTGGAAGGGTTCGTGCCCGGCTTCCTGTCGTCCGAATCGCTGTTCGGCATCGACATCCCGGGCTTCCGCTTCGTTCTGGTCATCGTAGTGGTGTTGCTGACGGGCATATTCGCGGCAAACCTCATCGGCCGTACCATGGTGGACCAGTGGGAAAGCCTGCTGGGCCGTATTCCGCTGGTGCGCTCCATCTACAACTCGGTCAAGCAGGTCAGCGACACCGTGCTGGCCCCCAATGGCCAGGCGTTTCGTCGGGCGGTACTGGTGCAGTACCCCCGCGCTGGTTCCTGGACCATCGCTTTCGTTACCGGCACGCCCAGCGGTGAAGTGGCCGGCCTGATGCCGGGCGACCACATCAGCGTGTATGTGCCCACGACACCAAACCCCACGTCCGGCTTCTTTCTGATGATGCCTCGCGCCGACGCGATCGATCTTCAGATGAGTGTGGACGCGGCATTGAAGTACATCGTTTCCATGGGCGTGGTCGCCCCGACCCAGGCGCTTGCGCCCGAGGGTCAACCGGCCCCGCTCTCTCCGGCAACCGGCGTGCAAGACGCGCCGCGAGCCGATTCGTAACCCTTACGCTCAAACTAAGCACACAACGGAGTCATCCCGCATGCGTACCTGCTACACCGGCCAGGTTTGCCGTGACCATCTCGGCCAGACCGTCACCCTGTACGGCTGGGTGAACCGCCGCCGCGACCACGGCGGGGTCATCTTCATCGACTTGCGCGACCGCGCGGGCCTGGCCCAGATCGTGTTCGATCCGGACAACGCCGCCTTCGCCACCGCCGAGCGCCTGCGCAATGAATTCTGCGTCCGCGTCACCGGCCTGGTGCGCGAGCGTCCGGCAGGCACCGCCAACAGCGAGCTGGCTTCGGGCGAAATCGAAGTGCTGTGCAAGGAAGTTGAAATCCTGAACGCGTCGGTCACCCCGCCGTTCCAGCTGGACGACGACAACCTGTCGGAAACGACCCGCCTGACGCACCGCGTGCTGGACCTGCGCCGCCCGCAAATGCAGCGCAACCTGATGCTGCGTTACCGCGTGTCGATCGAAACGCGCAAGTTCCTGGACCAGCTGGGCTTCATCGACATCGAAACTCCGATGCTGGCCAAGAGCACGCCCGAAGGCGCGCGTGACTACCTGGTTCCCTCGCGCGTGAACGCCGGCCACTTCTTCGCGCTGCCGCAATCGCCGCAGCTGTTCAAGCAGATGCTGATGGTGTCGGGCTTTGACCGCTACTACCAGATCACCAAGTGCTTCCGCGACGAAGACCTGCGCGCTGACCGCCAGCCCGAATTCACCCAGATCGACTGCGAAACGTCGTTCCTGAACGAATTCGAGATCCGCGAAATCTTCGAAAACCTGATCCGTCACGTGTTCAAGGTGGTGCAGGGCGTTGATCTGGCGCAGCCGTTCCCGATCATGCCGTGGACCGAAGCGATGCGCCGCTATGGTTCCGACAAGCCGGACCTGCGCGTGAAGCTTGAATTCACCGACATGACCGATGTCATGCGCGATGTGGACTTCAAGGTGTTTGCCGCCGCCGCCACGGCGCCCGGCAGCCGCGTGGTTGCCCTGCGCGTGCCCGGTGGCGCCGAAATGTCCCGCAGCGAAATCGATGGCTACACGCAATTCGTGGGCATCTACGGCGCCAAGGGCCTGGCCTACATCAAGGTCAACGAAGTGGCCAAGGGCCGCGACGGCCTGCAATCGCCCATCGTCAAGAACCTGCACGACGCTGCCCTGGCCGAACTGGTCAAGCGCACCGGCGCGCAAGACGGCGACATCATTTTCTTTGGCGCGGATCGCGAGAAGGTCGTCAACGACGCCATCGGCGCGCTGCGCGTGAAGATCGGTCACAGCGAATTCGGCAAGAAGACGGGCCTGTTCGAGGCCGGTTGGCAGCCGCTGTGGGTGGTTGACTTCCCGATGTTCGAATACGACGAGGAAGACGGCCGCTACACCGCCGCCCACCACCCGTTCACCAGCCCCAAGGACGGCCACGAAGACTTCCTGGAAACCGATCCCAGCAAGGCCTTCGCCAAGGCTTACGACATGGTGCTGAACGGTTGGGAAATTGGCGGCGGCTCGGTCCGTATCCACCGCGAAGAAGTCCAGAGCAAGGTGTTCCGCGCGCTGAAGATCGGCGCCGAGGAAGCTCAGGAAAAGTTCGGCTACCTGCTGGACGCGCTGCAATATGGCGCGCCTCCGCACGGCGGCATCGCATTCGGCCTGGACCGCATTGTCACGATGATGACCGGCGCCGAATCGATTCGCGACGTGATCGCCTTCCCGAAGACGCAACGCGCCCAGGATCTGCTGACGCAAGCGCCTTCCGAAGTCGACGAAAAGCAGCTGCGCGAATTGCACATCCGCTTGCGTAACGTCGAGGCTAAGTAAGCCCCCCCGAGGCGCCGGGGGCGCCTCCCCCCAGGGGGCGCCTTGCGGGACCGGCGGAGCCGGATCCTCGGCGGCCCGGCTTGTGGGGCGGCATGGGCTTGCGGCGGGTTGCGTTCTTGGCTGCGTGGCTACTTGTGAGTGTTTTGTCGCGGCAGGGTGTGGCTGAATTGGAGTAATCTGGCAAACGCCGCTTTGTTGGCGGTGCTTGCCGGAGCTGCTCTTGGGTCTGGCCAGTGGTTCCTCTGCTTTCAAAAGGCGCCATCGCTTTTATGTCGCTCATCCGTGTCGTCAGCTACAACATTCACAAGGGCCGTTCGGCATTGGGCCGGCTCGACTCCCTGAATGAACTTCGCTTGGGCCTGTATGGCCTGCGCCCGGATCTTGTCTTCCTGCAGGAGGTCCAGGGCCGCAACGAGCAACGATCCCTGCTCCACGCGCAACACGAATCACTTGCCGCCGCCTTGAGGCTGGACGTGGCCTATGGCCGCAACGCCATCCGTCATGCCACGGATCACGGCAATGCGCTGTTGTCGCGCTTTCCCATTCTTGACCACGAAAACCTGGACATCTCCGATCACCGGCTGGAGCAACGCGGGCTGTTGCACGCGCGTATCGAAGTCGATGACCGCCCGGTGCACTGTTTCGTTGTGCACCTGGGCCTGTTCGCCGGCAGCCGAACGCGCCAGGTGCTGGCGCTGACCGAGCGCATTCGTCGCATGGTGCCTGACGGTGAACCCATCCTGATCGCTGGCGATTTCAACGACTGGAACGACCGCCTGGCCCCGTTGTTCGTACAGCAATTGGGGCTGTACGAAGTGTTCTCGCACGCGCCGCGCAGCCATGGTGGTGAATTGCCGCGCTTGCGCGATTCGGTCAAGCGCCTGAGCAACGCGTTGCGCGGCTTGCCCAACGGCGGCTTGTCCGTGATGGAACGCACCAATCAGCTGGGCATGGGCGGCAGCGCGCCGCCGCTGCTGCCGCCGCCCCGTACCTTTCCGGCCGTGTTCCCCTGGTTTCGCCTGGACCGCATTTATCAGCGCGGTTTCGCTGTGCGTAGCGCGCGCGTGTTGCGCGGGCGGGAATGGGCGCGCCTGTCCGATCATTCTCCCTTGCTGGCGGAGCTGGAACTCCCGTGAAGGCCGAGCAGGTCAAGTTGGAATGGACGGACGGCAATAGCATTCGCTTGTTGCAGAACGGTGCCGACTTTTTCCCCGCGCTCTGCGCGGCCATCGATGCCGCGCAGGTCAGCGTGCATCTGGAAACCTACATCTTCATGCTGGACCGCACAGGCGTCCAGGTGCTGGAAAGCCTGATGGCGGCAGCGCGGCGCGGCGTGAAGGTCAGGGTGGTGCTGGACGGTTTCGGCAGCGCCATGCATGTGGAAGCCGTGCGCGCCCGCCTGCTTGAAGCGGGCGCGCAATGCCGCATCTTCCGGCCCGAACCACGCTGGTTTGCGCGCTACATCCCATCACGCAGCCGCCTGCGCCGCCTGCACCGCAAGGTGACCGTGGTGGACGGCAGCATCGCATTCATCGGCGGCATCAATGTCGTGGACGATTACGACGACCTGGACCCCACCGACGGCATCCCGGGGCCGCGCTTTGACTTCGCGGTGCAGGTGGAAGGGCCGCTGGTCACCGAGGCGGCCTATGCGCAAGACCTGCTGTGGGTACGCCTGAACTGGGCACGGCTGCGCCGCCATCCGCGCGACTGGAACCGCATGCGTCTGACCAAGCCGCACCACGCGCACGTCAAGCCCTGCGGCACGCTGCGCGCCGCGCTGGTGCTGCGCGACAACCTGCGTTTTCGCCAGACGTTTGAACGCGCTTACCTATATGGCATCACGCAGGCTCGGCGCGACATTCTCATCGCCAACGCGTATTTCTTTCCGGGGCGGCAATTTCGCCGCGCCCTGGCCAAGGCCGCCGCGCGGGGCGTGCGCGTGCGCCTGCTGTTGCAAGGCAAGGTCGAATACCGCATGCAGTATCACGCCACGCGCTCGCTATACGACCAGTTGCTGCGCGACGGCATTGAAATCTATGAGTACATGCCCAGCTACCTGCACGCCAAGGTTGCCGTGATCGACAACGTGGCGACGGTGGGCTCATCGAACCTGGACCCCTTCAGCTTGCTGCTGGCGCGCGAGGCCAACGTCGTCGTCGACGATCAGCCCTTTGCCTGGGACCTGCAAGAGCGCCTGGAAACGGCCATTCGCGAGGGTGGCAATTTCATCCGGCCGCTGGACTATCAGCGCCGGGGCTGGTTGCGGCGTTGGGTGGATGCGGCGTCCTACACGCTGTTGCGTATCGGCGTGGCGCTGACGGGCTCGTCCGACAAATACTGACGCGGCGGATCACGCGCGCCGCTTGACCAGTCCCAACGCCAGCGCGGTCCCAACCAGGATGATGGCGGCGCCCAGCACGATGGACGGCGTGATGCTTTCGTCCAGCAACCACGCACCCCACACCACGCCGAAGATCGGCACCAGGAACGTGACGCTGACCGCGCCGGTGGGGCCGACGTTGGCGATCAACCGGAAAAAGATGATGTAGGCCGCGCCGGTGCACACCACGGCAAGCAGCACCGTGGATATCCACGCCGTCATCGATGCGGGCGTCTCCGGCCAGGCGGACACGGCCAACGGCAGCAGCACCAGCGAGGCCGCGATCATGCTGCCCGTGGCGCTGGCCAGCGCGTCCACGCCCGTCAGGAAGCGCTTGGTCCAGTTCGCGGCGATGCCGTAGAAGACGGGTGCGGAAACGGCGGCAAGCACGGCGGGGCCGGTGCCCCCGGCCTGGAAGTTAAGCTTGTCCCACACCAGCACGATGATGCCCACGAAGCCGATCAACAGACCCAGCGACCGCATCCACGGCAGCCTGTCCTTGAGCCACAGCCATCCCACCACGGCGCCCCACACGGGCGTTACCGCGTTGGCCACGGACAGGAACCCCGCGCCCAACGATTGCGCGGCATAGGCATACAGCAGGAACGGTACGGCGGCGTTCAGGGTGCCGACCACCAGCAGGGCCTTCCAGTGCCGCGCAATCACGGGCAGCTTGCCGCGCCACATCGCGGCGGGCAGCAGGAACAGCGCGGCCAGGCCGACCCGAAGTTCGATCAGCGCGACCGGCCCGAAATCGTTGACGGCAAGCCGCATGAACAGAAAGGAACCGCCCCAGACCCCTGCCAGCAGCAGCAGGTCCAGCAAATTGCGTTGACGCATGGTGTGTCTCGGTGAGCCTTATTTGCGGCTGGTGACCAGGTTCTTCATCTTGACCCGGTACGCCAGCAGCGCACAGGACAGGGACAGGACAATACACAAGACCAGCCCGGCCCGCACTCCGTTTAGTACCGTGCCATGCGAAATCATGATCCCGACCAGCGCGGTGCCCAGCGCGCTGCCGATGGCGCGGGTGGTTTGCACCAGCGCGGACGCCACGCCCACGTCTCGGCGTTCGCTCAGCATCTGCATGAAGAGCGTCAGATTGGGCAGCAGAAAGCCCAGCGCGCATCCGTTGACGAAGAACGCGGCAAGAATCCACCACGCCGACGTGCCAGGTGAAATCAGCAACACCATCAAGGTCCCGGCTGCCAGTAGCAGCCCGCCAAACACCATCAAGCGCTGCGGCTCGGTCTGCTTGGGAAACATGCGCCCGTTGATGATGCTGCCCACCGAAATCGCGGCAACTAGCGGCGTCAGCAGCAACCCGGCTTCGCTGGGGGTGTAGCCCAGCACCTGCTGCAACAGCAGCGGGCTGTAGAAGATCAGCACGAACATCACCGCGCCCACCATCATCGCGGCCAGGTTCAGCAGTTTGGATTCTTGTCCGGCCAGCACGCGCAGCGGAAAGATGGGCGACTTCACGCGGCGTTCGGTAGGAATCAGGATGGCGATGGCGGCCACGCCGATCACTGCCAACATGGCGCCCAGCAGGGGGTGGGCATGCTCGCCCTGGGCAAAGGCCAGTTCCAGCGCGGCCAGCGGCGCGCCCACGGCCAACACCAGCAGAATGGCACCGACCCAGTCGATTTTGCGGCTGCCGTCGTGGATGGGGCGAATACGGGGAAAGTAGCGGGCCAACAGGAAAAACGCGCCTGCTGCCGCAACGGGAGATATGAAGAACGCCGCCCGCCAGCCCAGCGCCTGGGTCGCCGCGCCGCCCAGCACCGGGCCGATACCGCTGGCCATGGCAAAGGCGGCGGACACCAGCGCCATCCATCGCACGCGCTGCTTGGCGTCGGGAAACAGGTCGGCCGGCGCGGCGAAGGCGGTCGCGATCATCATGCCGCCGCCCACCCCTTGCAGGGTGCGGAATACGATCAATTGGGTCATGGACTGCGCCAGCCCGCACGCAATGGAGCCCAGCGCGATGATTAGCACGGAAACCAGCATCAGCGGCTTGCGCCCGAACATGTCGCCCAACCGACCAAAGATCAGGATGGACGCGGCGGTGGCCAGCAGGTAGCCGGTGCCCACCCAGGCATAGAGCGCCATGCCGTTCAGCGCCTCGGCCACGCGCGGCAGCGTGGTGCTGATGATGGTGGAATCCAGCGCGGCCAGCACCACGGTTGCCGAGACCCCCGCCATGGCCATCAGCAAATCCCTCTTGGAGCGGGTGGGATCGGCGGCGGGCTGGGTCGGTGTCGGCGGCGGAGTCATGCCGCCTAGGATATCACCGGCCCACTAGGGTTTTCACTTGTAAAACGAGTGGTAGCCCCAGAAAACCGCAATGATCACCACGACCAGCAGCCATGACCAGCGGGAATTGGACACGCCGCGAGGTTCGGGTTCTGGGGGAGGGGGCGGCGGCGCAATCCGTGGCTGGACGGCCATGTGGTCGATGAACGCGGCAAAGAACTTCTGGATGATCTTGTCGCCGGCTTTCAGCAACAGCCCTTCGCCACATTCAGCCAACTTGCCGCCCGCCATGCCGGCCACGGTATAGGCCACGCGGGTGCCCTGGTCCTTGGTGCTGAGATTGACCTGGGCGGTGCCGATGGCCAGGCAAGCAGCACGGCCCTTGCCTTCGAACACCAGGGTGCAGCTGTCAGGGGCGTTGACGTCCGAGAGCAGGATCTCGCCCTCGTAGTCGGTGTCGATCCCCGCGATATTGGCACGCAGGGTGACGGCGTATTCGGTAGGGCTGCGCATCGCAACTTCCACGCAACCCGGTATGCACTTCTGCAAGACTCTCGGGTCCGTCAACGCATCCCATGTCTGGTGCTGCGTCGAAGGAATCCATTGGGCATCGGCAATGCGCATGGCAGTCTCCTTATAGAAGCTTTATGTGCACATTCTCTTCCCAAACAGCAGGTTTGGCTACTTGGGGCCCTGCGCCGATGCCGGTACGGAGGTATTAGCGCCCCTGCGTCAGAACCGAAATCCAATGCTGGGTCGAAAGATCGTGATCGGCGTTTTGGCCTTGCCCGTGCAATTCGCGCAGGATGCCGCTGGCCATTTTCTTGCCCGCCTCGACACCCCATTGATCGAAGGGGTTGATCCCCCAGATCAACGCTTGTACGAAGATCTTGTGCTCGTACAGTGCCAGCAACGCGCCCAGCGCGTACGGCGTCAGGCGCGGCAACACGATCAGCGTAGAAGGCCTGCCGCCTTCGTGTCGGCGATGGCGCGCGAGCCATTCGGCCTTGTCCGCGGGCATGCCTTGGGCCAGCATGGCGTCGCGATCCGCATCCAGCGACGTACCCCGCAGGAGCGTCTGGCGTTGGGCCAGGCAATTGGCCAGCAGCATGGCGTGTTCTTCGGTCCATTGGTGGTCGGCTTCGCGGCACATGATGAAATCCACCGCCGCGCCGTCCGTGCCTTGGTGCAGCCACTGGAAGAAGGTGTGCTGGCCGTCGGTGCCGGGCATGCCCCACACCGACGGGCCGGTGGGCACGCCCACGGGGTCGCCGGCCATATCCACGGATTTGCCCAGCGATTCCATATCCAGCTGTTGCAGATAGGGCGCCAGGAATTGCAGGCGCGCGTCATACGCGGCGATGCTGAGCGACCCATACCCGAGCACGCTGCGGTTGGCGACGCCGGCCAGCGCAAGCTGCGCAGGGGCGTTTTCGGCAATGGGCGCCTGGGCGAAGTGCTCGTCCATGGCGGCGGCGCCGGCACGGATGCCTTCGATGACGTCAATCCCGACCGCCATGGCCACTGGCAAGCCCACGGCGGACCACAAGGAATATCGGCCGCCCACCCAGTCCCAGAATTCGAAGACCTGCGAAGACGGAATCCCCAGCGCGCGGGCGGCGTCGGGGCGGGCGGTGATCGCCACGACCTGCTCATACGGCCGTTCCACGCCCGCCTGTGCCAGCCAGTCCACGGCGCGCCGCAGGTTGGCCAGCGTTTCTGCCGTCGTGAAGGATTTGGATGTGACGACCAAAAGAGTGTCTTGGGCATTCAGGCCCAGGATGGCGTCTTCAAGGGCATGCCCGTCAATATTGGCCACGAATTTCAGGGCTCTGCGAGCGCCGCTACCGCTGCACGCGTCCGTGGCCAAGCGCACGCCCCAGTCGCTGCCGCCGATACCAATATGGATCACCGCTTTCCATTTGCCCTGAGCGTCCGCCTGTTCCACGAATTCCCGAACACGTTGGTGTTCGCGGGCGACGGCTTCAATGGGTTCCGGCGCGCGCAGCATGGTGTGCCAAGCGGCGCGGTCTTCTGTCTTGTTGACGTGGTCGCCGGCCAGCAGAGCCGCGCGTGCCTGGTCGAAACCACGGGCTTGGAGCAGGGCGGTTGCCGCAGCGCGGGCGTCTGGGGATGAGACCTGCGCGCTGAGGTCGATGGTTAGTCCGGCGGCGTGCAACAGGCGTAGTTCATCAGTGCAGATTGAGCCGTGCTGGACGGCCTGAGAGAACGCTTGCCATTCGGGAAGGCGCGGGAGCTTCGCAAGGTCAACGGGTTTTAAAGGCAGCATATTTTTTTGTAAATACGTCTTGATACTGATGTCCAAGTCCAGACGCGTCTCGTCAAATCGGAGGCGGGCGCGGTGCGCGCAATTCTGCAGATGCGCGAGTTTAGCCGGTTGATCAGGCGCCAAACAGGCCCTTTTTATTTTGCAAGCCGCGTTTCCATTCTTTTGCAAAGCTGTCCATATTGTTTTCATGCCTTGTCTGCGTCTGACGCTACAATTCCGCGATTCTCCCTCCGGCGCGTTTTTTTATGCTGTACGTTCTTGTAGCGTTTCTGGTTTCGCTGTTTTCGACCTTGCTGATCGTTCGCTACCGTTCTTGGCACGACGGCCTGACGGCTGACCACGATCTGGAGGGCGTGCAGAAGTACCATTCGAAGCCTGTGCCCCGCATCGGCGGACTGTCCTTGCTGATCGCCAGCGGCGTCACGTGCGCCTTGGTGGCAGTGCGCGAGCCGGACGTCCTTCCGAACATGGTGCTGCTGTTGGCGGCCTCGATGCCGGCATTTCTAGGGGGCTTCGCCGAGGACCTGACCAAACAAGTGCGGGTTTTGGTGCGGCTTGGACTTGCAATGTTGTCGGGCGGCATTGCGTATTATCTGCTTGGCGCGGCTGTGACGCGTGTCGACATTATCGGAATTGATTGGCTGCTGCAATTCTGGGTTATTTCGTTTATTTTCACGTCGGTTGCCATTAGCGGCGCCGCCAATGCCATAAACATTATTGACGGGTATAACGGCCTGGCGGCCGTGGTGTCCGCAATGATCTTGGCCGGGTTTGCCTACGTCTCGTTTTATCTCGGCGATCGGTTTTTGTTGATCGTGGCATTGAGCACGCTGGGCGGCATTATCGGATTCCTGGTTTGGAATTACCCGCACGGCCACATATTCCTCGGGGACGGCGGCGCTTACTTCCTGGGATTCATGATCGGTGAATTGTCAGTGCTGATGCTGGCGCGTCACCCTGAAGTGTCAGCATGGTTTCCGTTGCTGCTGTGTATTTATCCGGTATTCGAAACCCTGTTTTCCATTTATCGGAAAAAGTGGCTGCGGGGCCGCTCCCCTGGCGCTCCCGACGGTGTGCACCTGCATATGCTGATCTACAAGCGCCTTGTGCGCTGGGCGATCGGCTCGCGCGAAATGCGGCATCAAACCCAGCGCAATTCCATGACGTCGCCGTACCTGTGGTTGCTTTCGTCGTTGGCGGTCATACCCGCCGTATTGTTCTGGCAGCAGCCCTATCTGTTAATGTTCTTCACGGCAGTTTTCTCCACCACCTATGTGGTGCTTTATCGCCGCCTGGTGCTGTTTCGCATGCCCAAGTGGATGATCGTAAAGAAGAAAAAGCGCCATTGACCGGCGCCGCTTTCCTTAACCACCATTGTTCGGAATTTGGGGCAATGGGTTGGCTGGAACGGGCGTCGCTGTAACCAGCAATGTTGTTGTACAGTGCGGGCTGCGTTGAACGGCGCCTGCCAACATCGGGTCGAGGGCGGCGCCAAGCTCGAATCATTATGCCCACACGAATCCTCATCGTTCGCACCTCCTCCTTGGGCGACCTCGTCCACATGCTTCCGGCAATCACCGATATTGCCCGGCATGTGCCTGACGCACAGATCGATTGGATCGTCGAGGAAGCGTTTGCCGAGATTCCGTCGTGGCATCCGGCCGTCAATGAAGTCATCAAGGTCGCCCATCGGCGCTGGCGCAAGTCGTGGTGGTCGTCGCAGGTGCGCTTCGAGCGCCGGGCGCTTAAAGAACGGCTGCGCTCCACGCAATACGACATCGTGCTGGATATGCAGGCGCTACTGAAATCTGCTTGGCTGGTGCGTCAGGCGCGTGGCGTGCGGCATGGGCTGGATTGGCGGTCGGCGCGTGAGCCCTTGGCGTCGCTGTTCTACAACGTGCGGCACCGCGTGGAATTCTGGCAGCCTGCCGTGATCCGACAGCGCAAGTTGGCCGCGCTGACCTTTGGCTACCAGCATGCCGGGCTGCCGGACTTTGGATTGCAGAATTTCGTGCGGCAGGCCAGTCAGCCCGTGGAACCCGTGGTTGAAGTCGGCAGCGACGGCTTGAACGCCGCCGAACTGCCGCGCCTGCATCATTTGGACAACGACCGGGGTTACGCGGTGATCATGCCGTCGGCCAGCCGCGACGACAAACTCTGGCCCGAAGAGGACTGGCGCGCGGTATTCCGCCGCCTGCGCGAAGCCGGCTGCACCCTGAAACTGCTGGCGGGCAATGACGCGGAGGCCGAGCGCGCGAGCCTGCTCGTGGCCGGCATGGAAGGCGCCGAAGTCATGCCGCGCATGGACCTGACCGACGTGGCGCGCTTGCTGGCCGGGTCGCGGCTGATGGTGGGCCTGGACAGCGGGCTGACGCATCTGTCGGCGGCGCTGGGCCGCCCCACCATCGGCATCTACCGCGCTTCCACCCCCGTTCGCACGCCGCTGGTCGGGTCGAACTACACGGCCAGCCTGGGCGACCGCGGCGCGTCTCCATCGCGCGAAGCGGTGATGGCCTCGGTTGAGCAGGCTCTGGCCGCGCACTGACATGAACCGCGGCGTCTACACGCTGGCACTGCGGGCGTTGGCGCCGCTGCTGTGGCTGTGGATGGCGCGCCGCGCCAAACGGGCGGGCGGTCAGTGGGAGGTGTTTTCGCGCGAGCGGTTTGGCCACCCAGCGGATGGGCAACCGTTTTTCGCTTGGACTGCCGCGTCCCAGGCTGCTGCCCCTGTCTCCACTACCGCCGATTGCCCCTGGACCCGCCCCGTCTGGGTGCACGCCGTCAGCCTGGGCGAGACGCGCGCCGCCCAGCCATTGCTGCAAGCGTTGCTAGACTGCGGTTTGCCCGTGCTGCTGACTCACATGACGGCCACGGGCCGCGCTGAAGGCCAGCGTTTGTTCGCCGACGCCATGGGCCGGGGCCAACTGCGCCAAGCTTGGCTGCCGTACGACTTCCCGGGCGCTACCCGCCGCTTCATGCGCGGCTACCAGCCGCGCTGCGGACTGCTGATCGAACGCGAAATCTGGCCAAATCTACTGGCCGCCGCCCGACGCGCGCACGTGCCGATGGCGCTGGTCAGCGCGCGATATTCCGCGTCGTCGCTACGCCAGGCAAAACGCATGGGCGGCGTGATGCACGAAGCCTTGGCCGGCCTCGATATGGTCCTGGCGCAAACGGTGGAAGACGCGGCGCGGCTGGTGCAGGCGGGCGCGCCCGT
The DNA here is from genome assembly GCF_001005835.2 of Achromobacter sp. LC458. NCBI lineage: Bacteria > Pseudomonadati > Pseudomonadota > Betaproteobacteria > Burkholderiales > Alcaligenaceae > Achromobacter > Achromobacter sp. LC458. The sequence continues at coordinate 26,177 of NZ_LBHW02000003.1, forward strand.
GCCCGCTGTGACCGGTAATCTGAAATTCGACCTGTTGCTGCCGGCGTCGCAGGTTCAGGCAGGCCGAGAATGGCGCAAGCGTCTGGGTCGGCCGGTTGTGTCGATTGCCAGCACCCGCGAAGGCGAGGACGCCCCTTTTATCGACGCGATTAAGCGCTACAGCGGGCAGCCGGAAGCTCCGCTTTTCATGGTGATCCCGCGACACCCGCAACGCTTTGACGAGGCGGCCAGGCTGTTGAGCGATGCGCAGCTACCGTTCATCCGGCGAAGCGCGGGCGGCGAGGCGACCCCGGAAACCGCCGTGGTGCTGGGCGACAGCCTGGGCGAAATGGCCTTCTATTACGCTGCGTCGGATGTCGCCATCGTCGCGGGCAGTTTTGCGCCGCTGGGCGGGCAGAACCTGATCGAAGCCTGCGCCGCGGGCGTGCCGGTGATCGTGGGGCCGCACACGTTCAATTTTTTGCAGGCGGCCGAAGATGCGATTGCGGCGGGGGCGGTGGTGCGCCAGCCCGATCCTGCCGGGGCGGTGGATGCCGCGATAGCGATGGTGCACGATGAAGCGCTGCGCCAAGAGGCTAGCCGGGCTGCGCGTCGCTGGTTCGAGCTGCACGCCGGCGCCACGCGTCGGACGATGGACGCGCTGGCGTCTTGGCTGGACTGAACTGGGATCGCCGCGCAGCCCTGAATCAGCAGGGGTCCCGCCCGATCACTGCGCCGTCCGCCCCACCAGCTTCACCGCATCCGCATTCAATTCCTGACCAAACCGCCTTGTATCCCGGCCTTCGTCTTCTGGCCGCACGCCGATCCAGCCTTGGCCCAGCGCCAGCACCCACAGGTTCGCCAAGAGGATCAGAATGAAGAGCACTCGCATGGCGGGCCTTGCTCAGGCGTTGAGGTCCAGGGTGGCGCGGGCGACTGCGGCCAGGCCATCCAGGACGGGGTGGTCCAGGTACACCGGCACCGGCGCGGCGCCGAATGCGCCGCCGGCATCGGCCAGCAGGCGTTCTATTTCCTGATGCACTTCGGGCCAGCCGCCGCCCGCCGCGTAGATCTGCGGGGTCTCGCCATAGCGCTGGCGGCCCGCCAGCCATTGGCGCACCACCGCGCCCGCCTGCGCGGCCGCAATGCCGGAGGCAATGGCTTCGTGCGTGTCGACGGGGTAGGCCACGACCTGGCCGTTGGCGATGGGCAGGTTGGCGGTGCCATGGGCCAGGGCGTTTCGCATCATGGCCGGGCCCGGCAGAATCAACCCGCCGGCGAAGACGTTGTCGGGGCCGACGGTATCAATGGTGGTGGCCGTGCCGAAGCTGGCCAGCACGAAGGGGGGATGGGCGCCGGGCAGGCGCGACAGCACGCCCAGCAGCGACGCCCAGCGGTCGGCGCCCAATTGCGTCGGCACGCGGTAGCTGTTGACCAGCCCCAGCGTCGTGCCCTGCGAAGGCGACCACGTCACCGCGCAACCGTGTTTTTGCAGGATGGCGGCAATGGCCGTGCCGCGGGCTTCGCCCGCCACGTTCACGCCCAGCGCGCGCAGCGGGCGGCGCGGCAGCGCGGCCAGCCAGCCATCCAGCGCATCCAGGTCCAGGCCGTCAAAGGCGACCGCCGCCGGCTCGCGCGGCATATCGCGGTTGCTGGCGTCCAGCCAACCCACCTTCAAACGGCTGTTGCCGGAATCAATAAGAATAATCATGCTTGGCGTCGAATCGAGATTTCACCAATTGAAATCGGTGTGGCGCCCTGGGGCGTTTGCACCAGCAGGCGGCCATGTTCGTCCACGCCACAGGCGGTGCCGCTAAGTAGGATATCGCCTTTTTCCAGCACGTTCACCGGCCGGCCCGCCAGCGCGTCGACTCGGTCAAAACGATGCTGAAACGCGGCAAAACCCTCGCGTTCCAAGGTTTGAACCGCGTCGTGCCAGGCGGTGGCGCTGGCGCAGATCAGGTCAGCCGCGTCGGGCAGGAGGCCGGATTCGGCCTGCACCTGAGTCCAGTCGGCCACATCGCGATCCAGCGCGCGGGACAGCTCGGCCGCGTCGCGCAAATTGACCCCCATGCCGATGACAACGGTGTAGCCGGCCTCGCGGCCACCGGGATTGCGGGTGGTTTCCACCAGCACCCCGGCCAGCTTGGCGTCGTGCCACTGCACATCGTTCGGCCACTTCATGCACAGGCCGTTCGCACGCGGCCCGGCAACGGCGCGCAGCGCCTCGCAGGCGACGACGCCGGCCAAGGGCGATAGCGCGGGCAATTGCGCGGCGGGCAGGTGCACGTCGTACGCGCACGAAAACATCAGCGTGGAGCCCGCGCGGTTTTGCCAAGGGCGGCCGGCGCGGCCGCGGCCGGCGTTTTGCAGATGGGTGCCCAACAGCCAGGGTTTGGCCGCGCCAAGCCCCGAGCGGGCTCGCGCCAGCAGGTCGGCATTGGTCGACCCGGTGTTGCCGGTCCAGGTGATGTCTTGGAATACAGGCAGGCGCTGGCCTAGCTCGCGGGCCAGGGCTTCCGGCGCGGGCAGGTCGATAGGGCGGACGTGTTCGGACATGGCGGCGATTGTAGGGCACGCGGCCGCCACGCGCGGTCTTTCGGGGCGCAAGCGTTTATCATTGGCGATACATTTTGCATCCGGTGCCCCGCCTACATGCCGCATTCCGCTTCATCCGCGTCCGCCGCCGCGCCTTTCCGTCTGGACGGAAAAGTCTGCCATGTGGCGGGCGACTGGAGCGTCCTGGCCCTGGCACAGGCCGGCGAAGTCGAACGCCGGCGCACCGCCATGGCCCGCGCGGCCCAGGAAGGCGTGCGCTGGGATCTGCACGGCATCAGCCGCCTGGACACCATCGGGGCCTTGCTGATCTGGCAGGCCTGGGGGGAAAAACTGCCCGAACGGGTGCGCTGGTCGGCCGGCCAGCAGGATGTTTTCAACGCGCTGGCCATGAACAAGGGCGAGGCCCAGACGGCCCCGCCCAAGCCCGAAAGCTTTGCCTGGATCCGCGGCCTGGGCGGCGCCATCTTGCAAGCCGCCGAAAACGGCCGGGCGCTGCTGATCATGCTGGGCCAATTGATGCTGGACCTGGGCGCCATGCTGCGCCGGCCGCGCCTGGGGCCCTGGCGCGAGATCTCGGCGCAGGTGTATCGCACGGGCGCGCAGGCGCTGGGCATCACGGCGCTGGTGGGGTTTCTGATCGGCGTGGTGCTGTCGTATCTGTCGGCGCAGCAGCTACAGATGATCGGCGCCGACCGCTTTATCGTGCGGCTGCTGGGCGTGTCCATCGTGCGCGAGCTTGGGCCGGTGCTGGCGGCCATTCTGGTGGCGGGCCGGTCTGGTTCTGCAATCACCGCGCAGATTGGCGTGATGCGCGTCACGCAGGAGCTGGACGCCATGCGCGTCATGGGTATCTCGCACGGGCAGCGCCTGATCCTGCCGCGTGTGTTGGCGCTGGCCGTGACCATGCCGCTGCTGGTCTTGTGGACGGACGCCATGGCCTTGCTGGGCGGCATGTTGGCCGCGCAGATGCAGCTGGGTATCTCGCCGCAGTGGTTCCTGACCTCGCTGCCGGACGCCATCTCGCTGACCAATTACTGGATCGGCATCCTCAAGGGCGTGACCTTCGGCATCTTGATCGCGCTGATCGCCTGCCACTTTGGCTTGCGCATCCAGCCCAATACCGAAAGCCTGGGCCGGGGCACAACCACATCCGTGGTGACATCAATTACCGGCGTGATCCTGCTGGACGCCTTCTACGCCATCATCTTCAGTTCGGTGGGCATCTGATGAACAGCGCCACGCAAAATCGCCTGTTCACCGACGACAGCGTCACCGTCGAGCCCGTTATCACGGTGCGCGGGCTGCGCACGGCGTTTGGCGACCATGTGGTGCACGACAACCTGGACCTGACCGTCTTCCCCGGCGAAATCCTGGTGCTGGTGGGCGGATCGGGCACCGGCAAGACGGTGCTGCTGCGGCAAATCATCGGCCTGGACCAACCTGCCGCCGGCTCCGTCAAAGTGCTGGGGCATTCGCTGTTCGACCTGTCGCCCGGCGAGCGCCGGCGCCTGTCTTACCGCTGGGGCATGCTGTTTCAGGCGGGGGCGTTGTTCTCGGCGCTGTCCGTGTTCGACAACGTGGCGCTGCCATTGCGCGAACTGCGAACGGTGCCCGAAGACCTGGTGTGCGATGTCGTCATGTGCCGGCTGGCCATGGTCGGGCTATCCGCCAAGGACGCCGACAAGCGGCCGTCGGACCTGTCCGGCGGCATGGTCAAGCGCGTGGCGCTGGCGCGTGCGTTGTCGCTGGACCCCGAATTGCTGTTCCTGGACGAACCTACCGCCGGGCTGGACCCGCTGCGTTCGGACGAATTCGTGGATCTGGTGCGCAGCCTGCACCGCCAGCTGGGGTTTACCGTCGTCATGGTGACGCACGATCTGGACACGCTGCTGGCGCTGGCTACGCGTGTCGCCGTGCTGGCCGACAAGCGGGTGATCGTGTGCGACACGGTGCAGGAAGTCCTGAAGGTCGATCACCCGTTCATTCATACATTCTTTCTGGGCGAACGCGGCTTGCGCGCGCTTGGGGACCTGGCGCCGAAGGGGTTGCATCATGGAAAACCGTAGTCATGCGCTCATGGCCGGCATCTTCACGCTGGTCCTGTTGGTTGCCGCCGCGCTGATCGCCGTGTGGATCGGGCGGGATCGCACCAAGCTGCAAACGTACGAGATCGTGTCGGCCACCGCCGTCAGCGGCTTGAATCCGCAATCGGCCGTGCGTTATCAAGGCGTGCCGGTGGGCAAGGTGCAGTCCTTGGCGCTGAACCCGAACAAGCCGGGGCAGGTGCGCATCCGTATCGGCGTGGCGCCCAATACGCCCATCACCGAATCAACGTGGGCGGAACTGGGCGTGCAAGGCGTGACGGGGATGTCCAACGTGGAACTGCGCGACGACGGCTCGTCGCTCAAGCGCCTGGCCTCGTCCGCCGAGCATCCCGCCGCCATTCCGCTGCGCCCCGGTTTTCTTGATCGCATCGAGCAGCGCGGCGGCAAGCTGATATCCAACGTGGAAGAGGCCACCGAGCAACTGCGCCGCGTGCTCAGCGAACAGAACGTGCAAGCGCTGACCGCCACCTTGCAGAACGCCACCGACATCACGCAGTCGTTGCGGCAAGCCAGCCGCGACCTTGCGCCCACCATGGCCAAGCTGGGACCGCTGATCGATTCGCTGGGCACGACGTCGCGCCAGGCCGACCGCGCCGCGCGCGAGATTGCCGACCTGGCGCAGCAGGCGCGGCAGGCGCTGGCGCGCTTGAATGCGCCCGACGGCCCCTTGTCGGTCGCCACGCGCAGCCTTAACGACATTGCGCTGGCCGCCGCGCGCCTGGATGGCGAAACCCTGCCCGCCGTTACCAATATGGCCACCAACGTCAGCGCCGCCGCGCGTGGCGCGACCGTCACCCTGCGCCGTGTCGACAGCACGCCGCAATCGTTCTTGTTCGGCCCGGCGCCCGTTGCGCCCGGGCCTGGCGAAGCCGGCTTTGCCGGATTCGGGAGACAGCCCAAATGAAAATGCGCAGCGCCGTACTGTTATTGACCGTGACCCTGACTCTGACCTTGGCGGGCTGCGGCATCGGCCGCGTGCCGGCGCCGCCCTCGGTGTTCGACCTGGGGTTGGACGCCAAACCCGTGCCGGCGCTGCCGGCCCGCGCACCGATCGCCATGAGCGTGCAAGCGCCGCCCGCCTTGTCGGACACCAGCATGATCTGGCGCGTGGGCGACAGCGCCGCGCCCCGGGCGTATGCCACGTTCCGCTGGGCCTCGTCGCCGTCCGAACTCGTGCGCCAGCGCATCACCGACCGCTTGTCTCGTCAGGGCGCCGTGCTGGCCGACCGCGTCAATCTTCAGATGCCGCAGTTGCAACTGACGCTGATGCAGTTCGAGCAGGTGTATGCCGATGACGGGCAGTCCAGCGAAGGCCGCATCCTGTTGCAGGCAGTGCTGCTCAATGGTCGCAACGTGGTCGATCAAAAGCGCATCCAGGTGCGCGTGCCGACGCCGACGCAAGACGCCGCCGGCGGCGTCGCGGCGCTGCGGCAAGCCACGGACGAGGCCTCGGATCAGCTGGCGCAATGGTTGGCGGCGACGGTGCGAAGCGCCTCCGCCGCCACGTCCGAACCCGCCTCCGCAGTGGCATCCGGTGCTACGTCAGAAACCGCGCCCCGGCGCGGATTCGGCCCGCGGCCCGGACCGAACTTCGAGCCCGCGTTCAGTTCCTCTGCCGGGTCACGGCCCGGCAATTGAATCCAAGTCTTTACTCCCTCATTTTCTTTTTGCACGTTGAGTTAAACCATGTCCGCACGCACTGATACCCACGCCTTCACCGGCGCCGCCGGCCGCATTGATTGCGCCGTCGATTGGCCTGCCGGCACGCCGCGAGGCTGGGCCCTGGTCCTGCATCCGCATCCGCTGCAAGGCGGCGCGCGCGAAAACAAGGTGGTCACCACCGTGTCGCGCGCCTGCGTGCAGCATGGCCTGGTGGCGGTGCGCCCCAACTTTCGCGGCGTCGGGCAGTCCGAAGGCGTGTTCGACAAGTCGGTCGGCGAAACCCAGGACATGCTTGCCGTGGTGACGCAAATGCGCGAGCTGCATCCCGAACTGGCCGACGCACCCTGGGTACTGGCTGGCTTTTCGTTTGGCACCGCGGTCGCGGCGCAAACCTACGCGGCGCTGGCGGATGCGGGCGATGCCAAGCTGCCGTCCGCGCTGATGTTGATGGGGCCGGCGGTGAACCGGTTTCAGTCGCATGAAGTCCAGGTTCCTGACGACACGCTGATGGTCCACGGCGAAGAAGACGAGGTGGTGCCGCTGTCCGAAGCCATGGACTGGGCGCGTCCGCGTTCGATTCCGGTGGTGGTGGTGCCGGGCGCATCGCACTTCTTTCACGGCAAGCTGCTGGTGCTGCGCCAGTTGATCCAGGCGCGGCTGAAGGTCGCGTTGGACTGAACCGGCCACACGAAGGCAGCAGGTTGCATCAGGTTGCATGTTTTAAATGCACCGGGAACCCCGCGCGAACCGGCCGGGTCCAATCGCCTGCCTATAATTGTCAGCCACTAGCCCCGCGCCGGCGGGCGTCTTTCCTGGACCCACGTTGCCGATGAAGAATTTGCCTTACTCCGCTCAATCCCCCGCTGTCTTTACCCGCCGTCTGCTGACGGGCGCGGTATTGTCGGCGCTGCTTGCGGCCTCGATGCCGGCCTGGACGCAACAAGCGCCCGCCGCTGCCCCTGCCGCCGCGGGCGCCACCGCGCCGGCGCCGTCAGCCTCGGGCGTGGTGCCGGTGGGTGATGTGTCGGCGGTGCCGGCGCCCACCATCGCGGCCAAGGCCTGGATCGTTATCGATGTGAACAGCGGCCAGACCCTGGCCGCGTCCAATCCCGACATGAAGGTCGAACCGGCTTCGCTCACGAAGATCATGACGGCCTACGTCGTGTTCAACGCGCTGGAAGAAAAGCGCCTGACGCTGGAACAGACCGTGCCCGTGTCCGAGCACGCCTGGCGCACGGGCGGTTCGCGCATGTTCATCGAACCGCGCAAGCCCGTCACGGTCGACGAACTGAACCAAGGCATGATCGTGCAGTCCGGTAACGACGCCTCGGTGGCGTTGGCCGAAGCCGTGGGCGGCAGCGAATCGGCGTTTGCCGCGCTGATGAATCAGGAAGCCGAACGCCTGGGCATGAAGAACACCCACTTCATGAACGCCACCGGCCTGCCCGACCCGCAGCACATGACGTCCACGCGCGACCTGGCCACGCTGTCCGCGCACCTGATCACCGATCACCCGGACTTCTTCCACTACTACAAGCAAAAGAGCTACACGTACAACAAGATCACGCAGCCCAACCGCAACCGCCTGCTGTGGGCCGACCCGTCGGTGGACGGCATGAAAACCGGCCACACCGATTCGGCCGGCTATTGCCTGGTGTCGACCGCCGTGCGCGGCGACCGCCGCATCCTGGTGGTGGTGGTGGGCACGGACAGCGAAGCCACACGTGCCGAAGAAAGCTTGAAGCTTTTGAACTGGAGCTTCCAGAACTTCGACACCGTCAAGCTGTTCGACAAGAGCCAGCCCGGCATCGATGCGCGCGTCTGGGAAGGCACCGCTGAAAACGTGAAGCTGGGTCCGCCCAAGCCCGTGTCGATTGCCGTGCCGCGCGGCAAGGCCGGCGACCTGAAGCCGGTCGCCCAGCGCACCGATCCGCTGATCGCGCCGCTGGCCAAGGGCCAACAGGTGGGCACGCTGCAATTCACGCTGGACGGCAAGGTGCTGCGCACCGAGCCGCTGGTCGTGCAGGACGCCGTCGAACGCGCCGGCTTCTTTGGCCGCATGGTCGACACCGTCAAGCGCTGGTTCCAGTAAGCGCACCGCACCGCGCCGTGCCACGGGTGCGGCCGCGGGTGTAAGCTAGCAGCGGGCGTTTCGTGCGAAACGCCCGTTTTCCATTTACAGGCAAGCCCATCGGGCTTGTCCGCGACGTTTGATCCTTCAGGAGTACCCCATGATTCCGGGCGTGCCGGGCGAAAGCCAGGTGTATCTCAACGGCGAGTTCCTGCGTGTCGACGAGGCGAAAGTCTCTGTCCTGGACCGCGGTTTTATTTTTGGCGACGGCATCTACGAAGTCGTTCCCGTGTACCAGGGCAAGGCGTTCCGCATGGCGGAGCACCTGAACCGCCTGGACCGCAGCCTGGCCGCCTTGCGCATCACGCCGCCGATGGACCGCGCGGGCTGGGTCGATCTGATCGAACAGTTGCTGGCGCGCACCAATCTGGACACCTGCATCGTGTACTTGCAGGTGACGCGCGGCGTTGCCAAGCGCGACCACCAGTTTCCCGCTGCGGCCATCACGCCGACCGTGTTCGGCATGATTTCGGCGTGGTCTCCGCCGCCCGCCGCGCAGCGCGCGCAAGGCCTGACCGCCATCAGCATTCCGGATGAACGCTGGCTGCACTGCGAGATCAAGTCGGTGTCGCTGCTGGGCAACGTGCTGGCCAAGCAGCAGGCGGTGGATGCGAACGCCGACGAAGTCGTGCAGTTTCGCGATGGCCACCTGACCGAAGGTTCCTCCACCAACATCTGGGTGGTCTCGGGCGGCAAATTGCTGGCGCCGCCCAAGAACAACCTGATCCTGGAAGGCATCCGTTACGGCCTGATGGGCGAACTGGCCGAAGCCGCCGGCATCCCGTTCGAGGCGCGCCGCATCACCCAGCAAGAGGTGGAATCCGCCGATGAACTGATGCTGTCTTCCGCCACCAAGGAAGTGCTGGCGATCGTTTCGCTGCACGGCAAGCCGGTGGGTTCGGGCAAGCCCGGCCCTGTTTTTGAGCAGTTGCGAGCGGGTTATGATGCCCGCATCGCCGCGCTGTAAACCGTTGTCCCGGGCGGCTGCCGCAGCCGCCCGTCGCGCTTTCGGCCGGCCTTGCCTGTGCGCAGCTTGCCCCCATATAAGAACATTCAGGGGCAACCACCTCTCTAGGTAACTCTCATGCATATTCCGCCCGAAGAATCGCTTATCGAATATCCCAGCGACTTTCCCATCAAGGTCATGGGCAAGCAGCATCCCGAATTTGCCCAGACGCTGACTGACGTCGTGTTGCAGTTCGACCCGGGCTTTGACGCCGCCACGGTCGAGATGCGTCCCAGCAAGGGCGGCAACTACATGGGCCTGACGTTCATCGTGCGCGCCACCTCGCGCGAACAGTTGGACAACCTGTACAAGGCGCTGCACGGCCATCCGATGGTGTCGATCGTTCTGTGATCGTGTAATCGGAATCGCCGTGATCAAATGGCTCGCGCGGCCGGCGGACTACCTGCCGGTCTGGCAGGACATGCAGGCGTACACCGCGCTGCGCGGCGCCGATACGCCCGACGAAATCTGGCTTTGCGAGCACGCGCCGGTCTACACGCTGGGCCAGGCCGGTCTGCCGCAACATGTGCTGAACCCCGGCAACATCCCCATCGTGCATTGCGATCGTGGTGGTCAAGTGACTTATCACGGGCCCGGGCAAATCATGGCCTATGCCCTGTTCGACCTGCGCCGCGTGGACATGTACGTGAAGGAATACGTCACCTTGCTTGAGGGCGCGGTGATCGACACGCTTGCCCAGCATGGCGTGAATGGCGCCTGTCGCAAACCCGGCGCACCGGGTGTGTATGTGCCTGATCCCGACCTGGGCCCCGACAGTGGCGAGCTTGCCAAGATTGCCGCGCTGGGCATCAAGATCCGCAACGGCCGCGCCTATCATGGTGTGTCCCTGAACGTGGACATGGATCTGGCGCCTTTCCTGGGCATCAACCCCTGCGGCTACGAAGGTTTGCGCACCGTCGATATGGCGGCCTGCGGCGCGCATCGCTCGCCCACCGACGTGGGCAACGCGCTGGCGCAAAATCTGGCGGACGCCTGGCGCCGTAGAAGGAGCACGATTTGAAGACCTACACCGCCGCCGATGTCGCCGCCACCACGCCGGAACAACTGGCCCAGCTGCGCGAAGGGCCGCCGGAATCCTATGCCGCATGGATCGGCGCCGCGGCTGACATGGGGATGGTCGAAGCCCAGACCATCTACGGCCAGATGCTGCTGGACGGCGTGGGCGTGGCGCGCCAGCCCGACGCCGCGCTGGCCTGGTTCAAGCGCGCCGCCAATGCCGACCATCCGATGGCCATCAACATGGTGGGCCGCTGCTACGAAAACGGCTGGGGCGTGGCGGCGGACGACACCGTCGCGGCGTACTGGTTCCGGCTGGCCGCCGACCGTGGCCTGGACTGGGGCATGTACAACTACGCGCACATGCTGCGCGCCGGCCGGGGCGGCGTCACGCAAAACAAGGCGGCGGCACTGGCCTTGTACCAACAAGCCGCGCAGGGCGGCCATGTGAAATCGATTGGCGTGGTCGGGCGGTTCTATGAAGCGGGCGAGGTGGTCGAGCAGGACATCGACCGCGCTTTCGATTGCTATCAGCGCTGCGCCGAGGGCGGTGATTTCCGGGGCATGTTCCATCTGGGACGCTTGCTGCTGCTGCGCGGCAAGAAGCAGGAAGCCGTTCAATGGCTGGTCCGCGTGCCTGAAACCGCCACGCCGGGGTTCTTGAAGGAAGCCAACGCCATGCTGGAAGACGCGGGCTTTCCGGCGTTGTACGAGGTCTGAAGGGTCTGCGGTTTCTTCCGGCGTGAAGGTGTCGACAGACTATCGGCTTGCCGCGTTGTTTGCAGGCCGAAAAGGTAGGGCGGTATCGCAGCGGTATAGCAGCGGTATAGCACCGGATAGCAGCGGTATAGCGCCCAGCGCCGCGCTTTTCTACGTGCTTAGCCGAGCTTCGAACGTCACTTCCAAGGTCTGATGCTGGCCGGCAGCCAGTTCGCCCTGTAGTCGATCAAGCAACACCTGCGCTGCCCGGCGGCCCAGGTCCGCCGCGTTTATGCCCAGCGTCGTCAGGCCTTGCGCCCATTGCGCCGCACTGCCGTCATCCGTGAAACCCAGCACCGCCACATCCTGCGGCACGTGCAGGTCGCGGTTGTGCGCCTCGGACACCGCGGCCGCCGCGAGCAGATCCGACGTGCAAAACACCGCGTCAAAGATCGTATTGGTGGCCAGCAGCCGCAAAAACGCCATCCGCCCGTCGTTCATTTGCAGCACTTCGGGCTGCACGATGTCCGCAACCCGGTCCAGCCCCAGCGCCGCCGCCGCGCTGATAAACCCCTGGCGTCGCGCGCGTTCCCAAGCGTTGTCCGCGCTGATGCAGGCGACCAGCGCATGCCGCTTTTCCGCCAGATGGCGCGCGGCCATGCGACCGGCCTCTTCGTTGTCGATCACAACGGCCGTATCCAGCGGGTGCGCCGAGGCACTCCACGTTTCCACCACCGGAATTTCCATCGCGGCCAGGCCGGCGCGAAGATTGGGCTCGTCCAGCGGGCCCATGACCAGCGCCGCAGCGGGCTGCAAGGCGGCCAATTGCGTCAGCATGGCGGGGTCGTGCCACGGCCCCACCGCCAGAAAGTAGCCTTCGCCCGCCAGCCGCTCCGCGCAAGCTTGAACGGCACGACCGACAGGGCCGGTATCCAGGCGGGGGGCGATCAGGGCAACAAGGCGGGGTGGGGAAATAAGGGACATGGAGAAGGGCTTAGGGGAAATTCAGCGAAATTGCCAGGCAAGACGATAACTCAGCCTGCGACGCGCGACGCGGACAAGCAGCCGGCCGGTCCAGGGCAAAGCGGCGGGCGGGTTGGTGCGGCAGGCGGCGCTGGAGGCGTGAGGCGGCGGCGGGGGTAAAATGCCATTTTTGTCTTAAACCGGGCCGTCCTGCGCGCCGGTTGCGAAGGTGCCCAATGTCTACGCTTGCCGAGTCCGCTGTTCCCCCGAACGAATCCGCCGCCGCTCCCGCCACCACGGAAGCCGTCTACGATCCGACGCAAAAGCAGAAGTCGCAAGCCAAGACGGCGCGCATCCCCATCAAGATCGTGCCGGCCGAGCGCTTGAAAAAGCCCGAGTGGATTCGCGTGAAAGCCGCCGCACCGGGCTCGCGCTTCTACGACATCAAGCGCATCCTGCGCGAGCACAACCTGCACACGGTCTGCGAAGAAGCGTCTTGCCCGAACATCGGCGAATGCTTCGGCAAGGGCACCGCCACATTCATGATCATGGGCGACAAGTGCACCCGCCGCTGCCCGTTCTGTGATGTGGGCCATGGCCGCCCCGACCCGCTGGACACCAAAGAACCCGAAAACCTGGCGCGCACCATCGCCGCGTTGAAGCTGTCGTACGTCGTCATCACCTCGGTGGACCGCGACGACCTGCGCGACGGCGGCGCCGGCCATTTCGTGGACTGCATCACCCACATCCGCGAACTGTCGCCCACCACCCGCATCGAAGTGCTGGTCCCCGACTTCCGCGGCCGCCTGGACCGCGCGTTGACCATCCTGAATGCCGGCCCCCCAGATGTGATGAACCACAACCTGGAAACCGTGCCGCGTCTTTACAAGCAGGCGCGTCCGGGTTCGGACTACATGCATTCGCTGAAGCTGCTGGCAGAGTTTAAAAAGCTGCACCCCGAAGTGCCGACCAAGTCAGGGCTGATGCTGGGGTTGGGCGAGACGGATGAAGAGATCTTGCAGGTGATGCGCGATATGCGTGAGCACAACGTGGATATGCTGACGATCGGGCAGTATCTGCAGCCGTCGGAGCATCATCTGCCGGTGCTGCGGTATGTGCACCCGGATACGTTCAAGATGTTTGAACGTGAAGCGTACGCGATGGGGTTTTCCCATGCGGCGGTGGGGGCGATGGTGCGGTCTTCGTATCATGCGGATGAACAGGCGCATGCGGCTGGGGTGAATTGAGGGGATTGCTTGTCGGGTTCTGGAGAAAGACGCATCGGCCACACCAGTTCAATCGCCCTGAGTTTCGGTCTATTCCTTCCTTTGATTGCCGGTCTGCACGCTAAAATGGCGCGCTTTCGATATTGACCTGCCGCTTTCATTCGACGATATGTCGAATCCGCACGCGGTCGGCCGTCTCATTCCTGCTGTAAAGGTGCCCGCTTGACCGCAATCCCACTTGTTGTTGATCTAGACGGTACGTTAATACGCACGGACATGCTTCATGAGTCTGCGTTGAAGGCTGTCCGAGAACGGCCATTGGATGCCTTGCGCATACCAGTGTGGCTCGCCCGTGGCAAAGCAATACTAAAACAGCATCTTGCGCAGCGTGCGGATCTGGATGCCAGCTTGTTGCCGTACAACAAGGACTTGGTTGATTGGCTGCGTGGTCAACGTGACGCAGGGCGTACGTTGGTGCTTTGCACTGCTTCAGACCGCGCGCTGGCGAGTGCGATCGCCGAGCATCTGAATCTGTTCGACGTTGTCATGGCCAGCGATGGCGCCGTCAATCTCGCTGGCAAGAACAAAGCGATGGCGTTAGAGCAGCGCTTTGGTGAGCGTGGCTTCGATTACGTTGGCAACTCGTCGGCAGATCTGCATGTGTGGAACAGCGCGCGGCGCGCCATTGTGGTGGACGCACCGAAAGGACTGGCAAAGCAAGCGTCCTCCCTCTGCGAAGTTGAACGAGAATTTACGACCCCGGGGTCCGGTTTCACCGTATGGCGTCGCACATTGCGCGTGCACCAGTGGCTGAAGAACATCCTGCTCTTCGTGCCTTTGTTTGCCTCCCATCACTTTTCGGATGTCGGTATCTGGCAAGCGCTGGCCTTGGCTTTTCTGTCGTTCAGCCTGTGCGCATCGTCAGTCTATATCGCCAATGACCTGACGGACCTCGAGAGCGACCGTCAACATCCACGTAAGTCGAAGCGACCCTTCGCCGCCGGGGCCTTGCCCGTATGGAAAGGTGTGATCGCGGCGCCTTTGCTGTTGCTAGCCAGTTTGGCTATCGGAACCTTCGTCGGTAATAAGTTTCTGATTGCGCTGGCTATTTATTTCCTTGTTACTTGCGCATACTCGTGGGGGCTCAAGCGTTTGATGCTGGTCGACTGCCTGACGTTGGCCGTGCTGTACACGATGCGCATCGTCGCCGGTGCCGCCGCTTCAGGCCTGGAACTATCGTTCTGGCTCTTGGCATTCTCTGGCTTCCTTTTCCTTTCACTAGCATTCGTGAAACGATACGCCGAGTTGCAGCTTCAACTGCTTCGTGGCAAACACAAGGCGCACGGGCGGGCTTATGTGACTTCTGATGCCTCGTTGATCCAGGTGCTTGGCGTGAATTCGGGCTTCGCCGCAGTCGTCGTGCTGGCTCTGTATTTCAACAATGAAAACGTGCTGAGTCTGTACCACACACCCGAACTTGCCTGGGTTGGCGTGCCAATCATGCTGTTCTGGATCAGTTGGGTATGGATACGCGCGCATCGCGGCGAGATGCACGATGATCCAGTTATTTTCGCGGTCAAAGATCGTGCCAGCCTCATTGCTGGCGCGCTTTTCGGCGCTGTGCTGATGGGAGCCTCGGCTCCATGGCCATGGTAGCGGTCTCGTCCTGGGGGCGGCTAAGCCGTGAGGACCACGAGGTCCGTGCTCTGTCGGAACTGCCGGACGTTCCATCACTCATCCAAGCTAGCCGCCTGCCTGGATTGGTCTACGGCATGGGGCGTAGTTATGGCGATGTTTGCCTAAACCCGGGCGGTACCCTTTGGCGCACCGCAGGATTGGACCGCTTCATCTCGTTTGATACCGACAACGGCAGGTTGGTCTGTGAGGCTGGAGTTCTGCTACGTGATATTCAACAACTGGCGATGCCCCACGGCTGGGCGCTACCCGTCACGCCGGGCACGCAGATCGTCACGGTAGGCGGTGCTATCGCCAATGACGTGCATGGCAAGAACCACCATGTGATGGGCTCGTTCGGCGATAACGTGCTTGGCTTACGCCTGATCCGGACGAATGGCGAGATGCTCGATTGTGGGCCTGACCTGCAAGCCCCTTGGTTTGCGGCGACCGTGGGCGGATTGGGTTTGACGGGAGTGATAGTCCAGGCTGAACTGCAACTGCGCCGCGTGCACGGGCCGTGGCTTTCAACCGAAACCCTGCCCTATTCTGGGGTAGACGAATTTTGCCAGCTGGCGGACGCGTCAGAAGCCGATTGGGAATACACCGTATCGTGGATCGACTGCATGTCGAAAGGCGGACGCGGCATTTTCATGCGCGCCAACCACGCGGATGCGGGACAACTTCCAGCGCCGAAAGGCAAGCCGCGGACTATGCCGATGGTGCCGCCGGTTTCCTTGGTAAACCGGTTGTCGCTCAAGCCATTCAACGCCCTGTATTTTCATATGAATCGCATGAAGGCGGGCAGGGGGCTGGACTATTATCAGTCCTTCTTCTACCCGCTGGACAATCTGTTGGAATGGAACCGTATGTACGGTCCCAAAGGGTTCTTCCAGTATCAGAGCGTGGTACCGCGAGCGGTGGGCAAGGATGCGATTAAAGAGATGCTTGATGTCATCTCGCGCTCGGGCCAAGGTTCATTTCTGGCAGTGCTGAAAACCTTTGGCGACAGGCACGCGCCTGGCATGATGAGTTTCCCGCAGCAAGGCCTGACGCTCGCGCTCGACTTTCCCAATCGCGGTGATTCTACCGGCCGTTTACTGATGCGGTTGGACGAAGTGGTGCGCGAAGCGGGAGGGCGTATCTATCCCGCCAAAGACGCCCGCATGCCGCGGCAGCTGTTTGTAGCAGGTTATCCCCGTTTATCCGAATTCCTGGCTTATCGTGATCCGGGAATCAGTTCGGCGTTGTCGCGCCGCTTGATAGGAAGCTAAGCATGCATGGAAACTTGACGAGGGTGGTTGTCATCGGCGCCACCTCCGCCATCGCGGAGCATTGCGCGCGGCTATGGGTAGGAAAGGGCGCGGTGGAACTGACGTTGGTCGGTCGCGATCTAGCCAAGACAGAGCGGGTGGCGGCGGATTTGCGAGTGCGTAGTCCCCAATCTGTCGTCCTCGTTCAACACTTGGCCGATTTTACCGATGTGACGGCCGTAGCAGATTTCGTGGCGCGGCTGACGGCGGATCGACCGGTCCATAAGGTGTTGATCGCTCATGGCTCTTTGCCAGATCAGTTGGAGTGCGAACAAGAACTGAGCAGTATGGCCGAAGCGCTTCGGATCAATGGCGTGTCACCCGTGGCCTTTGCGGAGGCCTTCGCGTTGGCGATGGAAAAGTCGCAGTTCGGCACGCTGGCTTTGATCGGTTCCGTGGCAGGGGATCGCGGCCGTAAATCAAACTACGTATATGGGGCAGCTAAAGGTTTGGTGACGCGCTACGCGGAGGGATTGCAGCATCGCTTCGCCCGCAGTCCGGTGAAAGTGGTGCTGATCAAACCGGGCCCAACCGAAACTCCGATGACCGCAACAATGCGAGAGTCAGGCAAGGGCGGCTCCATGGCGCGTGTCGAAGACGTCGCCGCCACCATAGTGCGCGGGGTCGATCGTGGTTCTCCTGTGATTTATGCGCCGGCCAAGTGGGCGCTCATTATGTTTGTGATTCGAAACCTTCCAAGGTTTGTATTCAACAAGATGGATATCTGAACTCTGGTATTCCATGAGCAATAAAACCTTGGGGTATGTGGCCGCTCTTTTTGCGGCTTCTATGGCGTTGTTGGCCGTGGTCGGCGGTGTGCGCGCTTATTCGCCTATTCCGTATTGGGATAGGTGGGATGGAACTCTTCAATTCTATCTGAATACGCAGGACGGACACACGGCGGCTTGGTGGGGGCAACATAATGAGCATCGGGTGTTGCTCTCACGCCTATTGTTTTGGCTTGACTATAGATTTTTCGGAGGCGTCAGTGTTTTCCTGATTGTGATGAACTTCGTTATCGTGATGGGCACTGTATGGGTTTTTTGGACGGTCTTGCGTGATACAGACGACTACGACCGCAGCCCAGATTCGCGGCGTACCTTAGCAATGTTTGTCCTGGGCGCGTTGTTTGTTTGGTCACAGGAAAATAACCTGAGCTGGGGTTTCCAAAGTCAGTTCTTCCTGGCTCAGCTATTGCCGCTATGCGGCCTTGTGTGGCTCGCGCGTGCAACTCAGGGCGCCGGGAGTAGATGCGATTTCGCGCGGGCGTGTTTTTTGGGGTGCTGTCTATCGGGACGATGGCCAATGGCGTCCTGGCGCTGCCGCTAATGGTTTTGTATGGGCTGCTGCTGGGTATTAGCTGGGCACGTATGGCAATCTTGGCGACTCTGTCGCTAATTTGCTTGTCAGTCTACTTCGCGGGCTATGTCGCACCACCTCTGCACGGCCATTTGTCCGCAGCGTTACGTGACCAGCCTATTCAACTGCTTATTTATACTATGGGCTATCTTGGCAGTCCCTCTTATTATTTGGCGGGAAAAGGGATGTTCGGGGCTGTGGTTGCAGTGCTCGCGGGCTCAGCATTGACCCTGGGGTCGGCGTGGCTTTTTGTTCGACTGTTTCGACAGGCGAGGTCCGCGCCTGTACTTTTGGCCCTGCTTATATTTATTCTTTTCATTGGCGGCACGGCGTTGGGTACTGCTGGAGGACGATTGATATTTGGCGTACAGTCCGCAATTGCGTCCCGCTACACTACCCCTGCTCTAATGGCGTGGCTGGCATTCGTCGTTGTGCTTTATTTCAGTGTGCATCATTTCAGCCATGCGGGTGGGACGAGACGGGCTTGTTTAGCTCTGGGTGTGATTTCGGTACTGATGATGGGTTATCAAGTGTGCGCGGTCAAACTCGATGGCGACAAACTGCATGGGAGAGAAGTCGCTGCGCTGGCGTTGGCCATGGGAGTCAACGACAGGGAGTTTATTAGCTTTATTTTTCCCGATAATACCCTCCCGCTGCAGTGGGCTCGCCAGGCAGCGGACCGTGGTTTGACGGTATTTGGGCAGTTTCCGTACCGCAGTCTGAGCTCTCAGATTGGCAACCGGAACGAAGAAATAGATCTGCCCGCTTGCAATGGTCGTGTCGAAAGCGTCACTGCTTTGCCCGAAGCGAAAGATCATATTCGTGTGTCGGGTTGGGTAATTGACGAAAAAACTCGAGCGTCGCCAAAGCTCTTAAAGATCGTTGCTAACTCGACAATCGTCGGATTTGCTCTATCGGGAAAGCTTCGCGCTGATCTGATCGGTACGCTTAAGGGAAGTGACCGCGTCGGGATGGTGGGCTACTTGAAATGGCAAGCGGGAAATCCGTCCATTCAGGCCATCGGAGTAGATATTCCCTGTCAAGTGGACCTGGATCTAGCTCCATTGGTTCTTTAACGCGGAATCGTTATAGAAGGATTCTGCAAACCAAGTTGGATATCTAACGGCATGAGGGTTAACGAGCGGTTGGTACTGCTGGCATTTTTCTGCGCTGCGATGTTTATCGTCGCGCTGGCCGTGGTCGGCGGCGTGCGCACGTTCTCACCCGTTCCGTTTTGGGATATGTGGGACGGCTACCTGGATTTTTATTTAAAGGCTAGCCAGGGCGATGGGTCCGTTTGGTGGGCGCAGCACAATGAACATCGCATCCTATGGTCGCGCGTGCTGTTTTGGTTAGACATCAGGTGGTTCGACGGCGCTGGCGCATTTCTCATTGTCACGAACTACATGCTGGCCGGCATAGCCGCTCTAGTTTTTTGTCGCGTGCTCGCATGGTCGCTGCCGGGGCGCTCCATGCGTGTAGTTCGCTGGTCCCTCTCCTTGTTTATTCTGGGCTGGGTGTTCTCATGGAGTCAAAGTGAGAACTTCACTTGGGGCTTTCAAAGTCAATTCTTTTTGGCGCAATTGCTTCCCCTGTGTGCGTTCGTGATGTTGTATCGCTCGGCCGAGCCGCAGGCCAGCCGGATCATATTTGTCTGGGCCTGCGCCTTGGGTCTAGCGTCGCTGGGGACTATGGCCAACGGCGTCATTGTCTTGCCCTTGATGGTGCTGTGCGCGGCGCTGTTACGTGTGGGCATGCTAAGAATTCTGGTACTGCTCGCGTTGGCGGCGGGCGGAATATATCTTTACTTTCGTCAATATGTATTGCATTCGGCGACCAACGAGTCAATGCTCGTGGTGCTCGCCGCGCATCCCACTGAGATCGGCCGCGGCCTGCTTGTTTATCTGGGCAGCCCGTTTTTCTATCTGATGCGCAAAAGTAGCCATAGCGTGCAGATTGCCGCTGGCGCCGGGTTCGTGTTGCTTGTGACATCCGTTGTATGGGCGCTCGCTGCGGCGCGGCGCAGTAGGCAGAAGGGACTGCGTCTGGCCCTTTTGACCTATCTGCTGTTCATTGGCGGCACGGCGTTGGCTACGTCTATTGGACGCCTGCAGTTCGGGCCGGACCAAATCCTCTCCAGCCGCTACAGCACGCCAGCCATCATGGCGTGGGCAACATTTCTAATCCTGCTTGCCGACAGCTTGAAGGGGCGACTTCAAGCGCGGCCGGTTGCTTGGCTGCTCCCGCTGTTGGCGTTGCATCTCTATGTGGGGCTCGTGCAGGTACGTAATCTGCCCAAGCCTACGACGACGGAACCGCAGCGCCAATTGGCCGCACTGGCGCTGACCATGGGCGCAAAGGACGACGCCAGGATTGGTGTGATCTATCCCTATATTGACCATGTGCTGGATATCGCCGCACGTGGGTCGCTGGCCGAAGTGTCAATCTTTGGCTCGCCGGTTCTACGTGGAGTGCGCAAGAAACTGGGCACACCCGCTGACATGGGCCGCGCCGGTAGTTGCTCCGCAGGGGTCGATTACGCGCACCGCCTTAAGGCTGGCGGCTACGACCGCATAAGTGGCTGGCTGCGAGGCTCGTCGGATCTGGTAGGTGGGCAGGGCGTTTGGCTGATTAGCCAGGACGGCAGGCAAGTAGGTTACGCTCTTGTCCGAAACCAGCCAGCTGCGCAGGGCATTGCGCAGACGTATCAACGTTTTGAGGGGTATGTCGCAAAGTCGGACGCGATGATGCTCGCAGCTGTGCAAATCGCGGGATCAGAATGCTCTGCGAACTCGGCCCCTCCGTCGCCTCTGTTGCTGGTATCGGAAGCGGAGGAGGTCATATTGAAGGGCGGCGAGGCAGGCGTCAGCGCGATTCTGTCAAACGATGGTTGGTCGGGATCGGATTATGAACGGTCCGCTCTTGAAGGGTTTCAAGTGCTCGGAAGCATCGTTCGGGGTGACTCCGACGTCGGTACGCTACATTTGAAAGTCAAAGCGGGCGAATCGGTTCTTTATCGCTCCGGTCCAAACGGGCGATCGCAATTCCTTCAGGCTGGAAAAGAGGCTGCAACTCGGATGATATTGCCATCGGCCGAGAGTTGGGTAAGGCTCGAATTCAATAGTGCGGCTTGGACCGCAGGCGAATTCGAGATCACATTCACCGATGCGGGTACAGGCTTTGGCGAATGGTCAGCCATAGCGTTGCGCGTGGATAGATAACTTATAAATCATGAATGAAAGTCAAAGAAAGATTCTGATCCCTGGAGGGGCTGGTCTCGTTGGCCAGAATATGGTGGCCCAACTCAAGCGAAAGGGATACACCAATATCGTTGTGCTGGACAAGCATCGAGCTAACCTGGATGTTTTGCGTTCATTCCATCCAGATCTGGTCATTGAGTATGCGGACCTGGCGGAGCGTGGCGATTGGGAAAATCACGTTGAAGGCACGGACACGGTCGTGATGCTGCAGGCTCAGATTGGTGACCCCCATCTTGAGCCGTTTGTCCGCAATAACATCACTTCCACTGAGCACATGCTGGCGGCGATCAAACGCTATAACGTGCCTTATACGGTCCACATCAGTTCCTCCGTCGTGGAATCGGTGGCGGATGATTTCTATACCAATACCAAGAAAGATCAGGAACGCATCGTCCTGGAAAGCGGAATCAACTGCGTGGTTTTGCGGCCTACGCTGATGTTTGGCTGGTTCGATCGCAAGCATCTGGGCTGGCTCTCGCGTTTTATGCAGCGGGTTCCCGTTTTTCCGATTCCGGGAAACGGAAAATTCATGCGCCAGCCGCTGTACGCGGGCGACTTCGCGAGCATCATCATCAGCTGCATCGAGTCGCGGATCAATGGACAGGTGTTCAATATCACGGGCCTGGAGCAGATCGACTATATCGATATCATCAGGGCGATCAAGGCGTCGACGGGGGCAAAGGCCGCGCTACTGAAGATTCCCTACAGCCTGTTCTATGTGCTGTTGAAGACGTATGCGCTGTTCGACCGTGATCCTCCGTTTACGGCTGCGCAGCTCAAGGCGCTGGTGGCGCATGATGAATTCGAAGTCATCGATTGGCCCACCATTTTCAATGTGACGCCAACGCCTTTCGCCAAAGCGATTGACGAGACGTTTCACGATCCTGTTTACAGCAAAGTGGTTCTGGAGTTCTGATAATAATGGGCCAACGGATTGCAGTATTGGGCGCAGGGCCGATGGGCCTGGCAGTGGCGTATCAGCTTGCGCTGGACGGCCACGAGCCGGTCATTTTCGAGGCGGACGACCGCGTCGGCGGCATGACCGCCACGTTCGATTTCAATGGGCTGGATATCGAGCGCTACTACCACTTCCATTGCACATCGGACACAGCATTTCTCCAGTTGCTGCAGGAGTTGAATCTGGCGGATAAGATGCGCTGGGTAGAAACCAAGATGGGTTATTGGTATCAGGACAGGTTACAACCCTGGGGTAATCCGGTCGCGCTTCTGAAGTTCAAGGGGCTGGGCCTGGTGGCCAAGGTGCGTTATGGCTTGCACGCGTTCCTGTCAGTCAAACGCAATGACTGGAAGCCGTTGGACCATGTCGAGGCGACGGGATGGATTCGCCGCTGGGTTGGCAAGGAAGCCTACGAAGTCCTGTGGCGCCGGCTGTTCGACTATAAGTTCTACGACTACACGGACAATCTTTCGGCGGCCTGGATCTGGAGCCGCATTCGTCGCATCGGCCGCTCGCGGTATAGCTTGTTTCGCGAGCAGCTCGGTTATCTGGAAGGCGGCTCGTCGACGATGCTGCAAGGGCTGGCAGACGCGATTCGCAAGAACGGAGGCGAAATCCGTTTGAAATCGCCTGCAAGCAAGGTCGTGATCGAAAATGGCGAGGTGCGCGGTGTGATGGCTGGTGGTGAACTGCACGCCTTCGACAAGGTGGTGAGCACAGTGCCCTTGCCTTACGTGTCTCGTCTTATGCCGGACCTGCCCCAGCCGATTTTGGATCAGTTCAACAATAAAAAGAACATCGCGGTTGTATGCGTCATTGCAAAACTGAAGCAGGCAGTCACTGAGAATTTTTGGCTCAATATCAATGATCCGGAAATGGACATTCCTGGTCTAGTTGAATACACCAACTTGCGGCCATTGGGCGAGCACGTGGTCTACGTGCCTTTTTATATGCCCGGTGAGCATCCAAAATATGCAGAGCCGGACGAAGTCTTCTTGAATAAGGTGAAGCGTTATCTCAAGAAGATTAATCCGTCGTTGTTGGATAGTGATTTCATCGATATTAGGGCGAGCCGCTATCGCTTTGCACAACCTATCTGCCAGCCCGGCTATTTGGACGAAGTGCCCGATGCCAAATTGCCCGTAAAGGGCTTGTGGGCGGCTGACACGTCGTACTACTACCCGGAAGATCGCGGTATTTCGGAAAGCATCGGCTACGGCCGGGACATGGCGCGGAAAGTGACGCAGCAATAATCATGAAAGCGTTCATGAACAAGCAATTCACGCTTTTTGTGGTGACTGGCGGCATTGCAGCCGCCGCGAACTTCGGATCGCGCATCCTGTATAACCGCTGGGTAGATTTTTCCACAGCGGTAATCCTGGCTTACATTACCGGCATGATTGTCGCGTTTCTGTTGGCGAAGGCCTTCGTGTTCAAGGAAAGCACACAGTCTACGAACAAGTCGGTGATGTACTTCATCATCGTCAATATGTTTGCTGTGCTCCAGACTTGGCTGATCAGCATGGGGTTGGCGTTGTATCTGCTGCCCGCGCTGGGAATAAAAATGTATGTACACGAACTTGCCCATGCTGCCGGGGTCGTGGCGCCGGTATTCACCAGCTATCTCGGGCATAAGCACTTTTCGTTTCGATGATTTTGCGGTTAACTCCTTAAAAATTTTAGCCTGAATAATACGCGAACATAAATGAAGTGATCCTCTAACGCGTCCGGGAATTGTTCCAACGACTCGCCGCTTGTCCGGCGAATCGTTCCCCTTTTGGCGCTCTTGGTCTCAGCCCTGCTATTCATCCCGTTTATGCCGGTGCTGCCGAGGGCTGGCTTGGATCCGTCCTGGCGTGCCGCAATCAATGTTGCCGTAGAGAAGGGTTACGTCTTTGGGCGTGACCTAATTTTTACGTTCGGGCCGTTGGGTTCCGTGTATTCGGCTGGTTATAGTCCAGCGACGGATCTCATGACGCTATTAGGCAGCTCCCTTTACGCAGCGGGTTTCGTCATCTCGATACACCTCAGTGCATCCGGGCGGCGCCAATGGTGGGCAATTGTTTTGCCCCTGCTGGCTTGTCTGTTCGTCATGCGCGATGTCTACTTCCTAGCGTTGCCCTTCTTTCTGATGTTGGCGGTGATGCGGGCGACTGAAGCGCGAGGCGGGGCCTATCGACTGGAACCCACGCCCGCCGTGATTGCTGGGCTGGCGTTGGCGACGCTGGCGATGAGTGTGGGTCCTATTGTCAAGGGCAGCTTCTCGGGAGTTGTACTACCCGTAGGCGGATTGACCTTTTTAGTGTTGCTGCTTGCGAATGTGCGGGCCGCTTTGGGATTCGCGGTGCTCGCGTTGATTGGCCTGGCAGGCTCTTGGGTCCTGGCTGGGCAATCACTCTCAGATCTACCCGAGTTCTTCATAGCTCAAGGTCCGATTATTTCCGGGTATACGAACGCCATGTCTCTAGGTGGCGGTGGCGATATCGTCGGCTATTTCTTGTTAAGTGCGCTGATTATCTTTAGTGTGTTCTCCTATTGGTTGTGGCGAGCATTTGGAAAGCGCTCCTTGTTTGCTTGTTTGGCATTGGCTTTCACGCTGTTTATCAGTTTCAAAGCTGGGTTCGTGCGCCAAGATGATCACGTTTTCATCGCTACGGGCGTCTTGCTGCTGCTCGCGTATGGAACAGCGTTGTATGCCACCCCGTCAATGGTTATCGGTGTCTGGGCATTGGCGGGTTTGGTCTGGTTTTTGGCTGGGTCTACCGTCTTCCAGATCAATGGAAATTTCCTGGCCACAAAGCTATCTGACAATTGGCGCAATACCTACCTAGGTATTAAAATTCGTGCGACTGATCCTGGAATGTGGGTCAAAGCCTATGAAGAGGCGCAGGAGAAAATCCGTGCGGACCATCCATTACCCGTAACGCAGGGAACGGTGGACCTCTATCCCACAGAGCTGTCCGCTATTTTCGCCAACAAGTTGGACTGGTCCGGGCGTCCGATTCCACAAAGCTATTCGGCGTACGATCCAATCCTTATCGCCAAGAACGTGGCGCATCTAAAATCGGCTAGGGCCCCTGATACTGTCTTTTTTTCGCTCGGCACGATAGATGGTCGTTTCCCTGCGCTAGATGACTCGGGGAATCTACTCGAATTGCTTGCTGGGTATTCAGTATCCGGCGTTTCACTTCCCTATGTCATTATGAACAAGCACGCAGGGGCACGTGGTGCGGAGCTGGATTCGAAAAAGCGAGTGGAGATGCGGCGCGCTCTCGGGGAGGCGATTGAATTGAACGATCACCGGCCGTTGTGGATGCAGGTCGACATTCAACCTACTTTGCTAGGCAAAGCGGTAAGCGCGTTGTTCCGTCTACCGCAAGTTCAGATAGAGATTATTCTCGATAATGGCGTTTCGTTCCGGAAGAGAATCATCCCGAAGACTGCGCAGGCCGGTTTCATTGTTTCGCCGTATCTTGAGAGCGCGTCTGATGTTGTTAGTCTGGCTGCCGGAATCAATGTTGGGCCGAAGGTCAAGGCAGTTCGGATTCATGCTGAGGGGGCTCGATTGTGGCAGAGCAACTTTGATGTGAGCATGACGCCCATCAACATTACGCCACAAGAATCCGCTCGATCTTTGGTGCTAAGTGCACCTCAGAACGAAGCGCCCGAGTGGATAAGCTTGCAAGCCGCCGGCTCTGCTCAATGCACGGTTGACAGCGCTAACGGTGCGACGTATCGCCCGGGTGCCCCGGTAGCTAAATTGAATGGCGTCGTCCTGCTTCAGGGATGGATCGGGCCGAATATTCAAAATGAGGATACCCGTATGCAAATATGGGGGGTCGTTGAACGTAGTGGTATGCCGCCCACCTATTACAAGGCGAAGGTGATGAGCCGACCAGATGTCGCTGCGGCGCTGAAGCGGCCAGATCTGACCGACTCGGGCTTCATCCTGGGCATCGAATTTCCCGACGAGCCGGGGTCCAAAAAGATATCATTGATCTCGATCGTGAGGGATAGGGTTTTTACTTGCCCCGAATCGGCGATTTTGGTCCAGGGCAACTGATTAAAAAAATAATCGGCCTTCTCTCCATATTTGGATGAAAGCCGCGGTATTTAGCCTTTAAGGACTGGCTGTTGCTAACCGATTAACGATTTATTCCAGCAGCATACGTTGACCGATGCGTAAATCCGGCATGTCTCGCTGCGCTGGGCAAAAGCCTTTCTAATGCGTGGAGCATTGATCCGTCGATCGGCAAAGGCTCGCTAGGGTAGTCGTCCCAGTCCAATTTAAGGTTGAAAATCGGTGCCAGAGCTTGCGGACGCGCCCAGAACATCGTGCCGACCGGGAACGGGAAGAAGCCATCTTTAAGCGGGGGCATGCCCATTTTTTGGGCCAAGGTTGCAGCAAAGCGACGGTTCTTGTCCCATCCGATCAGGTGCGGATCGTCCGCGAACACCAATCCCAGCTTCTCGTCTTTCGAGAATGCGGTGAGGATGGCATCGGCCGCACGGAATTTGCCTCCGATCATGTTTTCCAGAAGAAACTCGATCCAGTCCGGCACCAAGTTCGACAGCGTGACGTGTGGACTCTTCTTGGTATGGAAGTGGCCAATAATGTCGTATCCACTTAATTCTTCTGCAAACTCGGTAAAGAACGGGCCTATATCGCGCCCGCGATTTGTCGTTTGACGGACCAGGCAGCGGTGCTGGTAGGGTTTCTGGGCCAACACTCGCGCGACATCTTCGCCCGCCAAGGCGTTGGGCACACTTATAAGGTACTCGCATTCAAGCTGGTTAAGCTCCATCCGGTCCAGAATAGAGGGCAGCAAGTCGGGGTAATAGGCGTGAATGTGTACCCCGATCCGAGCTTGGCGAGCCGGGGTTAGGTCCGCGTGCGCGAGGTCGAGAATGTCTTCCTGCCATGGGCCTTGCGGCTGCCCTGCCTGAAGCCAGTGCACATAGGGATCCGGATTGGACGCTGTCAAGCCCGCGTGGTCGGCGTAAGCGGCCGGATTAAATCCGGGTGCGGGTTTACGAATGTAGATGCGGCTCTGACTTTGCTTCAGATATGTCCGCGCCGCCTCTACCTCAGAAACGTGAGAACGCCGGGCTCGATAAAAATCTGGAGTGAAGTTTGCACTACCGACTAGTGTAAGTTCGTCGGCCCGGCGTTGATACGTCGCCGTAGTCGCAGTAAGCGCGAGGGATTCCAGTTTCTTCACGTACTCTGGTAGCGCGAACGTCTCCGAAGCGATGAGCTTGCAGGCTTGAGAAATCTGCGCTTGCAGTACGGGAGATGCGCTGATATCCAGTATGGCTTGAGCCGCGGCTTGAACATTAAGATACGGCAGCACGCATGGCTTGGTAGTTTTGTTCGAAGAAAGAATCTCCGACACCCCGGTCGCATTTTCAAAGCAAATCAACGGCGTGCCCAATGTCATGGAGTCGATGGCGACGTTGGGGAGTGGGTCGAGCCGAGCGGAAACGAAGAACAGATCCGCCAGTTCGTACAACACGTCCAGATGTGGCGTTTCGTCCAGCATGAGCAGGCTGTCTTGCAGGTCCGAAGTTTGAATTTGATCGTCCAGGAACTTGCGGTACTGCTGGTGTTCCGCCGAGTCGTAAGTCCGGCCGACCCACACCATGAGGATCTTCCTGCCCACAGCCATGTGCTTCAATTTGGTGGCGGCCGCAATGAAGAGGTCCACGCCCTTTCGGTATTCGATCGTGCCAGCGCCGAGGACCACGAACGGTCGGTCAGGGCCTTGCGCGTCATCGCTGAGCACTTGCTTGATCAGTTCCTTGCGTTCGCGATCCGCCTTCTGCCGTGCGACCGGGCTTTCATCGCCTAGGTTTGTCGGGATAACGGACTGTCCTTGCGGGAGGATGTGCGAGCGGCGAATGGAAGGCACCGTGCGCTCCAGGCTGGCATTGCCTTGTACGACCTTTGCGGGAAAGACGACCTCGCCAGCCCAACCCAGCGTGTCAACAATTTCGTCCGGATAACAATGGAACTTGCTGAATTCGTGCACCAGCAACACGGACGGCACGTATTGTTCGGCGAGCGGGCGCAGGACGGCTCTGGAAGCGATGCTATTCACGATGGCGAACGCCAATTTGAAGCGTTCATCCAGCGCGGAGATCGTCCGGCCAATGGCCTTGGGCGTCCGCACTGACTTGTCGTAGGGTCCGGCCACGACAGCGCAATCGTTCATAAAATGCTCGGCAACATCTCCATTGCCGAGCAATAGCGCGATCACGTTGTAGCGCTTGCCCAGCTCTCGGCAAATGTTCCATCCGAGAATGGGCGCGCCCGTCCGCGTGGCGTCGTGGCACACTACCAGCACGTAGTCGCGCCCGGACTGGGTAGCGGTGGCATTCTCGGTAAGCTTCAGTGGCGGCGGCACTCCGAGACGCTCTTCAGCTTTACCGAATTCGATGTAGTGCTGATAGGGATCCATGCCGGAGCCTGCGACGTCCGGGTAATTGTCGACATAAAACTCTTCGTCGAACGGTTCAGTCCTGGACTTCGGAATCTGGGGTGGATTCTGGCCAAGCAAGAGAGAGGTCGTGGCGCCCAAGTGCGGCAGTCTTTCCGAGACGTCCGGCGTGTTATCGCGCAAGCGGCCGGGGCGCTTTAGCAGCACCTTGTTCTTGACGCGGCGGGCTAGGGTCGTGCCACTGCGCAATGGCCGCGTCAGACGCCAGGATCTCGAACCCAGCATGCCCTGGATGCGAGCGTCCCGTTCGACGATCATTTGGTGCATTCGATCCACTTTTTCCTGCCGGTCATTCAGTTCGTGTTCTTTTTCCGCGAACGCGCGCTGAATGGCCTTGATGCTTTCTTGGGTATGGTCTTGACGCAGCAACAGCGCCTTGTTGTCCCCAACGATATCTGCCAACGATTGCTTCAGCGTCTCAAGTTCTGTGGTTAGCGCCGCGACTTGAGCCTGATGGGCAGCCGACTCTTCGGACAGCCGGGTTTCAAGCTGCGTGTGCTTCGCCATCAGCAGTTCATAGGACTTTTGAGCTTGATCTCGCTCTTGCGTGATTGCCTTCAGTGCCTGCTCCCGGCTGGCCAAGGCCTCTTTCAGTGCACCAAGTTCCGCTTGCGCGGCCGATGTAATCTGCCCCGCATGATCCGCCAATGTCTCCGCTTGCGCCAATGCAGTATTCCAGGCCTTGAAGAAACTTTCCTGATGTTCATTTTCAGGCAGACTTCTGCCAGTAATGCGGCGCGCGATGTGTTCCCAATGCGCATCCAGCACGCTCTTAGCCTGTTGTGCAATCGAGCATGGCTTTCGTACTGTCAGATGCGCAATGTAATCCTCAGGTAGTGGCTCATCACCTCCCTCGTGTAGGAATACATTCTTCGACGCTTCAATGAACTCGTATTTGGTAAGGCGAGTTCGCGAATAGCGCAGAATGGGCAGTCCGTAGCACAACGAGGTGATCGTCAGGTGCAGGCTGATCGCTACAGTTCCTGCGCTGGCCGCGATGAGAGCCGCGATATCCAATGGGGATGGCCAAAAACTGAGGCATTTTGCCGTCGGCACGGCATCGGTGATCAGAGAAGGGTGTTCGCCCAGAATGGGGCCTATGACCACAACGAGGATTTGCAGGTCTCGAGTGCGGGGGTGCGCGGCCAGCGCTTGCGCAATAGTGGCCAATTCAGATTTGGCCTGCACGACGATATAGGGGCCGGTAATGCCCGCCTGCGCAAGCAACGGCGCTGCACGGGTGCGCGCCTCTTCAAGTGGCAGCACCTCAGGCAATCCAAATACCGTATCGGGAATAATCGAACACTGTCCGGTATAACCAATACGGCGCATTTCAGCGGCGGTGGGTTCGTCGCGGACCGCCACATACTCGCTCATGGCGAGCGCCGCGCGCAATAGCGGGGCACCCCACGCGGGCGTGTCCAATGACGCGCTCGGCCCGTTCCAGAAGACGGGTACGCCGGCATTTTCCGCGGCCAGCGCGGGCGCCAGCCAATATCCAGTAGGGTGATGCGTTTCACCGTCGGCTGGGTAATAGCCCTTGGCTACGTCTTTGTCGAAGCGGATTAAATGCCCCCCGCCGATCAATAAAGCTGCATGGCTTTCCAGCGCTGAATTCAGACGGTTCAGCGGCGTAACGTCATATGGCCAGCTATGCGCCACTTTCTCAAGATAGGAATATCGCGTCAGCTCCACGCTGCACAAGCGGCGACGCAATTCGTGCTCCGCCACGATGGGGAACATCAGGTCGCCATAATTCTCGACGTCGAAAGTGCCGGATATCGCAATGTTGTATGTCGTAGGGGTAATCATTTAATCCTGATCACCGGGGTTTGACCGGTATACATAGCTTTTACGATCAGCACTCAACCGTCAGAAAATCGTTAATCGGCGATATGCTCAAGTTAGCGGAGGATTGTAGTTCGAAAAAAAGAGTGCCAACTAACAATTGTCATAAAAGTATGCTACGACACGCAGAAAAAATGAGTTGCTGGATAGAAAGCTGTAGGGCCGGACCTAGCGCTGACGCATGCGCCAGGCATCCTTTGCCGAGCGTAAGGGGCCCGTCAGGCGCCAGGAAAAAGATGACCGCAGACGTTCTATCTCCTCTTTACGACGATGTAGATCGGCCTCATGCTGGCGCAGCGTTTCAAGCATCGTCGCGAACTCGTCTTTTAGCTCGACGTGTTCCTGGGTCAAGGCGTCAATCGCCGCGTCAAAGCCGTGCTTCATTTCCCGCAGGCGTTGACGTCCCGTTTCGATTTCGGCCCGTTGTTGCTCGGCGATGGCACGCCACGCTTGATGCTGATCTGCCTCCACTTGGCGCTGTGCGCACGCTTCAATCACGCTAGACTGAACGCGTTCGAGCTCTGCTCGTAGTTGGCTTTCGGTATCAACGCGCGTGTCTGGCGATTGCGAGGACAGCACCGCCGCGTGATGGCGGGCCTGGTCTTGGCTAGCAATCAGCATGCGGTTCCATGCGAGATAAGGCTTCGAAATTCCCGCTAGATCATGGGCCCTACCTTGCCCGAACCGCGCGGCGAGGCTGTTCCAATGCACATCCAGAATGCTGATGGCGTTTCGGGCCTTGGCACATAAGACAAACGACCCCAGCCGCTCCAGAAAGACGTCAGGCACGGGGTCTGTCGGAGGGCTCATCACGACCTCCGCTGCCGTGAACTCACCGGCTGGGGGTTGAGCACAGGACGATGGCAACAACACAGGCAGGCCATACGCGAGTGCGGTCGTGATCACGCCTTCGTCCTGCGCAACAACGCCAGCGCTATGCCCAATCAGCGCCGCAATGGCATCCGGGCTCAATGGGGGCACCAGGGCTGACCGTGCAGGCGCCATGTTTTTCACGGTAACGGCGTCATTTACTGGCGCAGGTAACGGCAGCCAGACGGCTGCGATGCCGCGTACCGCCAAAGCCTTCTCGAGGATGGGGAGCAGCGCGCGGATCTGTTTATGGTCCTGAATCACCACATAGTCGCCCGTGACATTGGTCACGCGGAGCCATTGCTTAATGGCTTCGGGGCGCGGGGCGCCTTTGGCCCGGCCGGGGATCGTTCTTGGCACATCGAACAACACGGACGGCACGATCGGCGAATCGCCGGTAAATCCGGCGCTGCGAAACGTCGAGACGACGTTTTCGTCTCGTGCCGACACATAACGGCTGAGAGAAAGCGCAAAGGTCAGGAAGGGACGTCCCCACTCGGGAATATCACGAACCGCCGCACTGTTCCAGCAGACGGGAAGGCCGGACGTCAGCCCAGCCAGCGCGGGTGCAAGCCAATTGCCCGCACCGGCATGTATATCGCCATGGGGAGGCAGGTTTGGGCCGGAGGACAGGTTCAGCGTATCAAGATTGCCAACCAGCAGTCCAGAGAGCGCAGGGACGTCGCGCTCGAACTCGTCCAGAGAGCGTACGTCGTAAGGCCAACTAATTACGCTGCGGGCACTGGGCGCGTAACGCGTCAGGGTTACGTTTCCCAACCGTTGCCCAAGCGCATCTTCAATAATTAGCGACGCAAGAACATCGTCAAAAGTCAGTCTATCGAATGCGCCGCAGTGGGCTAGTTGGATGGGTCGCATGGCTTCGCTCGCTGAACAGCGAGCGTCCCGACGACCCGAATATGGGGAGGGTGCCTTAATCTGCAAAGACACCCAGCCTTGACGCGGCTGTTACTGGTTGGGAGGTGGTCCAAAGTACGCCGCAGTGACTTCCGCGGCCGGGCCATCCATTTTTATCTTACCGTGCTCGAGCCAGATGACGCGGTTGCACGTGTGACAAACTAGTTCGCGCGAATGGCTGGCAATAACAAGAATATTCGTGGATGCGACCAATTCGGTCAGCCGCTTTTCAGCGCGATGTTTAAAGCTCTCATCACCCACTGAAAGCCACTCGTCCATCAACAGAATCTCTGGCCGGATCACTGTGGATACCGCGAATGCCAGACGCAGATGCATACCCGCGGAATAGGTGCGAACGGGCATGTCGATGAAGTCGCCCAGTTCCGAGAAGGTGATTATCTCTTCAAGTTTGTTTTGAATCTGCGGCCTAGTCAGGCCAAGCAACGCGCCGCGCAGATAAATATTCTCTCGGCCCGTGGCCTCGCCATCGATGCCAAAGCCGATATCAATCAGCGAACCGATTTCGCCGTTGATTTTGGCATGGCCGCTAGAGGGCTCATACACGCCGCTCAGTAGTCGCAGCAACGTGCTTTTGCCGGCGCCGTTGTGCCCGAGCAGACCGACTCGGTCGCCATCCTGGAACGTGAATGACAGATCATCCAGCGCGCGCACGTTCAGTCGGCCAGAGGCGTCGGTGCCAATCTGGCCGCCGGTCGCGACCTGGAACAGCCGCTTCTTCAGCGAGCGCGCGTTGGCGCTGTAAATGGGAAAGTCGACACAGACCTTGTCGAAGACAATGGAAGCCATAATTCGCGGTACCTAACTTGTTTATCCGTTACAGCCAATACGCAATGCGGCGCCGATAGCGCGCGAAGAGCAGAATGGTCGCGATCCAGCCCACTGCGGCGATGCCAATGGTGACGAGCCAATTCTCTATCGATGGTAATTGGCCCAACAACGGGGCACGCACGATTTCGAGAAAATGGAAGAAGGGGTTCAAATCAAGCATGTACGTACCCGCGCGTTGGGGCAGCAGGCTGGGCAGCCACATGATGGGGGTCAGATAGAAGATCACCTGGAGCAAGCTGGAAATAATCTGCGGGATATCTCGAAAGCGCGTGCAGATGATGCCAAGGAAGATGCAAAGCCACACCAGGTTCAACAGAACGAGCAGCAGTCCCGGAATGGCAAGGAACATGTGCACACTGGGCGCCTTGCCGACGGCCAGCATAACCAGCGGAAAGATCACGATGTTGTGAGTCAGGATAATTAGGTTGCGCCACAACTGCCGGAACACATGCACGGACAACGGAATGGGCAGTTGCTTGATAACGGCCTCGGCGGCGATGAAGCTCGAACAGCCTTCCGTGATGACGGACGAGATGAACGTCCAGAGGATGAGGCCCGCAGCCAGGAAGGGCAGGAACTCTTCCATAGGGGATTTGAAGATTTGCCCAAAAACCAGACCGATCGTCCCGATCATCACGCCCATGCTGATGGTGAGCCAGAAGGGCCCCAGCGCTGACCGGCGGTAGCGTTGGCGGACGTCTTGCCAGCCAAGGGTAGCGATCAAAGTGGATCGGCGCAGAGCAGAAGAAAGATCTTCCAATGCACCCGATATAGAAGTGTTAGCCATTTCTTAGAAAAAGTTAGCAGTGCGCCAGCGCACGAGATCACCGCAGCTTAACGCAGCAGCAGGGGGTCAGTCTTATTGGGAGCCAGGAGCTGCCTGGCGTAGCAGGGGGCGATAGACCTGCCGCATTCCTCGTTCGATGTCTTCGGATTTGTTTACCGGTATCAGGGTGTCGGGCAGCGGGTAGCGGTCGCGCAGCGCCACCTTGGCCCAGGTATAGCCATTGGCTTCGACTGCATACAGGAACGCGCGTTCAATTGCGTGCGCCAGGGTGCCATCAATCTGGCCGGCCTCGTCGTCGAAATCGCTGAACTGAAGGTTCTGATCAAGCAACTTCGCCAACGCGTCGGTCCGACACCAAAACATGGATCCGGACGGGCATTCGAGCATGACGTTCTCGTCGATAGCGATGTTCATGCGTTCCAGCAAGGATCGACATGTCGCAAAGTTCGCCCCCCATCCCAGGATGTCGCGCAGGAAAAAGAAATGCTGCGGAAATACCATGCCCACCCGATCGCGAGCTAGCAGGTCGAAAATCGACTTGACGATCTCGGGAGAGCCTAGCAGGTGCTCGTACAGGTACTCGCGCCAGGTTTCGAGCGCCGCGCCGGCATGGGGGGATTTCTTGGTGTGCAGGCTGAGGGCCAGATCGTATCGGTCGTAGACGTCGCGAAAGCCCACGAGCTTCGGCGCGATGTCTCGGCCCCGATTCTCGAACACCCGAATTTCGACGCTGCCCTTGCTGTAGCCTGCGAAGATTTGGGCGATTTCGCCCCGCTTCTCATCGCTGGTCGTCGAGATGTACACGTCCAGTTGGCCCGGCACGTTTTCAAGATAGCGCCGGACGTCGGGGCAAAGTTCGGGGTAGAAGGCGTGCACAATGGCGCAGGCGCTTCGGCCATCGCGGGGTGTGGGATCGGCAAAGGGTAGTTCGAAGGCGTAATCGTCTTCATCAGCCGGGCGATTCCATGCATGGCTCGCCGGGGCGGGCGCTGTGGCTGGGGAAGGCGCAGACAACCGTGCGCGTACACCATGCCAGCCTTCACTGCGCAGCACGCGCATGACGGTTCCGGCCGTGGCGACAAGACCGCCTTGCTGCTTGATCTGTGACCGTGCGCGCTTCGCGACACGAATGAGCTTTTGCATCTCAGAGTCCCACGCTGTCTTCTTGCGCCAGCAGCCACTGCCAGGTCCGGTGGATACCGGTTTCGAACGGGACTTTGGGCGACCATCCCAGCTCTTCTTGCGCCAAGCGCGTATCCAGGATGCTCTTGGGAATGTCGACGCTGCGGCTTGGCGACACTTTGACAGTGAGCGACTTTCCCGACTCGGCTTCAATGGCGTGAATGATCTGCAGCAGGCTGCGGCCTTCTCCGCTGCCGATATTGAATACCCGCGAAGGGCCTTCGTGCTTGGCCGACAAGCGTAAAGCTTCGACGACGTCATCCACATAGATGTAGTCGCGCACGCTGGTGCCATCCCCCCAAAGGTGGATGGGCTGGCCGGCAATGCACTGGCGCATGAACGCGGCCACAACGCCTTGGTTCTTGAGCGCGATCTGGTACGGACCAAATGGATTGGCCACACGCAGCACGCGGTATTCCAGGCCGTGCAAATACTCGAACAACCCCAGGTACTTCTCGATGGATAACTTGGAAATGCCGTAGGCCGTAATTGGGGAAGTCGGCGCCGTTTCGGGCGTCGGCACGACCTGGGGAACGCCGTAGATGGTGCCGCCAGACGACACAAAGACGACGCGCTTGACGCCTTCTTCGCGGCACGCTTCCAACAGACGCAATGTGCTGGCGACGTTGGCTTGCAGGTCCGCCAGCTTATCGATATTTGCGCTGGCTGGCGTGGTGGCGTTCACGAGATGGAAGACGGTGTCGCGGCCCGAAATCGCTGCGGCAATGCTGGTGGGGTCGGCGAAGTCTCCGGGCATCCATTCGACGCCATGCAACGCGCCAGGAAAGGATTGGCGGCGACCAAAGGCGCGCAAGGACGCCACTTGTGGCGCCAGGGCGCGGCACAGATTGGTGCCGAGAAAACCCCCAGCGCCCAGCACCACGCAATGCATGTTCTGTAGAGAGCTCATGGTGTTCCCGTGGGTTGCTGAGACAGGGGCGACGCGAGGCCTGCATCGGCGTCAAGGGAGCGTAGCGCCGCACCCAGTTTGCGGCCTTCTACCTCCCAATCAGTTCCCTGTGCCGTCGCCATACCCGCTTGGCGCAGCTTTTCCGCTTCAGCCGGATGCGTGAGCAGGTGGCAGATGGCGTTGGCCAAGGCGGGTAGCGTCGGGGCCTCAAGTCTTGAGTTTTCATCTGTCAACAACCACTCTGTATAAGGAGCTCGGTTGCTCACCACGGGCACGCCGCAAGCCATTAGTTCCAATGGCAACAACGACAGATTGGAGAACGATAGGACCAGTGCCACGTCGCACTGGCTGTATAGCTCGGGCAACTGATTCAGGTCCATGATGCCGTGGTCGGTGTGATCGAAAGGGATCACAAAATTGGACAGGTCAGCTCCAGCAAAGGCGACCGTCGTTCCAGGCAAGCGGCGCGCCACTTCGTCCAGCACCAGCATGCCAAGCTCAAAAGAGCGGCGCGGCGTGTTGGGGCGCGCATAGAAGAATACTCGGCGCTTCTCAGGATCCTTGCGCGGCAACGGGCGGTAGAGCTCACGGTCGTACGAGAAGCTTAGAGCATGGGTGGCCATGCCGTATTCGCGGCTCAGCATGTCCGCCAGCCAGTTGCCCGCCGTGATGCCGACAAACCCGAAGCGGTATGTTTCCTCTGCGAAGCTCGCAGCTGAGCCACTGGCGTAGAACCACGGTTCAAAGTCCTGAACGAAATAGCACTTGTGGATCGTCGAGCGGAAGTTGCGCACGTCGTAAGCGGTCTGCCAGGCCGTGGCGATGGTGATGTGTGCGGGAGGCGCGTTTTTACTGCCGACGTAGGCGCGTGCCTTGAGCGGGAAGAACCACGAACGGATCTCGCTTTCCACGGTCTCGCCGGTCAGGCCAGGAAAGTCGCCAGAGACGACAATGCGGCACTCAAAGCCCTGTTGCTCAAGGAAACGGACGAAGCGAAAGATGTTCAGGTGGCCGCCTGACCCACGGCCGACCGGCGGGATAAACCAGTTGACCGTCTGTGCCTTCACACCTTGCGAGCCTATGGGTTCGCCGATCTGCTGCTCACGAACAAAGCCGTAGCCGCTGACGATGTCCGCTTTGGCGAACATCGGCTGCTTCAGCAGCACCTGTTTGACGAGCCGCAGCAGGGCGACCGGGCCGTTGTCCCGACCGTAACGGATCGCGGTGCGGGCGCGGCGCGCAAGGGTATGGATATTCATCGTTCTCTACTTTTTCTTTGAGGTGGGCAGGCCTCGCAGCATGCGGCGATCACGGGACATCCAGTGGCGTAGTCGAGTCGGCAGGCGTTCAGCGCGTGACCCCAGATAATGCCCAGCCGATCGCATTAAATTGTGCACCGGCGTATTCAACGTCAAGCCGAAGTGGGAGCGCCACATTCCGGTCGCACGCGCGTACCGCCAGTCATTACGCGTTTGTGCCAACCACGACAACACCATGTGCTTGAGGCTTGGGGTCAGTACATATCCAAACAGCCGGAACAGCGCGTACGACTCGTCGAAGCTGCGTTGCAGTTTTTCTATGTTCTCGAAATCATGCGAGTGATAGACCACGCCATCGTGCGCATAGGCTTTCTTCCAGCCTGCCTTGAGCACCTCTTCCGCCCAGATTTGGTCTTCGGCGAAGTCCACGTCTGGGTAGGGCAGCTTTTCCCAGACGCTGCGACGGACCAGCGCATTGTTGTCTGAAAAGAAATGCAGGCGTTGACGCAGGCCGGCGTCGTTGTCATACAGCGCGCGATCCTGGATCCAGACCACAGGTTCGACAGTGAAATTGATGAAGTGCCGTTCCAGGTCGCGCTTGGTGTACGGACTGGCGTCGGGGTAAGCCAGGTGCCTGCCGAATACGCCCGCGATCTGAGGATCGGCTTCCGCCGCCGCAACCATTGCGGCCAGCCAATTCTCATCGGCGGGCAACGCATCGTGCGTGATCAGCACCGCAAACTCGCCTCGGGTGAGCGACACGCCCAGATTGCGCGTTTTGCCATGGCCGAATTCCGTGGGCGCTATTTCATGAAGGCGCACACGGGCATCGGGAAAGCCCTTCACAAATTCGACGGTGCCATCCTTCGAACCAGAGTCGATCACCAGCACTTCAAACGGAAATTCCGTTTTCTGCGCGGATACCATGGGCAAAACGCGGCGAAAGATCTCGCCGGGGTTTTTGGTCGGGATGATTACCGCGGCTTTTACGGTATCCGCCGAATTCAGTGCGTCCATTCGGTCTCAGCGCTTATGGGTACACGTGCGATTCTGACAACGGCTTGCCTTGGCTGTCTTTGGCAGACAACTTGGGCTCGTCCTGAATCCGCCAATCGATCGCCAGCGCGGGATCGTTCCAGATGATGCAACGTTCGTGTTCGGGCGCGTAGTAGTCCGTCGTCTTATACAGAAATTCGGCCGTGTCACTAAGCACGACGAAACCGTGTCCGAAGCCGGGTGGGACCCACAGTTGGTGCTTGTTCTCGGCGCTGAGTTCCGCTCCGACCCATTTACCGAAGGTCGGCGAAGATTTGCGCAAATCCACCGCAACGTCGAATACCGTGCCTTGTGTAACGCGGACCAACTTGCCCTGCGCCTGCTGGATCTGATAGTGGATACCGCGTAGCACGCCGCGCACCGACTTGGAATGGTTGTCCTGGACGAACTGGACCTCATGCCCGATGGCCTGCGTGAAAACCTTGCTATTGAAGCTTTCGAAGAAAAAGCCCCGATCGTCGCCGAAGATCTTCGGCTCGAACAGCACGACCTCGGGAATGGCTTGCGGCGTGGCTTTCATCAATACACCTTCTCAGTCAAAAGACGTTGCAGGTACTTCCCGTAATTGTTCTTGGCCAGCGGCGCGGCCAGCGCCTGGAGCTGCTCGCCGGTAATCCACTGCTGGCGGTAGGCGATCTCTTCGGGACAAGCGACTTTCAGACCTTGGCGGTTTTCAAGCGTGGAGATGAACTGGCTGGCTTCGAGCAGAGACTCGTGCGTTCCTGTGTCCAGCCAAGCGTAGCCTCGGCCCATGATTTCGACGGACAAACTGCCTTGCTGGAGGTACGCGCGATTGACGTCGGTGATTTCAAGCTCGCCACGAGGCGACGGCTTGATCTGCTTGGCGATGTCCACCACTTGCTGATCGTAGAAGTACAGGCCCGTCACGGCGTAATTGGATTTCGGCGAAGTCGGCTTTTCTTCAAGCGAGAGCACTTTGCCGTCGGCATCAAATTCTGCCACGCCATAACGTTCGGGGTCGTGCACGTGATAGGCAAATACGCTGGCGCCGGTGGTACGCTGGTTGGCGTTGCTCAGCAGGCTGGCGAAGTCGTGTCCGTAATAGATGTTGTCGCCCAGCACAAGCGCTGACGGCGAGTTGCCGAGGAACGATTCCCCGATGATGAATGCCTGCGCCAAGCCATCCGGCGAGGGCTGCACAGCATATTGCAGATTCAACCCCCACTGTTCGCCAGTGCCCAGCAATTGCTGGAACCGCGGCGTGTCTTGCGGCGTGGAGATAATTAGAATGTCTTGTATACCGGCCAGCATAAGCGTGCTGAGCGGGTAATAAATCATTGGCTTGTCGAAAACCGGCAGCAGTTGTTTGCTGATCGCCAACGTGGCCGGGTGCAGCCGGGTGCCGGAGCCTCCGGCGAGAATGATGCCTTTGCGTTTCATGCGGAATGCTCCAGTTTAGTAAGTTGGTCCACGGTGCGGTTCACGTGGACGGTCCAATCGGGGAATTGCACCAACAACGCGCGGCTGAGCGCGGACGTATCGAGGCGCGAGTTCTTGGGACGCGGTGCCGGTAACGGATAGGCGTCCGTGGGAATGGGTGCGATGCGTTCCACTGCCGCTTTCAACGCGACACCATTGGCGGCAGCGCGAGCCACAATGTGGCTGGCCAAGCCATGCCACGTGGTGTGGCCGGCGGCGGTCAGGTGATAGATGCCGCTCTTGCACAATCCCTGCCGATGGCCGGCAATGGCCAACGCCGTGACGTCGGCGATCAGTTCGGCGGAAGTGGGGGCGCCGTGCTGATCGGCGACTATGTTCAGCGCGTCGCGCTCCTTGGCCAGGCGCAGAATCGTTTTCACGAAATTGCCGCCATGCGCGGAGAACACCCAGCTGGTTCGGAATACCAGGAATCGGCAGCCGCTGGCTTCAATCGCCTCTTCTCCTTGGCGCTTGGTGGCACCGTAAACGCTCAACGGATTCGTGGTGTCCGCAGGCTGATAGGGCGACTCTTTGGAGCCATCGAAAACGTAGTCCGTCGAATAGTGGACTAGCAGCGCATCCCGCTCTTTCGCATACGCGGCGATGACGGCTACGGATTCCCCATTCACGGCGCGGGCGGCCTCCTGATTGGTTTCCGCCTTGTCGACGGCCGTATAAGCCGCCGCATTCACGATCACATCAGGCGAATGAGATTCCAACACCGAGCGCAATGTCGCGGGCTTTTCTAAGTCGGCCGTGCTGCGATCCACCGCGACCAGCGTGCCCAGCGGTAGCAAGGTGCGCTGCAACTCAGTGCCGACTTGTCCGTTTTTTCCAAGAAGAAGGATTTTCATACTTGCCTTATATTCGATTGAATATCGCTGCCACCAGCAGACCGATATTGCCCAAGCCCGTCTGCCGATATATTCCGCTGCGCAGTATTCCGAACACCCGAGGTATCAGGCTGCGTTGCCGCGCTGTAGTGAATCGATTAAACAGGGAACGATTGTCCGGCGGCAAGCGTGCAAGGAGGGGCTGGATCGCAATAACGTGCTGATCAATCCATGCTTTCAGATGGCCCTGGAACAATTTCCCGATGCGTACCAGGCGTGCACCGACACCGGCATTGGCGCCGATCAGATTTTCTGCGTGCTGCCGGTATAGCAAAGATGGCGTCGGATCGTAAAATACTTTGCCGCCACAGGCGCTAACCACGATATATACCCACCAGTCATGGGCCACCACCTGTACATTGGCACCTGCGGCTTTCAATAGATCGCGGGCCGCGTCGTTGAAAACCATCGTATTACCTCCGGCGACGTTTTGCACCATGGCGTTGGCAAACGATGGCGGGCGCTTGAAAAGCGGCGAATATCCGAGCTTTTCGCCGTTGTCGTCAACGAGTTCCGTTCGGGTGCAATACAAGGCCGGAACGTCTGCGGGCACGGTGTTCAGCCATCGAACCGCGCGCTCCACCTTGTCTGCGTGCCAGATATCGTCCTGATCGGACATCGCGTAGTAGTCTGCCGAAATCTCCTCTCGGCAGACGAGCGACATGAAATTGGCGGCAAAGCCTTTGCGCGGCCCGGGAAACACCGCCAAGCGGTCCGCGCCCCAGGCTTCCCGGTGCGCTGCCAACACGTCGTGCGTGTTGTCCGTCGACCCGTCATCCGAAACCCAGACTTTCCACGCCGTATGCGATTGCTCGCGAAACGAGGCGAGTTGCTCGGCTAGGTAGGTCCCACCGTTGTACGTGCAGAGCAGAATGGCGACGCTTTGGCTCATCGTGCCATCCACGAAAGAACTAGGTTACGAGAGAAGCCAATCGTTCGGCGTACTGCGATGTAGTACTGGCGTTGCATTGAAATAGCGCTTTTGATCGGAATGGGCCGCGCTCCAAACGGAGCGCGAACCGCTCACGCATTCAGGCGTCGTACTGGGTGTTAACCCAATCTCGATACGCGCCACTAGTAATGTTAGCGACCCATTCCTGATTCTCCAGATACCACTGCACCGTCTTGCGGATACCGGTTTCAAAGGTTTCAGCAGGCTTCCACCCCAACTCGCGCTCCAAGCGCGATGCATCGATGGCGTAACGCTGATCGTGCCCGGGGCGATCTTTCACGAACGTTATCTGGTTCTTATACGGCTGCCCATCCGCCCGGGGGCTGAGTTCGTCAAGCAACGCGCAAAGCGTGTGGACCACATCCAAGTTGGCCTTTTCGTTCCAACCGCCAACGTTGTACGTTTCGCCCAATTGGCCATCGGCGAGCACGCGTCGAATCGCGGAACAATGGTCCTTCACGTACAGCCAGTCTCGAATCTGCTGCCCGTCGCCGTAGATCGGCAGGGGCTTGCCGGCCAGCGCGTTGTGGATCACCAGCGGGATCAGCTTTTCAGGGAAGTGATACGGCCCGTAGTTGTTCGAGCAATTGGTCGTGAGAACCGGCAGGCCATAGGTGTGGTGGTAGGCGCGCACCAAGTGGTCGCTGGCTGCCTTGCTGGCCGAGTACGGGCTGTTGGGCTCGTAG
Source organism: Achromobacter sp. LC458 (assembly GCF_001005835.2). Lineage (NCBI taxonomy): Bacteria > Pseudomonadati > Pseudomonadota > Betaproteobacteria > Burkholderiales > Alcaligenaceae > Achromobacter > Achromobacter sp. LC458. The sequence goes on from NZ_LBHW02000003.1 coordinate 68,235, forward strand.
CGATTGGTCTCGCTGAAGGCGGGGTCGTCCTTTTCCAGGGACCCGTAGACTTCATCGGTGGACACGTGCAAAAAGCGGAATGCAGCGCGTTCGTCGTCGGGTAGGGCGTTCCAGTACGCTCGCACGGCTTCCAGCAGGTGAAACGTGCCGACAATGTTGGTCTGGATAAATTCGCCCGGGCCATGGATAGAGCGGTCTACGTGCGACTCGGCCGCGAAGTTCAGGACGGCACGCGGCTTGTGCTCGGCCAGCAGGCGGCTGACGAGATCAAAGTCGCCAATGTCGCCCTGCACGAGCTTATGTGCCGCATTGCCTTTCAGCGACGCCAGGTTTTCGGGGTTGCCCGCGTAGGTGAGCTTGTCCAACGTCACGACGGGTTCGGTGCTTTCCTGGAACCAGTCGAGAACGAAATTGGAGCCGATAAAACCCGCTCCGCCGGTAACAATAATACTCATTCTTATATAGCCCTTAAGCGTTAAGCGTCCACGCGAACCCGCTGATTAACCCGCAATTATGCCGCAAGTGCTTTAGCGAGACCTAATAAATGAAACAAATCTGGGGTGTGAAACAGCGAGGTTACAACGGTAGTGCCCATACAAAGGCTATAACTCGCCTTGCAATTCTTCTCACCAGTTACGTCGCCTTACGCGCTTGAGGACTCGTCCAGAACACGTCCCCTTTTCCTTCCGCCTTATTGATACAGCGTGCCAACACAAACAACAGATCCGACAACCGATTCAAATATTGCCGAACTGGCGGGTTGACCGCTTCCACTCCCGCCAACGCCACTACCGCCCGTTCCGCCCTACGGCACACCGTCCGCGCAACATGCGCCTGTGCTGCCGCTCGCGTGCCGCCTGGCAAGATGAATTCCCGCAGCGGGGTCAGGGTGCCGTTGTAGTGCGCCAGGCGCTCGTCCAGTCGCGCGACCTGTTCGTCCTTCACCGCCGTGTGTCCCGGGATGCAGAGCTCGGCGCCCATGTCGAAAAGGTCGTGCTGGATGGCGAGCAGGTCGGCGGCGATTTCTGCCGGGATGGCTTCGCCCAACAATACACTGATGACGCTGTTCAATTCATCTACGTCGCCCAATGCGGCGATGCGCGGCGCGTCTTTGGGGGCGCGCGATCCGTCCCCCAGTCCGGTGGTGCCGTCGTCGCCGGTGCGGGTGGCGATGACGGATAAGCGGTTGGCCATGAAGGTTCCTGAATGGGATAAAGAGAAAGTAGGCGTTGCGTGCGGCGGTAAGCGCGCGCCCGGTGGGGCGGGGGCCGGCAATCAACCGTCAGGATTGTTGCGTTCTGCCGCAGGAACTGTTTCTTAACGGCGGTATCCTAGCACTGTGGAAAGTTGGCCGGGCGCTGTGCCGCCGGAGCAGCTTTCGCTGTCAATGGAGGATGCCTGTATGGCTTTTGACCGCAAATATGCAATGCCCATGGCCGTCGCGACCGCGATGGCTGTTGTATCGCTGGCGACGCCGCTGGCGTTCGCTCAGCAGGCCGACGCCAGCGGCGAAGTGCGGCGGGTGGACCCGGCCGCGGGCAAGGTGACGATCAAGCACGACGAAATCAAGGCGTTGGACTTGCCGGCAATGACGCTGGTGTATGACGCGGACCCGGCGCTGCTGGCCAAGATCAAGGCGGGCGACAAGGTGCGCTTCACGGCGACCCGCAAGGATGGCAAATACGTCGTGACGGCGATCACGAACTGAAGTTTGCCCGCTGGGCACTAAGCCAGCTCGGGTATCGACGATCTCGATTCGAAGCCCAAGCCCGGACCCCGAACTCCGAACTCAGGACCCCGAACTCCGGACCTCGCGGCCCGCAGCTCGCAATCCACAGAGCCCAAAGAAAAAGCCGCTTCCGCCATCAGGCGGCAAGCGGCTTTTTTGCTGGCAAGGCCAGGGGCGCGAACGTGTCGCCAACCCCAAAGCCCCCGATTTACAGCACGTAGCGAGCCAGATCCTGGCTGCTGGCGGCTTCGGCCAGTTGCGAGTTGACGTAGGCGGCGTCGATCTTCACGTGCTTGTCCTGGCTGGACGTCGCGTCGAACGACAACTCGTCCAGCAGCTTCTCCATGACCGTGTACAGACGGCGGGCGCCGATGTTCTCGGTGGTTTCGTTGACCTCGTAAGCCAGTTCGGCCAAACGGCGTACGCCTTCATCCGTGAATTCCAGCCGCACGTCTTCCGTCGCCATCAAGGCGGTGTACTGCTTGGTCAGCGACGCGTCCGTGTCGGACAGGATGCGCACGAAGTCTTCGGCGGTCAGCGATTCCAGTTCCACGCGGATCGGGAAACGGCCTTGCAGCTCGGGGATCAGATCCGACGGGCGTGCCAGGTGGAATGCGCCCGACGCGATGAACAGGATGTGGTCGGTGCGGACCATGCCGTAGCGCGTGTTGACGGTGGTGCCTTCAACCAGCGGCAGCAGGTCGCGCTGCACGCCTTGGCGCGACACGTCGGCGCCGCCCGATTCCTGGCGCGCGGCGATCTTGTCGATCTCGTCCAGGAAGACGATGCCGTTCTGCTCAACGTTATTGATGGCCACGGTGCGCAGGTCTTCTTCGTTGACGCGCTTGGCGGCTTCTTCGTCGACGATCAGCTTGAAGGCTTCGCGCACCTTCATCTTCTTCGGCTTTTTCTTGTCGCGGGCCATGCCGGCGAACATGCCGCGCAATTGCTCGGCCATTTCTTCCATGCCGGGGGGCGTCATGACGTCCATTTGCGGCACGGCCTGGGCGACCTCGATCTCGATTTCCAGATCGTCGATCTTGCCTTCGCGCAGGCGCTTTCTGAAGGTCTGGCGGGCGCTGTTGTCTTCACCGCGCTCCGGCTCGCCGGAGGCGCCGCGGGCGGGCGGCACCAGGGCGTCCAGGATGCGGTCTTCGGCGGCGTCCTCGGCTTGCGTGCGCACGCGGCGCATTTCGAGTTCGCGCGTTTGCTTGATCGAGTATTCGGTCAGGTCGCGGATGATGGTGTCGACGTCGCGGCCGACATAGCCCACTTCCGTGAACTTGGTGGCTTCGATCTTGATGAAGGGCGCGTTGGCCAACTTGGCCAGGCGGCGCGCGATTTCGGTCTTGCCCACGCCGGTGGGGCCGATCATCAGGATGTTCTTGGGGTGGATTTCGTGGCGCAGGGGTTCAGCCACCTGCTGGCGGCGCCAGCGGTTGCGCAGGGCGACGGCCACCGCGCGCTTGGCGCGGTTCTGGCCGACGATGTATTTGTCGAGTTCGGAGACGATCTCTCCGGGCGTCATGTTGGATGCGGACATGAGGGCGAATCCTTGAAGCTTGAGCGGGCTGGGGAAGCGGCCACGGCGCGGGGAACACCCCAAGCGCCGTATGGCGGCGTCAGTCGCCCAGCGTTTCGATGACGTGGTTCTGGTTGGTGTAGATGCAGAGGTCGCCGGCGATTTCCAGCGATTGCTTGACGACGGCTTCGGGCGACAGCTCGGTGTTGCGCAGCAAGGCCAGCGCGGCCGATTGCGCGTAGGCGCCGCCCGATCCGATGGCCGCCAGGCCGTGCTCGGGTTCAAGCACGTCGCCGTTACCGGTCAGCACCAGCGTGTGCTCGGTGTCGGCCACGATCAGCATGGCTTCAAGACGGCGCAGGACGCGGTCCGTGCGCCAGTCGCGGGTCAGCTCGACGGCGGCGCGCATCAGGTTGCCCTGATGCTTTTCCAGCTTGGCCTCGAAGCGTTCCTGAAGCGTGAATGCGTCGGCGGTGGCGCCGGCAAAGCCAGCGAGGATTTTGTCGTGATACAGGCGGCGGATCTTGCGGGCCGTGCCCTTGACGACGATGTTGCCCAGGGTGACCTGGCCATCGCCGCCCAGTGCGACGCGGTTGCCGCGGCGCACGCACACGATGGTGGTGGCGTGAAATTGTTCCATGCGTTCCTTCCTTTGAAAGGACTAGCTGGGGGCGGTTCCAAGGAAATCAAGCGCTGTGCGCGACGGCCAATAAAAAAGGCCATGCTGGAAACCAGCATAGCCTTTCAGGGCATGGCGTGAAAACGGGACGGATCAGTCGCCGTACAGCTTTTGGCGCATCTCGCGGCGTTCCTGCGCTTCCAGCGACAGGGTGGCCGTGGGGCGGGCCAACAGGCGCGGGACGCCGATCGGTTCGCCGGTTTCTTCACACCAGCCGTATTCGCCGCTGTCGATGCGGGCGATGGACTGTTGCACCTTTTTCAGCAGCTTGCGCTCGCGATCGCGGGTGCGCAGCTCAAGTGCGTGTTCTTCCTCGATGGTGGCGCGGTCGGCGGGGTCGGGCACGAACTGCGTTTCGCGCAGGTGCTCAGTGGTCTCGCCGGCGTTGGCCAGGATGTCCTGTTCGAGTTGTTTGAGCCGTTCCTTGAAGAAAGCCAACTGGCGTTCGTTCATATAGTCGGACTCGGGCATGGCCAGCAATTCCTTCTCGCTGGGCAGATCAATCGCCGTATCGCTCGTCGACTTGCTTGATTTTTTAGTTGCTGCCTTGGTAGCCATGAAAACACTCCACTATGAATCGATCCTGGCGCGGGCGTCCTTTCCCGGTTGGTGCTGCTTGCTGACTACGTTACTCGTACCTCACAGTACTGCCTTCGTCGCATCGCGTCACGTCGGGAAGGGGGATTACCCCGCCAGGCACTGCTCCAAGCCCCGGGTGAAAATCTCCTGGGGCAGCTTACGTCCAATGAATACCATCTTGGTGGACGGTTTTTCGGCCGCGGTCCACGGCTTGCCGGGTTCGGCGCCCATCATCATGTGCACACCCTGGAACAACATGCGGCGGTTGATGCCCTTCATGTACAGGATGCCCTTGTAGCGCATCAGGTCGGGGCCATAGACCTGCACCACGCCACCCAGGAATTCCTCAAGGCGCGCGGGATCGAACGGCTTGTTGGAACGGAAAACAAACGCGCCGATTTCGTCGTCGTGCTTGGGGTGGTGATGGTGGGCGTGATCGCAATGTGCCCCGCAGTCGCCTTCGTGATCGTGGTCATGGTCGTGACCATGGCCATGATCGTGCCCGTGGTCATGCCCATGGTCGTGGGCGTGGCTGTGGGCGGCGTCGGGGTGCTCATCGGCCAGGAATTCCGGGTCGATGTCCAGAATGGAATTCAGGTTGAAGCCGCTGATGTCAATGATCGACTTCAGGTCGACTTCGCCAAAATTGACCGGCGTGATCGGCGCGCGCGGGTTCATGTGAACCAGGCGGTGGCGCAGCGCTTCGTAGTCGACTTCGTTGACCAGGTCGCGCTTGGAGATCAGGATGCGGTCGGCGAAACCGACTTGCTTCTGGGCTTCGGGTTGCTCGTCCAGCGTGGACATGCCGTGCTTGGCGTCCACCACGGTTACCACCGCATCCAGGCGGTAGTACTCGGCGATGTCGTCGTCCATGAAGAACGTCTGGCACACGGGGCCGGGGTTGGCCATGCCGGTGGTTTCCAGGATGACGCGTTCGAATGTCAGTTCGCCGGCTTCGCGCTTGACGCGCAGCTCGGACAGGGTGCGCATCAGGTCGCCACGCACCGTGCAGCAGACGCAGCCGTTGGACAGTTCGATGATTTCTTCATCGCTGTCTTGCACGAGCAGGTCGTTGTCGATGCTTTCCGGTCCGAATTCGTTTTCGATGACCGCTACGCGGCGGCCGTGAAATTCGGTCAGGATGCGTTTGAGCAGGGTGGTCTTGCCCGCACCGAGAAAGCCGGTGAGGATGGTGACGGGAACCATTTTGTCCAAACTGCGCGGGGTGTTCATGGCGAAGCTGCTAGCGTGAAGTCAAGGCTGAAGTCTAGGCATTCAACACAGGCCCTGACAGGGTGTTTTGCCCCGTGCAGGATGGTGTTTGCCACAGGCTGCGTGGGCCGCCAACAGCGGCCGGACGCAGGATTACAGCACAGTCGGGGGCAGGGGGCAAACCCCGGGTCAACCCAGGGGCCGAAGCCCGCCGGATCGCGTCTGTAGCCTGGAAAGTATCCGGCGATATCACTATTTTGGGGCGGTTTTCCGGATTTCAAGAGTCGGGGCGACTTGGTCGCGGCCAGCCCTTGTCCGGTGCCTGGCAAATTGGCGTTGCGGCAAGCGGGGGCCTGGCAACGTCGACACGGACACGGGCGGGCAGACGTGGGCAGCGCGGCATGGCGGCGCGGGCGCCGCGCCGCAGCCGGTTCAATGGTGGTGGTGATGATGGCCGGCGTCAGCGGGTTGCTTTTGCTGGCATTGGGGACAGAGCGCCCGGATCTCGGTTTCTTGTGTGGCCAGGGCGTAGCCCGTTTGGGCGACGCGTTCGGCCAGTTGGCGGCTCATGGCGGGGTCGGACACTTCGGCCACCGCGCCGCAACCGGTGCACACCACCAGCAGGTCGTGGGGCGCGCCGCCGGCGTCGTGGCAGGCGCTCCAGGCGTTGACTGCGTCCAGCCGGTGGATCAGCCCTTCATCCATCAGGAAGTCCAGCGCGCGGTACACGGTGGGGGGCGCGGCGCCGGGGTGCACTTCACGCATGGCGTCCAGCAGCTCGTACGCCTTCAGGCTGCGCCCATGGCGCAGCAGCAGTTCCAGCACCTTGCGGCGGATGGGCGTCAGCCGGCGTCCGCGCTGCTCGCACAGCGTCTCGGCGACGCTGAGCTGGGCGCCTACGGTGTCGCTGCGGGGGGGGCGGGGCGGAGCGGGCATGGCGGACTTTATCTGAATGAAAGACGCGCGCGACGCGCGCGAGATGCCTGGAAGGTAGCAGAAAAGTCGTATATGCGGGCAGCCCCGCCGGAATCAAGCAGATTTAGTTATGATATAACATTGTAAAAATCGCAAGCGCCGCATCTCGCGGCGCATTGCTTTGATTTCGGCTTGTCCTTTTTGGTGTTTGCGCTTTCCCATGTCTCACTTCACGCTTCTGCCCGCACGGTCCGGCACCGCGCCGCGGCACGGCAACCCTCCTCGCTCTGCATTCCTGGTGTCGGCCTGGCGCCGCATGGCGGCCGCGTTGGTGGCTGCAACCTTGCTGTGGGTGTTGACGGGCTGGGCGCTGGATTGGTGGCCGCGATGAGCGTGGCGCCGGTCACGATCGAACTGTCCGAGGCGTCCTTCGGCTGGCACGGGCATCCCGCGCTGAAGGCCGTGTCGGGCCGCTTCGCCGCCGGCGGGATGACGGCGGTGGTCGGACCCAACGGCGCCGGCAAGTCGACGCTGATCAAGGGAATCATGGGGGTGCTGCGTCCCATGACGGGCAGCGTGCGCATCAGCGGGGCCGGGCGTTCCGAACTGGCGTGGTTGCCGCAGGCGGCTGAACTGGACCGGGCGTTTCCCGTGACGGTGCTGGACCTGGTGGCCATGGGCGCATGGCGCCGGGTCGGCGCGTGGCGGCGCTTTCCCGCCGACGAGCTTGATCGCTGCATGCACGCGCTGGAAACCGTCGGTCTGGCCGATGCGGCCGGGCGCGGCGTGGACACTTTGTCGGGCGGGCAGATGCAGCGCACCTTGTTTGCGCGGATGCTGGTGCAGGATGCGCCGGTGCTGCTGCTGGACGAACCCTTCGCCGCTGTCGACAGCCATACCGCCGACGACCTGATGGCCCTGCTGTGCGGGCTGCATGGCCAGGGCCGCACGGTTATCGCGGTGCTGCATGACCTCGACTTGGTGCGCGGCCACTTCCCGGAATCCTTGCTGCTGTCGGGCTCTGTGGTCTCGTGGGGCGACACCGCGACCGCGTTAAGCGACGCAAATCTGAAAATGGCGCGCCAGTGGCACGCGAGGGCCTACCAATGAGTCTGGCGCAATGGGTGCTTTCGCCCTTCATGGATTATGGATTCATGCGGCGCGCGCTGGCGGGGGCGTGCGCCTTGTCGCTGGGGGCCGCGCCTTTGGGCGTGTTCCTGGTGCTGCGGCGCATGAGCCTGATGGGCGACGCGATGTCGCACGCGATCCTGCCGGGGGTGGCGGCGGGCTTTCTGCTGTCCGGCTTGTCGCTGGGCGCCATGATGCTGGGCGGCATCGTCACCGGCCTGGCCGTCGCCTTGCTGGCGGGCCTGGTGGCGCGCCTGACTCCGCTGCGTGAAGACGCCAGCTTTGCCGCTTTCTATTTGATATCGCTGGGGCTGGGCGTACTGCTGGTGTCCCTGCGCGGCTCGAACATGGACTTGCTGCACGTGCTGTTCGGCACGGTGCTGGGGCTGGACGATGCCTCGCTGCTGCTGGTGACCATCACGGCCAGCGTGACCTTGCTGGTGCTGGCCGCCATCTACCGCCTGCTGGTGGCCGAATGCCTGGACCCCGGTTTCCTGCGGGCCAGTGGCGGCGGGGGTGGCTGGGTCCATATGGGGTTCCTGGTGCTGGTGGTGGTGAATCTGGTGGCGGGTTTCCAGGTGCTGGGCACCTTGATGGTCGTCGGCATCATGATGCTGCCCGCCGCCGCCGCCCGATTCTGGGTGCGCTCGGCTGCCCGGCAGATTCCGCTGGCAGCCGGCTTCGGCGTGCTGGCCTCGATCAGCGGTTTGCTCGTGTCTTACCACTTCAACGTACCCGCCTCGCCGTCGATCATCCTGGCGGCGGGCGCCTGTTATCTGCTTTCCATCGTTGGCGGCCCGCAAGGCGGGCTGCTGCGGGCACCGCGCCGTACGCGCCAAGCCTGAGTTCACAAGGAGATTCGCCATGCGTTCCATTCTGCCGTCGCGCCGCCGCGCCCTGTTGACTGTCGCGGGCCTGTGCCTGTCGGCTGTCCTTGGCGCAGCGCACGCCGCGGATCCGCTCAAGGCCGTGGCCAGCTTTTCCATCCTGGGCGACATCGTTCGCGAAGTAGGGGGCGACGATGTCAGCTTGACTACATTGGTGGGGCCTGACGGCGATGCGCACGAATATGAACCCACGCCGGGCGACGCAAAAAAGCTGTCCGCCGCGCAGGTGCTGTTTGTGAACGGGCTGGATTTCGAGACCTGGCTGCCGAAGTTGACGAAGGCGTCGGGCTTTGCCGGCAAGACGGTCGTGGCCTCACAGGGCGTCACGCCGCGCAAGTTCGCGCAGGTGGGCGGGGACCATAAGCACGCTGAACACGATCATGACCATGACCATGACCATGACCACGACCACGACCACGACCACGACCACGGCGATGGCGATGGCCATCATCATCACGGCGACGCCGATCCGCATGCATGGCAAAGCCTGGCCAACGGCGTGATCTATGCGCGCAACGTGGCCGACGGCCTGGCCGCCGCCGACCCTGCCCATGCCGACGCCTATCGTCAGCGCGCGGCCGCCTATATCGCCCGCCTGCAAGCGCTGGACGCCTCGGCCAAGAAGACGTTTGCCGCCATTGCCGCCGACCGCCGCAAGGTGGTGACGTCGCACGACGCGTTCGGGTATTTTGGCGACGCCTACGGCGTGTCGTTCATCCCCGCGATGGGAGTGTCGACGGACGCCGAACCGTCGGCCGGCGAAGTGGCCCGCATCATCGAACAGGTCAAGCGCGACAAGGTCCCCGCGGTGTTCGTCGAGAACATCTCCAGCCCCAAACTTGTGCAGCAGATTGCACGGGAAACGGGCGCCAAGGTGGGTGGTACGCTTTATTCCGACGCCCTGTCCAAGCCCGGACAGCCCGGCGCGACCTATATGGAAATGTTTGAATGGAACGTACGTCAGCTTGCCGCGGCCTTGCAGCCCTGACCGCCGCGACGGCCATGCTGGTGGCCGGCTCCGCCAGCGCGCATCCGCACATGTGGATCGATGCGCGGGCGGTGGTCGACATCGACGCGCAGCAGCGCGTCACCGCCGTGCGCCAGGTATGGCTGTTTGACGAAATGTTCGGCGCTTACGCCACGCAGGGCATGGCCAAGGGCAAGGGCGGCGCCTTGCCCGCCGCCACCTTGAAGGGCATGGCCGACGACTGGATGAAGTCCTTGGGTGAACCGATCTCGCACTACTTCACTCGCGTCACGGTGGGCGGGCAGACCGCTACGTTCGCGGCGCCGCGCGATGCGCGTGTCGACTGGAACCCGAAGACGACGCGGCTGACACTGTCGTTCACCTTGCCGCTGGCGAGCCCGATGCCCATCGGCGCCGAGGGCGCGCAAGTGGACATTTACGACCCTACCTATTTCGTCGCCTATGCGTTCGACGAGAAAGGCGCGGTGTCGCTGGCCGGCCCGAAGGCGTCCGCCTGCACATCCGCCTATCGCAAGCCCAAGGAATTGGATTGGAAGACCATGCAGCAATTGGCCGCAATCCCGGCCGATCCGGAGGCGCTGCCGGACGAACTTTTTGCCATCACCAAAGGGCTGACGCACCGCATCGAGGTGCGATGCCCCTAGCGTTGTCCCGTGGCGGCGCTGTGCTGGGGTTCGCGTTGTTGCTGCTGCTTGGCGGCATGAGCGCGGCGGCGGCGCAGGGCGCGCATCCTTTCGGCGTGCCGGAAAGTGGGGCGGGCATGGGCGGCCCGGGCTGGCTGGCCAATTTCTTCGGTCAGGTGTCTGTCTGGCAAAGCCATTTCTACCGTCAACTGACGGGTGCGGTGCGCGCCTGGCAGGCCGATGGCGGCGCCGCCTGGACGTTGATCGGCCTGTCGTTTGCCTACGGCGTGTTCCACGCGCTGGGCCCCGGTCACGGCAAAGCCGTGATTTCTTCCTACGTGCTGGCCAATCGGCAGACGGCGCGCAACGGCGCGCTGCTGGCGCTGGCGTCCGCATTGATCCAGGCGCTGGTGGCGATTGTGTTGGTCGCGGTGTTGGCGCTGGTGTTCAACGCCACCGCCGCCACGATGAACCAGGCGACGCGTTGGCTTGAGCTGGCGTCGTATGCGCTGGTGACGTTGCTGGGCGCATGGCTGGTCTGGGTCAAGGCGATTCGGCCGCTGCTGCCAGGCAGGCGCCAAGGGGCGGTGGCAGGAACGGTTTCGGCCACCGCGTCCACGCACGCTGTGCCAATGGCGGGTGCCGGATTGACGACGGGTGCATCGCCGCCGAGGGGCGCTCCGCCGAGGGGCGCCCCGCCGGAGGGCGCCCCGCCAAAGGGCGCTCCGCCAAAGGGCGCACCGCCAAAGGGCGCTGCGGCGTTGAATGCGATCCCGGTATATGCGTCCGCTGCGTCAGTGACGGTGGGGTTGCCGCATCAACATCACCATCATCATCACGACGACTGCGGTTGCGGACATGCGCATGTGCCCGCGCCTGAGCAGGTGGCGGGCAGCTTGAGCTGGCGTCGCGCCGCATCCGCCATTCTGGCCGTGGGACTGCGACCGTGCAGCGGTGCGTTGATCGTGCTGGTGTTCGCGTTGTCGCAAGGCTTTTTTATGGCCGGCGTGGCGTCGGCGCTGGCCATGGGCGCCGGCACCGGTTTGACGGTGGCGGCGCTGGCCTGCCTGGCGGTAGCCGCCGGCGGCGCGGCCACGCGCGTCGGCCAGCGCTTGTCCAGCAAGGGCGCGGCGCGATTGCGCTACAGCGTAGAGGCACTGGCCGCGATGGCGGTGATGTTGTTCGGTGTCATGCTGCTGGGCGGCATGTTGGCGGGCGGCGGGTAAGCCCCGCCCGTTCAGGATTTGCGGCCCGCGCGCGGATGCGCCTGGTCGTAGGCCTTGGCCAGATGCTGGAAATCCAGGCGCGTGTAGACCTGCGTGGTCGAGATATTGGCGTGGCCCAGCATTTCCTGCACGGCGCGCAGGTCTTGCGCCGATTGCAGCACATGGCTGGCGAAACTGTGGCGCAGCACGTGCGGATGCACATGCGTGGGCAGGCCCGCTGTTTGGGCGATCTGCGCCAGTTGCAGCTGCACGACGCGCGGCGAAATGCGCTTGCCGCGCGCGCCCAGGAACAAGGCGCAGGCGTCCTGAGTAAGCGGGTGGGGGGGCGACAGCTGCGGGCGCACGGCAATCCATTTCTGCAAGGCGGCAATCGCTGCCTGCCCCACCGGCACCGAGCGGCGCTTGCCGCCTTTGCCCAGCACTTCGACCTCGGCTTCTTCCAGCTTCAACCAGCCGGCGGATTCGTAATCGGGGGTGCGCGTGTAGCGCAAGTCCAACCCAACCAGCTCTGACAAGCGCAGCCCGCTGGAATACAGCAGTTCAAGCATGGCTTGGTCGCGCAGCGCGACGGGCTCGTTGGCCACTTTGGCGGGCGCGCGGTCTAGCAGGGCTTGGGTTTGTTCTACGGACAAGGCTTTGGGCAGCCCACGCGGCGCTTTGGGCGCGCGTACCCCGGCCACGGGGTTCCCGGCCAGGTCGACGGCGGGGGCCCACCATTGGTAGAAGCCGCGCCAGGCGGCCAGCGTGCGCGCCAGGCTGCGTGGCCCGCGGCCCTGGGCATGCAGGCGTGCGACAAATTGGCGGATATGGCCGTTGGCGATCTTGTCCAGCGGCAGGCCGGCGCGGTCGGCCAGTTGGTGCAGAAAGTGCAGCTCACGCTGATAGCCGCTCAGCGTGTGCACGGAATAGCGGCGGTTGGTTTCCAGATGGCGCAACCACGCGCGCATCGGTTCGGGCAGCGCCTGGTCGCCGGCGTCGGGCTGCGAGGGGCCGGCGGTTGCCCTTGCTCCGTCGGGCGAAGGCACGGTGCCGACGGTGGACCGTTTGCTGTCGGACGCGGGCGCAGCATCGGCGCCGTCCTGGGCACTGCCGGGCGGGGGCGCGTTGTGCGAGTTCTGGTCCATGTCCGCCCGCCGTCGCGTTGCGCTAGGCCTTGGGCGAGGCCGGGTTCAAGCGATGCAGCGCGGCCGATGCCAGTTGGCCGACGGATTCCAGAAACGCCGTGCCCATCTCGGGCGTAAAGCGTTCCGGGTCGTCGGAGCCCAGCACCAACAGGCCCACGGCCGGGCCGTCGGCTTCCAGGCGCAAGGGCACCAGGGCCAGCGACTTGGGCTTGCTGTCCAGCCAGCCCACCGCTTCGAAATCGGTGTCGGTGCCGCAGTACGGCGTCTTCAGGCTGTCGGTGAACGTGCGCACATCTTGCGAGACGGGCTCGCCATAACCAGTGGGCGCCAACTCGGACAAATCCCACAGGCGCAGCGCCACGTGGTTCAGGTCGAACTGTTCGGCCAGGCCCAGCGCGATTTCGCCGGGCACGCGCTGCGCGTCATTTTCAGACAGCAGGCGGCTGCACCACTTGGCCACATGCGTGCCGATGCTTTCGTTGGCGGTGGCGTTGCGCACCAGTTCGTTCAAGCGCCATTCCAGTTCGCGGTTGCGTTCGCGCAGGGTCAGGATCTGGCGTTCGCCCAGCGAGATGGCGCGCGAGCCATGCGGGTGCGGCACCTGCATGGTGGCGAACACGTCGGCGTGTTCGTCAAAGAAGCCGGGGTGGTCTTGCAGGAAGGCGGCGATGTCTTGGGCGGTGAAAGCGGTATCAGTCATAGGGTCAGCGGTTCAGCGCCATGGAGAAGACGAGCTTGTCGATGTCGACTTGCCCCGTGAACACGGATTCGGCCGGGCCGGTCATGCGCAGTTGGTCGCCATTCCAGGCAACGGTCAGTACGCCGCCGCGCGTTTGCACGCGCACCGGCGATTCCAGCAGGCCACGGCGGATGCCGGCTGCCACGGCGGCGCAGGCGCCCGTGCCGCAGGCCAGCGTTTCGCCCGCGCCGCGCTCGAAAACGCGCAGGCGGACGTTGTGGCGGTCCATGACTTGCAGGAAGCCCGCATTCACGCGGCGGGCAAAGCGCGGGTGGGTTTCGATCAGCGGGCCTTGAACGGAAACGGGCGCGGTGTCGACGTTATCCACCACCTGAACCGCGTGCGGGTTCGAGATGGCCACGGCCGACAGCCACACTTTGTTGGGCACGCCGGCGGGGGCGTCCAGTTCAAGTTCCCAGAGGGTGTCTTCGCCTTCGCGCATTGAAGGCAGGCCGGCGGTGTCAAACGGCAGGGCCTCGGGTTCGAACCGGGTGCTGCCCATATCTACCGTGACTTGTTCGTCGTCGCCTTCGTCCAGCACCAGGATGCCGGTGGCGATTTCCGCGCGCAGCGGGTTACGGTCGGACAGCCCTTGTTCGTGCACAAAGCGCACAAAACAGCGCGCGCCGTTGCCGCAGTGTTCGACTTCGCTGCCGTCGGAATTGAAAATGCGATAGCGGAAATCCGCATCGGGGCGGGTGGCCCGTTCGACCAGCAGGATCTGGTCGGCGCCGATGCCAAAGTGCCGATCGCCCAGCGCTCGGGCGCGTTCGGGCGTCATTTCGATGGTCTGGCGGACCCCGTCGAGCACGACAAAGTCGTTGCCCGCGCCATGCATTTTGGTGAAGTTCCAGTTCATCGGGCGATTATCGCCCATTATTCGGGCGCGGACAGCCGGCCGAGATCAATAGAGCTTGGCTTCGCCGGCCGGACGGGTCTTGAAGCGACGGTGGACCCAGTAGTACTGGCTGGGGCAGCGGCGCACCCAGGATTCCAGCTCGCGGTTCAGCCGGGCGGTGGCCTCTTCCAGGGACGCGTCGCCGGGAAAGTCCGCCAGGGCGGGCAGCACGTCCACATGGTATCGGCCGGTGTCGGGGTTCCAGAAGCCCACGATGGGCAGCACCGCCGCGTTCCATTTCTGGGCCAGTTGCGCGGTGGCCAGCAGCGTGGCGGCCTGCACGCCGAAGAACGGCACGAACACCGACCCTTGGCGGCCGAAATCCATGTCGGGCAGGTAGTAGACGGGACGCGGGGCGCGTAGGTGGCGGATCAGGTCGCGCACGCCGTCCTTGCGGCTGACCAGGAAAACCTCGTTGAAGCGCGCGCGCCCGGCGGCCACGACCGCGTCGATGTGCGGATCGCTTTGCGGGGTGTACATGGTGGCGCCGCTGGGCACTTCCATGGTCAGGCGGGTGGCGGCGGCATCCAGCGCGATGAAGTGCGGCGCCAGCAATATCACCGAACGGCCTTGGGCGATCAGTTCGTTGATGCGCTCGGCCCCGCTTTGCGTGACCATGTCCTTGATGGCTTCGGGCGTGCCGTACCACAGCACGCCGCGATCGACGATGGATTGCGCCAGCGCCCGGAAGTGTTCCGCCACCCATTGCTCGCGCACCGACTCGGGCTGATCGGGAAAGCACAATTCCAGATTGCGCCGCACGATGCGCGCCCGGGATTTAGCCAGCCTGGGCGCCAGCCAACCCAGCACGGCGCCGATGCGCAAGCGCGTCGACGGCTGGATGCGGCCGAACCATTTCAACAGGGAAACCAGCGTACGCGTCTTTGAATCTTTCATCGTGTCGGGAGTGGACCGGGCGGCGGAAACCAGAAAACGTCAGCGAGCCGACGGGGCGGCGTCGGGCGCCGGGGGCGCGCCGCGCGGGGTCTTGTAGCGGTTGTAGCTCCAGAGGTACTGCTGGGGGCAGCGCCGGATCAGGGTTTCCATCGCGGCGTTGATCAGCGCGGCCTGCGCCGTGGCATCGGCCGGCAGCGGCTCGGGCACGCGCACATAGTGGATGCGCCAGCCTCGGCCGTGGGGCAGGCGTTCGCCCGCCGTCAGGATGATGGGGACGTTGGTCTGCGTGGCCAGTTTGCTGGGCAGCGTCATTGTGTAGGCCAGGCGCCCGAAGAACGGCGCCCACACCCCATCGCCCACGCTGGGCGCCTGGTCAGGCAGCATGCCCACCGATTCACCGCGCCGCAGCGCCCGCACGAATTCCCGCACGCCCTGCATGGTGGCCGGCACGGCATTGACGGCGGAACTGTTGCGCGCGGTCTCCAGCAGCGGGGCCAGCACGTCTTTGCGCGGCGGGCGGAACATCACCGTCATGGGCATCTGGCGGGCCAGATAGCGGGCGGTGATTTCGAAGCAGCCCAGGTGCGGGGTCAGGAACAGGATGCCGCGCCCCTCGGCGCGCGCCGTGTCCACCACGGCGTTGTCGTCGGAAACCACCTGCGCCAGGCTTTGTTCGTTCTTGAACCACACGCGGGGGTTCTCAAGAATCATGGCGCCGGTTTCGGCGGCGGCACGGCGCGCGAAGGCCGCGCCGGGGTAGCCGGCCTGGGCGGCATTGGCCTGAAGGCGGCGCCGATACTTGCCGGGCCAGGCGTACACGGCCAGCCCCGCGGCGCGCCCAAGGGCGTGCGCAACCGGTAGCGGCAAGGCGGCAAAGAGTCGGAACAGGGCGAGCAGCATTCAGCAAATAGGAAAGGTCGGGCAGGGTTATGCCGGTATTCGGGAATATGTTTACACCCCCGCCGCGAGCATAAGAACGGCATTTTCGCTTAAAATCCGCTCAGTCGCCGAGTTAACCGACAACTTGCGGGGCGACGGCAAGGGTGCAGCGCATGGCGCGCCCTTTGCCAAATCCGCTAAAGCGTCGCGCCCAGATAGCGTATTTCATGCGGTCCGGGGTGCAACGCGCCTCATGAACCTATGCGCCGGCAACGCCGGACACCAAGGACGCATCTGTGGCCAATAACGATTTTCTCTTCACTTCCGAATCCGTCTCCGAAGGGCATCCCGACAAGGTTGCCGACCAGATTTCCGATTCGATCCTGGACGCCATCTTCACGCAGGACCCGAACGCGCGTGTCGCAGCCGAAACGCTGTGCAACACGGGCCTGGTCGTGCTGGCCGGTGAAATCACCACCACCGCCAACGTGGATTACATCCAGGTCGCCCGGGACACCATCCGCCGCATCGGCTACGACAACACCGAATACGGTATCGACTACAAGGGTTGCGCCGTGCTGGTTGCTTACGACAAGCAATCGCCGGACATCGCCCAGGGCGTGGACCGCAGCTCGGAAGACTATCTGAACCAGGGCGCGGGCGACCAGGGCCTGATGTTCGGCTATGCCTGCGACGAAACGCCCGACCTGATGCCGGCCCCGATCTGGTACGCGCACCGCCTGGTGCAGCGCCAGAGCGAACTGCGCAAGGACGGCCGCCTGCCGTGGCTGCGCCCGGACGCCAAGTCGCAGGTCACGTTCCGCTATATCGACGGCCGCCCGGCTGAAGTCGATACCGTGGTGCTGTCCACGCAGCACGCGCCGGAAGTCACGCAAGAAACCATCCGCGAAGCGGTGATCGAAGACATCATCAAGCCCAGCTTTCCCGAAGGCCTGATCACGCCGCAAACCAAGTTCCTGGTCAACCCGACCGGCCGCTTCGTCATCGGCGGCCCGCAAGGCGATTGCGGCCTGACCGGCCGCAAGATCATCGTCGACACCTACGGCGGCGCATGCCCGCACGGTGGTGGCGCGTTCTCGGGCAAGGATCCGTCCAAGGTTGACCGTTCGGCCGCCTACGCCGCGCGCTATGTGGCCAAGAACATCGTGGCCGCCGGCCTGGCGCGCCAGTGCCAGGTGCAGGTCAGCTACGCCATCGGCGTGGCCGAACCGATCAACATCACCGTCTACACCGAAGGCACGGGCGTCATCCCCGACGACCAGATCGCCAAGCTGGTGCGCGAACACTTCGACCTGCGTCCGAAGGGCATCGTCAACATGCTGGATCTGCTGCGCCCGATCTACGCGAAGACCGCCGCGTACGGCCACTTCGGCCGTTCCGAGCCGGAATTCTCTTGGGAAGCCACGGACAAGGTCCAGGAACTGAAGAAGGCGCTGTAAGCGACGGCAGTCGGGGCGGTTTCTGTCGTTCGGCTCCAGTCTGCGGACTTCTATTGCGGGCCTGCTAGCTGCCGCCTCCTTTCACCTTCGTTCAGCCACCCGGCTTTCAACGCCCGGGTCCTGAACAAAAAATGCCCCCGCCGGACTCCGGCGGGGGCATTTTTTTGCGTTGCTGCGTTGCTGCGTTGCTGCGTTGCTGCGTTGCTGCGTTGCTGCGTTGCCGCGTTGCTGCGTCGCGACGTTACGCGCGCGCCCCGTGATCCTACAGCCCCCACGCCGACAGGTCCGGCGTGCGCCGGGTCGGCGACAGCACCGGCTCCAGCACCGCCGCGCAGTCCAGCAAGGCGGCATCGCCACCGGCGGGGGCCAGCAGCTGCACGGCCATCGGCATGCCTTCAGGGTCCGCACCCGCCGGCAGCGCGATGGCTGCCGCGCCCAGGAAGTTGGCGGGGCGCAGCAGCTTGCCCAAGCCCACGTGGCGTACGTCTTCGGCGTCCAGCGCTTGCGCCGCCTGATCGCACGCGGGCATCAACAGCCCGTCCAGCCCCTGCATGGCGTCGGCGAAGGCGGCCATGTCGGCCTGGCGCCGGGTGAGCGCGGCTTCGTAGTCCGCCCGCGCAATGCGGCCGCCCGCCGCGATGCGTGCCCGCACCACGTCCCACAACGGAGCGTCGGGGTTTTCGGCCAGCGCGCCGTAATAGGCATAGGCCTCGTACGCCAGCACCAGCGAGTTGTCATCGGCCATGCGCGCAAAGGACAGCGACGCGGGCGGATGCCAGGCGGTGGGCGCAATGCCCGCTTGCGCCAGTCGCTCTTGGGCCCGATGCCACGCATCCAGGCCGGAATCCGACAGCGGCGTGGGCCACGCTTGCGGGGCCAGCACGGCAACGGCGGGGGGCCGGCGCGGCGCGGGGTGGCGCAGCGCGGTCACGCAGGACGCGGGCAACGCCAAGGTGGCTACGTCGTCCACATCCGGCCCGGCCAGCAATTGCGTCAACAGGCGCGCGTCCGCCACGTTGCGGGCGAGCGGCCCCAGCACGTCCAGCGTGTCCGACAGGGGCAGGCAGCCCGCGCGGCTGATCAGGCCCGAAGACGGCTTGAAGCCCACTACGCCGTTCAGCGCGGCCGGCGCGCGCACCGAACCGCCAGTGTCCCCGCCCAGCGCAATGGCCGTCAGCCCCGCCGCCATGGCCACGCCCGCGCCGCTGGACGAACCGCCCGGCGCGCGCGCAACCTTCGCGTCCCACGGGTTGCGCGCCGTGCCTTGGGTGGGGTTCTGCCCCGACAGCCCGAACGCGAATTCCGTCATGCGCGTCTTGCCCAGAATCACCATGCCTTCGGCCGCCAGCTTGCGCACCGCCGTCGACGTGTCGCCGCTGATCACGCCGCGCCGCGCTTCGGATCCGCCCGTGGTCGGTATGCCCTGCCACTGCACGCTGTCTTTGACGGCCACCGGAACGCCATGCAATGGCCCGAGCAGCAGGCCGGCGTCCCGCAGACGGTCGGCGGCGTCGGCCTGCGCCAACGCGCGTTCGGCGGTGACTTCGCTAAACGCGGCCAGCGGGGCGGCGCGTTCGATGCGGTCCAGGAAATGCGTGGTGACCTGGCGGGCGCTCAGCTCGCCTTCACGGATGGCGCGCGCCAGCTCGCGGGCGTCTCGAAAATGCAGGTCGGTGTGGTCTTGTGCGGGCATGGGTCTCTTTCAAAAAGGAAAAGCTCTCCGGTCCTGTCCGGACCGGAAAGCCATTGCGTTTGCAGGGCGCGCGTTGCGGCTATTTCAGCGTCTGGCCCTTTGTTTCAGGCATGCGGATGAAGGTGATCAACGTGATCACGGCGCCGGCCAGCACGTAATAGAAGAACCAGCGTTCCATGCCACGGCTTTGCAACCAAGTCAGCAGGTAAGGCGTGGTGCCGCCCAGCAGCGCCACCACCAGGTTGTACGGCGTGCCGATACCGACGGCGCGCACGCTGGTGGGAAATTGTTCCGACATGATGGCAGGCGCAATCGCCGTGTACATGGCGTACAGCACCAGGCCGAACAGTTCCACCGCCAGGATCGAGCCAAACGACGGGCCCAGGGTGGTCATCAGCGGGTAGAAGAACACCAGGTAGCCGGCCGCAAAGAAGATCAGCTGCGGCTTGCGGCCGATGCGGTCGGACAAAATGCCGAACAGCGGCTGCACCAGCATGAACACGATCAAGGCCACGGTATTGGCGGCGAACGCGGTCTTGGGGTCCGCGCCCACCTGGCGGATGGCATACGTGGGCACATAGGCCACGAAGATGTAGAACGCAAACGTGGTCAGCACCGAGAAACCCACGATGCGCAGCACTTCACGCGGATGGTCGCGCAGCAGCGTGCGCAGCGGCTGCTTTTCGATGCCGGTCTTCTTGGCGTGCGAAAACGCTTCGGTTTCCGGTACCGAACGGCGGATCCACATGCCGGCCAGCCCACCGAAGGCGCCGATCAGGAATGGAATGCGCCAGCCCCACGAGGCCATGTCGGCCTTGGTCAGCGTGGACGTCAGGATCCAACCCACGGCGGACGCGGCCAGGATGCCCACGGCGGCGCTGAAAAACACAAAGCTGGAATAGAAACCGCGCTTTTCAGGCGGCGCCATTTCAGCCAGAAAGGTCGTGGCCGAGGCATACTCTCCGCCCAGCGACAAGCCTTGCAAGAGGCGCGCGGCGGTCAGCAACAGCGGGGCAGCCAGGCCGATGGTGGCGTAGGTGGGGGTGATGGCGATGATGAGCGAACCGCCCGCCATCATCAAAATCGTCAGGCCCAGCGCGGCTTTACGGCCGTAGCGGTCGGAAAAGATGCCCAGCACCCAGCCGCCCACCGGTCGCATGAAAAACCCCACCGCGAAGATGCCGAAGGTGGCAAGCAGCGCGGTGGTTTCATTGCCTTCTGGAAAGAACTGGCCCGAAAAAAAGATGGCGAACGACGCGTAGATGGTCCAATCGAACCATTCGACCGCATTGCCTACACTACCGGCCAGGATGGTGCGTGACCGGGATATGGGCGCGGCGGCAAGCGCGGCGGCGGGCGCGGCGCTTGCCCCTTGCTTGCTGCGCAAGGTCGCGGATGGGCTGCTCATGACGTCCTCAACATAAGAATTTATTTTTAGTCAAAAAGACCGTTTAATTTTGTGTTTTTATCAATGCGCGAACGTTAGATTAATGAATATGGTCACGTCAAGTAAGGGTAAGCCCCTAATGCCAGCGCTGGACGACACCGATCTGGCCTGCCTGATCGCGTTGCAGGCAGACCCCCGCGCATCCTGGCGCGAGCTGGGCGCGGCCACCGGCATCGCCGAACGTACCGTGGCGCGTCGCATCCGCCGCTTGATGGACGCCGACGCGCTGCGCGTCATTGCCGAACCTGACCCGTTGGCCATGGGGCAGGGCGTGGTGTTGCACGCGTGGGTGCGCTGCCGGTCCGGCCGCGTGCCTGAGGTGGCCGAACAGTTGGCGAGGCTGGACATCAGCCAGCTGGTCGTCACGCTGGCCGGCACCGCCGACCTGATGGCCGAACTGACCCTGGCCGATGCGGCCGACATGCCCGACGTGGTCACCCGCGTGCTGCCGTCGATCGACGGCGTCGAACATGTGGAAGCGAGGCTGGTGCTGCGGCCATTTCGTCGTGCCGGGCAGTGGCGCATCCAGGCGCAACCGGACGCCGTGCCGGACGCGCCGCAGGCCCAGCCGCCCGCCGCGTTAAGCGATGCAGAGTCGCGCATGGTGGCGCATCTGATGCGCGACGGCCGCGCCAGCCTGGCCGAACTGGCCGAGCAGGCCGGCGTCAGCGAACCCACCGCGCAGCGCCTGCTTTCCCACCTGGTCGAGCGCCGGGCACTGAGCTTTCGCGTCGAGGTGGAGCCCGCGTTGGTGGGCTTTCCGGTTGAGGCGGTGATCTCGGTGCAGGTGCGGCCGCAAGCCGTCGACGCCATGGCGGCGCATCTGGCGCTGGACCCGCACACCCGCTGCCTGTTCGGCACCAGCGGGGCGTCGCAGTTGTTCTGGCACGTGCTGTGCCGCGACAGCCTGCATCTGTGGGAAGTGACCACACGCCGCCTGGGCGAACTGGACGGCGTGCTAAACAGCGAAGTCGGCGTGGTGATGCGGGCGCACAAGCGTTGCGGCATCGTGCGCGCGGGGGCGCGCCTGGCCAGCAACGGCGACGGCGGGGATTGATGCAGCGCGGCGCGCTCGCCAGATTTACAGCCGCTGCCCGCCGGTGGCGTCGATGCGTTGGCCAGTGATCCAGCGCCCTTGATCCGACGCCAGGAAAGCAACGATGTCGGCGATATCCTCGGGTTGACCCACGCGGCCCAGCGCTACGCTCTTGGCGATGACGCGGCTAAGCTCCGGGTCGCGTGCACGTGGGTTCAAGTCCGTGCTGGTGGCGCCGGGCAAAACCGCGTTCACCGTAATGCCGCGCTCGCCCAACTGCTGGGCCAGCAGCAGGCTCAACGCTTCAAGCCCCGCCTTGGCAGGCGCATAGACGCTCATTTCCGGGTAGGCAGCCCGCGTGCCCATCGACGAAATATTGATGATGCGGCCGTTGCCGCGCAGGAACGGCAGGGTCTGCTGGATCAAAAAAAAGGGCGACTTCAGATTCACTTGCAGCACGCGGTCGAAGTCTTGCGGCGTGACATCTGCAAGCAGCGCGCGCAGCCCCACGCCCGCATTGTTCACCAGAATGTCCAGCCCATCCACGCCATTGCGTTCCAGCAAAGTGCGGCGCAGCTCGCGCGCCAGCGTGGCGGCCCCGTCCGCCTGGGACAGATCGGCTTGCAGCGTCCACGCGTGGCCGCCTTCGCGCTGGATCAGGCCGGCGACTTCAATCGCAGCGTCGCCCGCGGCGTTGTAGTGGACGGCAACATGCGCGCCGCGCTTGCCCAGCGCCAACGCAATGGCGCGGCCAATGCCACGGCTGGCGCCCGTGACCAACGCTGTCTTGCCGACAAGACTGTCCGGGGTTTGGTTCTGGCTCCGGTTCTGGCTCATGCGGCCTCCGTTTCGTAGCTTGTCCATGCCTGATGCGCTTCCAGCTGGCGCGCCTGCAACAGCAAGGCGTTGCGATCCACCTTGTTGGTGCCGGCCCACGGCAATTCGCTGACGAATCGGATGCGGCGCGGGTGTTGATAGGCGGGCCCATTGGCCAGGGCATGTTGCTTCAGGCCGTCGGCATCCAACGCGCTGCCGTCGCGGCGCACGACAAAGGCGACCGGGATCTGGCCGCGTTCTTCGTCGGCCAGCGGCACCACGCAGCTTTGGCGCACATCGGGATGCAACTCAAGCAGCTTTTCCACTTCAACGGGATAGATGTTCTCGCCGCCGCATACGAACATGTCGTCCGCGCGCCCGACAAAATAATAGAAGCCGTCCGCGTCGCGGCGCATGACGTCGCCGCTGTAATACCAACCGTCTTGCAGCACCTGCGCACTTTTTTCAGGCAGGTTGTGATAGCCGGACAACACGGCCGGGTTGTTCATCAGCAGCACGCCCTCATCGGCGCTCGGGCCGTCCGCCAACCGCACTTGCGACGGGTCCAGGGGGTGCCCCACCGATAGCGGCGGCGTGGGCAGGCCGGCGGGATGCGGGCCGAACACGGCCGGTCCGGCTTCCGTGGTGCCGTAGCCATGCGTGATGGTGGCCTGCGGCAACGCTTGTTGTATGCGCTGATAAAGCGCGACGGTCATGGGCGCGGAACCCAGCATGACGCGCCCCAGGGCCGACAAGTCGCGGTCACGCAGCAAGCCGGGCTCTTTGACCAGCCGCGCGAACATCGTCGGCACGGCTGTCAGCACGGTGATGCGATAGCGTTCCAGCGCGTCGGCATAGGCGCTGACGTCGAACGCGGGCTGGATCACCAGCAGGCTGTTGCTGGCGAACGCGCGCTTGGCCATGAAGAGCCCATTCATGTGAAACAGGGGTTGTGCCAGAAGATAGCGCTCTTGACGCTCGCGTCGGGGCGCAGCGCCCGAGGTGGCGGCAAGCGCCCATAACTGCCCCGCGTGCGTCAGCGGCACGCCCTTGGGCTTGCCGGTGGAACCGGACGTGTAAAGCATTTGCGCGACGTCTTCGGAAGCGGGCGTCACGCTGGCAAAGTGCGCGGGCTGAATCTGCGCGGAAAAGCCCTCTGGCCCCGGGTCGTCGAAGTCCAGTACGGGCACGGTGTTCTCGAACGATGCGCGGCGTGCGGTATCGACGAACGCCAGCGCGATGTCCGCGTCACGGATGACGTAATCGATGTTCTCTTGCGTCTGCTTGATGTTGATCGGCACGGCCACGAAGCCGGCGCGCATGATGCCGAAATACGCAATCAGATATTCGGCGCGGTTCAACGCCGCGATGGCAATGCGCGAACCCGCCGGCAGCCCGCGTGCCGTCAGCCATGCGGCCACGCCGCAGGCGCGTTCGCGTATCTGCCCGTGCGAGTAATGGACGGGGGCATCGGGGATGCGCAGGTCTACGATGGCGGGCAGATCGGCGGGCACGCTCGGGTCCGTCAGGTCGCCCAGATTGTTCAGGGTATGCGTCATGAAAATGTTCCGGCGGTGGGGGCTTACTGCTTATGCAGCTTGGGGTTGAGCGCGTCGTTCAGGCCGTCGCCAACCAGGTTCAGCGACAGCACGGCAAGCATGATGGCCACGCCCGGCACGGCGCAGATGTACCAGGAAGATCGGATCAGGCTGCGGCCTTCGCCGACCAGCCGGCCCCAGCTGGCGACGTTGGGGTCGCCCAGCCCCAGGAACGACACGACCGATTCATACAGAATGGCGCCCGCCACAACCAGCGAAGACATGACGATGACGGGGGGCAGCGCGTTGGGCAGGATCTCGCCGGCCACGATGCGCAACGGGTTCATGCCGACCGCGCGGCACGCCTGCACGAATTCCCGCTCTTTGAATGACAGGAATTCGGCACGCGTCAGCCGGGCAATGGGCGGCCAGGACACCAGCCCGACCGCCAGCGTGATGGCTTCGATATGCGGTCCCAGAATCGATACCACCGTCAGCACGAAAACCACGTTCGGAATGATCTGGAACAGCTCGGTGACGCGCATCAGGGCTTCGTCGACCCAGCCGCCGAACCAGGCGGCCGCCGCGCCGATGCTCACGCCGATCAGCGTGGCGGCGGCGGCCGCGACCAGACCGATCAACAGCGTGGCGCGCGCGCCGTGCGCGATCAGGGCGGCAATGTCGCGTCCCATCGAATCCGTGCCCAGGGGGTAACGCCAGGATTCAAAAGGCCAGATCTCGGGCGCGCCCACAATGCGCAGCGGATTGGTCGGAAACAGCCAGCCGGCGCCGGCGGCCAGCAGTGCCACCAGCAGCAAGACGATCGCGCCGGCCACCGCGCCGCGGTTGCGCACGAATCGTGCGGCGAACGATGCGGGCGGGGGCGCAAGCCGGGTAGCGGGCACGGCGGAAAATGCAGGGGATGTGGACATATCAGGCAGCCTTGATGCGCGGATCCATCCGCGTGTAAAGCAGGTCGACGATGATGTTGGCAACCACCACCACGAAGGAACTGAGCACCAGAATGCCCAGCACCACCGGGTAGTTCCGGCTCATGACGCTGTCGAACAGCACGCCGCCGATGCCCGGCCAACTGAATACAGCTTCGACCACGATGCTGCCGCCCAGCACCGCACCCAGTTGCAGGCCCAGCAGCGTAACGATGGGCAGCATCGCGTTGCGCAGAATGTGTCGAAGCACCACGGCCGTACGCGTCAGGCCCTTGGCATGGGCGGTGCGCACGTAGTCCATGCGGCTGACTTCCAGCATCGATGCCCGCATCACGCGCGCATACGCCGCCGAATAGAACAGGCCCAGCGCAATGGCCGGCAACGCCAGGTGGTGCAGCACATCGAGCGCCTGCGTCCACCATCCGCCATCCAAGCCTATGGTGACCATGCCGCCCACGGGAAACCAGCCCAGCTTCACGGAAAACAGAATGATCAACATGATGCCCAGCCAGAAACTGGGCGCGGCAAAGCACAGCACGGCAAACGCCGAGACCGCACTGTCCCACCACGTGTTGACCTTGATGGCGGACACGATGCCCGCCGCCATGCCCACCAGCACGGCGATGGCGATGCTGGCCAGCATCAGCACCAGCGTGGCCGGCAGGTGCGCCAGGATCACATCAAGCACTGGCAAGTTATGCCGGTACGAGTAGCCGAAGTCCAGGCTGGCAACCGATCCGATGTATTTCAGCAATTGCACCGTCGGCGGCTGGTCCAGTCCGTACGTCACGCGCAGCCGCTCGATCAGCGCCGGGTCGGTGACCTGCTGCTCGGCCGTCATCACGTCCAGAAACGTGCCGGGCACGGATTGGATCAGGGCGAAGTTAAGCACCACCACGCCCAGCAGCAGCGGTACGGCCTGGAGCAGGCGGCGCAAGATCAGACGCACGGGCATGGCGGGCCTCTTACGCTTGCAGCCAGACGTCGGCCAGGGTTTCGCCCTGGACGTTGGCGCCGGTGGTGAAGTTGCGTACGTTCTTGCCGGCCAGCGTGAACGACTGGATTTCCACCAGCGGCACAAGCGGCACGTCGGTCGATGCCAGGCGCGCGAATTGCGCGGCCAGCGCCTTGCGGGCCTCGGGCGCGGTCTCGACCGCCAGCTTGGCCACCAGGGCGTCCATCTCGGGGTTCGAATAACCCGTGGCGTTGCGGAAGGCGGCCCCTTTCACGATGCCGTCGGTGGTGAAGAACTGCGTCACGGTCGGCACCAATTCCAGCGGCGACGTGAAGTTGGCCACCGCGATGTCGTAGTCGTAATCGCCATAAATGCGCTTGAGCGCCGTGGCGCGGTCCACCGAATCCAGCTTCACGGCAATACCCACGTCTTCAAGCGCCTGCTTCAGGTACTGGCCCAGCTTGGCATTCTCTTCAAACCACGCGGCTGCCACCAGGTTCACGGTGAAGCGCTTGCCATCCTTGACGGGCAGGCCCGCCGCGTCCAGCAAGGCGGCGGCCTTCTTCGGATCGAAGGGGTAGCGCGGCACGTCCTCGGTGTAGAACAGCGGGTTGCTGCTGAAGACGGGGGCGATGGCGGGTTTGCCTCGGCCGTAGTAGATCGTGTCGACGATGAACTGTCGATCGATGGCATGAAGAATGGCCTGGCGGACGTCGCGTCGGTTGACGATGTCGCGGCGCTGATTGAATTCCACCGTGACGGTCCACGCGGTGTTCTGGTAGCCCCGCGTGTCCACCACGACCTTGCCGGTTTTGACCAGGCGGTCGATGTCGCGCGCCGGCACCGGGTTGGAATAGGCCAGGCCCAGCTCGCCTGTTTCCAACGCCGCGCCGCGCGAGGCCGGGTCGGACCACCAGCGGATGATCAGCTTGTCCAGATTGGGTTCGCCCGGCTTCCAATACTTGTCGTTGCGCAGGTATTCCACGTGACTGCCGCGCACCCATTTGCCGTATTTCCATGGGCCCGTGCCAATGGGCGTGTTGTTCAGCGGATTGGTGATCAGGTCCTTGCCATCATACAAATGCTTGGGAACCAGCAACTGATACTGGCCGGACAACGTGGACTTCAAAAAGAACTCCGGCACCGGTGCGTTGAACGTCAGCACAACCGTGTGCGCGTCCGGGGCAGTGGCGTCCGTCAACGACTTCAGCGCGATGCCGGCGGAAATCGGCTTCCAGTGCTGCAACACGTTGTAGACGACGTCGGCGGATGTGAAGGGCGTGCCGTCATGCCAGGTGACCCCTTCGCGCAGCTTGATGGTGTAGCTGCGAAAGTCCGCCGCCGGGGTCACGCTTAGCGCCAACGCCGGTTGGAATTTCAAGTCGGCATCCAGCTTGAGCAGCCGTTCCAGAATCTTGGTGGACGTCTGAAAAGGGCTGGATCCGCCGCCGCCGGGCACGAACAACGCTTGCGGCTCCAGGCCGCCCCAGCTCGCGACCAGCGTGCCACCCTTGCGCGGCGGGCCGGCGTCCGTACCCGCTTGGGCGGTGGCGGCGAGCAGCGTGCGCGGCACCGCGCCCAGCGCGCTGGTGGCCAGGCCGCTTGCGGCGGTTCGGGTCAGGAAGGCGCGCCTTCCGAGGCGCGGGGCTTGAGTCATGATGGGCATCCTTATGGTGTCGCGCTGTCAGCCTTGGCTGAGCGTGGCGTAGGTAGCGCGGCCGATGGCGACAAGCGCGCCCTGATCGTTGTAGAGGTCCACATCCGCCACGCCGACGCTGCGACCATTGCGGCGCACGCGCGCCACGGCGGTCAGGCCGGTGTTGATGGCGGGCCGCAGGTAGTCGACGCGAAAGTTGATGGTGGGCAGGCCACGGCCCAGCAGCATGCCGACGGCAAAATCGCCCACCGTGTCGATCACGGCGGCCAACGGCCCGCCATGCCATTGGCCGCTGGCGGCACCCCGTTCGAACTCCGGCCGCATCGGCGCCAGCACGGTCAGTTCGCCGCGCTCGTGATCCACGGCGCTGACAGACAGGCCCAGCCATGCGATGAAGGGCGAATCGTCGAATTTGGCCTGTATCTGGCTGGCGTTCAGCACCGCGCTCATGAAGTCACCAGCACTTTGCCGACGATCTTGCGATCTTCCAGCGATGCCAATGCCTGAGCGCCTTGCGCCAGCGGCCAGGTACGGTCCACCTGCACGTGCAGCCTGCCGCTGCGCACCAGCTCCAGCAGCTCATGCAGGTCGTCGCGGTCCCAGCCGTTCGAGCCGCGTATCTGAAGTTCGAACGTCCAGATGTATCGCAGGTCTTCCTTGGGGTCGAACCCCGCCGTGGCGCCGCAGGTCAGCAGGCGGCCGCCCAGGCGCAGGCAGCGCAACGATTTGACCCACGTGTCGCCACCGGTGAAATTCACCACGACATCCACGCCGCCCGACTTGGCGCCGCGACGGCGGGCAGGGCGGCCAAAGCGTTCCTGCACGGCCTTCAGGAAGTCTTCCTCGGTGTACAGGATGATGTGGTCGGCGCCCAGCGCGCGCAGTGCCTCGCCTTTTTCCGGCGTGCCCACGCAAGCGATGACTTCGGCGCCAGCCAGCTTGGCCAATTGCACCGCACATACGCCCACACCGCCGCTGGCACCCAGGATCAGGACTTTTTCGCCAGCCTGGATCTGACCGATGCGGTTCATCATGCGCAGCGCGGTGCCATAGGCCACCGGCAACGCCGCGGCCTGTTCGAAGCTGACCTCGTCGGGCAGCCGAATCAGCTGGTGCGCGGGTACGCGGCAAAGCTCGGCCAGACCGCCATGGATGGTCTCGCCCACCAGCCCGCCGTCCACACGGTCGATCGGGTCCACCAGCACGCGGTCGCCGGCTTTCCAGTCGTGGACGTTTTGGCCGGTCTGCACGACCTCGCCGGCCACGTCCAGGCCGATGATCACGGGAAAGGGCAACTTGATGCCGGGCATGCCACGGCGCGTGAATACGTCGTGGTAGTTCAATGATGACGCACGCACACGAATGACGACGTCATCCGGCCCGGCGACGGGGTCAGGGAATTCGGTTTCCAGGCGGAGCTTGTCGTTGCCGCCGTGTTCACGCAATACGATTGCTTTCATGAATGCTTGAGGGAAAAAGGAATAGGAAAAAATAGGAAGAAATAGGAACAAATAGGACGCGGGCTTACCAGGACGCCACGCCGGCAATCGCCTGGCGGGTGATGGCAAGGCCATGGGCAAGGGCGCTGCGCCGCCACACGCTGGATATCGGCACGAAGGCGTCGACCAGGTCGGCGCGCAACTGCTTGTCGCGCGCGGCGTCGGGTGCCAGCGGGGCCTTGAAACGCAGCCACTGGTCCAGCCTGAGCGCGGCCCGCATCTGCAAGCCGCGCGTGCCGAACTCCACGACGGCGCCTGCCAGGGGGCGGCTGCCCAACGCCTGCTGCACGCCGCGAAACACCAGGCCCTGGTAGTCGGGTCGCGCCAGGCCATGCGGGCGCTGGTCGCGCACGCGTTCGGCGCCCCACCATTGGGCGGCCTGCGCCTGTTCTGCGCTGCCTTCGTCGTTGAAGCACAGGAAGAACGGTTCCCCGTATTCACCGATGCCGGTGTGCCAGTCGATAAACGACACGCGTTGGCTGGCGGCCAGATGTTCGTCGACGATGCGGCGCAAGATGCGGTTGGACCATTCGGGGCCGCTGCCGCCGTAGACCAGGCCGTCCGGATGGGTGTACTGGCCGCTTGCCGTTGTGTTGAACAGCACGTCGGCGCCGTGGGTCGCGCCAAATTTTTCGACCTCGCGCGCGCCGGCCGCCAGGCTGGATTCCGTCCAGGCGGCCGGGATCAGGTGCGGATGCAGCGTGGCGTAGTGCGGGTTGGCCGGCGTGGGGCGCGTGTGGTCAATGAAGTTGCGATTCAGGTCGACGTTGTTTTCAGTCGTGCGCGAGTCATATGCGTAGCCGTACGGGTTCAACGCGTGCACCAGCACGACGTTGACGTCGTCCGGCAAGGGCGTGCCGCCATCGGCGCGCAGCCAGCCGATCTGCACGGCGGAGCCCGCCGCGCCTTCCAGCCCGTGCGTGCCGCTGATCGCCAGATGCGTGCGGGGCGCGTCGACGCGGCCCAGCACGGCCACATCCACGCTCAGCGCGCGGCCGTGTGGGTCTTTCAATGTGGGATGTTCATGGCGGGACAGCACCGCGCCACGCGCTTGGGCTATTGCCACAAAGGCGTCGCGCGCCGCCGCGTAGTCGGTGCTGAAGCAGTCCCAATAATCGGGCAGGGCGTCGCTCATGTCAGGCCGCCTCTTGCACAAAAACTTGCAGCGCACCCGCGCCTGCCTCGGGCGGCACCACCAGTTCGCCTTGGGCGTTGGCGCGATAGTTCACTTGATTGGCGTCGAACAGCACGCGCGTTTTTGCCAGGTCGCGCACACCGATGACCGATCCGGCAAACCAGCCGCCGCCCGCCGATGCCGGCAAGCCGGCCGGAATGCGAACGCGGGGGTAACGCTGTTCAAACGCGGCAGGGCTGAGGAAGTCGATGCGCAGGCTGCCGCGACGCACTTGCAGGCCGTTGTCGGGCAGCGCGCTGATGGCAATGGCGCCGAACACGCGCTCATAACCCGCACGCAAAGCGGCGGGATCGGGGTGCACGGCGACCAGCGATTCGATGCGCCGAGCGCCATTGGCGTGGTCCTGCCATTGCGGGCGATACACCAGGTGGCGCGTCAAGTGGCCGCACGTGAAGAAGTCGGGCACGCCCAACAGGCCGGCCGGAAAATTCGTGTTGATCCACGCCGCGTCTTCACTGCCTTCGGGCAGATGCACGGGGCGTCCGCCGCTTTGCGGATCGTCGGCGCTGATGCCCAACCGCGCCAGTTCCTGGTGCACGGCCGTGCTGTCGGTGGTTTGCAGCGCGGTGGCGACGGGGCCTTCGTAGGCATCGTCGTAACCGCTGAAGCGCGACTCGGCTTTCAGTTCTTCTGGGAAATAAAGGAGTTCCAGATAGTTCGCATCAAGAATGATGGTCTGGTTGCGCGTGCCGCGATGGTGCCTGCCTTGCGGGGCCAGGCTGAATCCCAGCTTCACGTAGCGGTCCGTCGCCGCCTGCAGATCGTTGACCCGGATGATGTAGTGGTCTAGGCCGGTGACTGAGGGAAGAGACATGGAATTCCTGGATTCGCGTTGGGAAGACCTGAAGTCTGTCGCACGTGGCGGCGCGCTTGAACGATTGAATTCGCATGTGGATATCTGGTTTTCATTTCATGTCGCGTACGACGGGCTGCGTGCCTGATCCAATATGAACAAATGAGAAATCAGCATTTCGCCGTGCGTGTGGCGCGGGCCTACTATCGGCGGCTTCCCCCCGGCAGAACCATCACGTCGCCTTGCAAGCCCGGCATGCCTGTGCGGGTCTACCTAGGCGGCGCAAGGCTTGAACCAACATGACCCAATTGCTTCACATCCAGAATTTGACGGTGGACCTTCCGCCGGGCGCCGACCGGGCACACGCATTGAAAGACCTGACGCTTAGCGTGAAGGCGGGCGAGATCGTGTGCGTGGTGGGCGAAAGCGGGTCCGGAAAATCGTTAACGGCGGGCGCCATCCTGGGCCTGTTGCCGCAGGGCGTGCGGGCCAGCGGCGGACAGATTCATTGGGAAGGCCAGGACCTGCTGCAAATGTCGCCCGAGGCCTTGCGCCGTTTGCGCGGCCGGCGTATTGGCATGATCTTCCAAGAGCCCATGACGGCTTTGAATCCGCTGCGCACCATCGGCGATCAGATAGGCGAGGTCTTTCGCACCCACACCCGTCTGCCGAACGCTGAAATCGCGCGGCGCACGCTGGACCTGCTCGAGTCGGTCCGCCTGCCGAATCCCAAGCAGGCCGTACATGCCTATCCGCATGAACTGTCTGGTGGCCAGCGCCAGCGCGCGATGATCGCCATGGCTCTTGCCCTGGAGCCGGCGCTGCTTATCGCGGATGAACCGACGACCGCGCTGGACGTCACCACGCAGTCGCAGATACTGCACTTGATACACGACCTGCAACGGCGCAAAGGCACGGCGGTATTGTTCATCACGCATGACTTCGGCGTGGTCGCCGAGATTGCGGATCGGGTGGCGGTGATGCAGCAGGGGGTGTTGGTCGAATGCGGTTCCGCTGAGCAGGTCCTGGAGCGCCCGCAGCACCCGTACACGCGCGCGCTGATTGCAGCGGTGCCGCCGTTGGAACCGGCCGCCGTGCGCGCGACGCTGGACGCCGATGCGCCGGTCATCTTGCAGACCCGGGCGCTGTCCAAGACGTATCGCAAGCGCGGCGCGTTCTGGCGTCCGGACCGCGTGACGCATGCGCTGGACAACGTCGGCCTGACGCTGCGAGAGGGCCAGACGCTGGGCATCGTCGGCGAAAGCGGATCGGGCAAGTCCACGCTGGCGCGCACGCTGCTGGGCTTGCAGGCGCCCAATGCGGGCAGCATCGTGCTGGCGGGCGAGCCGCTGGCGTTCAAGGGAGCCACCGCGCGCCGCGCGCATGCCAGGCGCGTGCAGATGGTGTTTCAGGATCCGTATGGGTCGTTGAACCCGCGCCAGCGCGTGGGTGAAATCGTGGCGCAAGGCCCGATGGTGCACGGCATGCCCCGGCGCGAGGCGTGGGCGCTGGCGCAAGAGCTATTTGAGCTGGTCGGCCTGTCGGCGGATGCGGTTAAGCGCTATCCGCACGAATTTTCGGGCGGACAGCGGCAGCGCGTGGGCTTGGCGCGCGCCCTGGCGATGCGGCCGCGCGTGCTGATCGCGGACGAACCCGTCTCGGCGCTGGACGTGTCGGTGCAGGCGCAAGTGCTGGCGTTGCTGGCGCGGCTGCGCGAGCAACTGGGCTTGTCCATCGTATTCATTACGCACGATCTGCGGGTGGCGGCGCAGGTCTGTGATCACGTGGCCGTCATGAAAGACGGAAAGATCGTGGAGGAGGGGGGCTACGCGGACGTCTTCAGACACCCCGCGCATCCGTACACGCAAGCGCTGCTTGCCGCCGTGCCTGGCCGCCGCTGGGACCCGGGCAGCGTGGCGGTGCGACAAGCGGCCTGATGCGCCGCTATGCGCCCAGATACGCGCGTGCCAGCGCGCCGTCCTGTGCAATTTCCGCTGCCGTGCCATGCGCCGCCACGCGTCCCGATTCCAGCACATAGGCCCGGTCGGCCAATGACAGCGCCAGCGCCGCCATCTGGTCCACCAGCAGAATCGTCATGGATTCCGCGCGCAGGCGGTCCAGCGCTTCGAACAGTTCGTCGATGATCTTGGGCGCCAGGCCCAGCGATGGTTCGTCCAGCAGCAGGATCACGGGCTTGGACATCAAGCCGCGCGCAATCGCCAGCATCTGTTGTTCGCCGCCTGACAACAGGCCGGCGCGTTGGTGCAGGCGTTCGCGCAGGCGCGGAAAGCGCGTCAGCATTTCTTCGACGCGCGCCTCGCGGTCTTGCGGATGCAGGAAGGCGCCCAGCCGGATGTTGTCCAGCACGCTCAGGCCGGGAAACACCTGCCGCCCCTCCGGCACCAACACCAGCCCGCGCGCAACGATGCGGTCGGCGGCCAGGCCGTTCAGTTCGGTGCCTTGCAGGTGCATGCCGCCCTCGGCGGGCCGATGCAGCCCGGCCAGCGTGCGCATCAGCGTGGATTTGCCGGCGCCGTTTGCACCCAGCAAGGCCACCATCTCGCCTTGCCGCACTTGCAGGTCGATGCCGTGCAGCACGGGGTTGGCGCCGTAGCCGGTGACCAGATTTCCCACCCCCAGCACTTCGGGCCCGATGGCGGCGCCGGCCGGCCGCTGCCGGGCGGCGGGCGCGCGCCGGGCGTTTTCATCACCCAGATACGCCTGACGAACGGCTGGCGACTGCTGGATCTGCGCGGGGTTGCCCTTGGCCAGTTCACGGCCGGCGTCGATCGCCACGATGTGATCGGACACGCCCATCACCAGCGCCATGTCGTGTTCCACCAGCAGCACGCCGGCGCCCGCATCGGCGATGCGTCGCAGCAGACTCGCCAGGCGCGTCTTGTCTTCGCGCGACAGGCCGGCAGCGGGCTCGTCCATCAACAGGATGTCGGCGTCGGTGGCCAGCGCGCGCGCAATTTCGACCAGCCGCCGGTCCACGTGCGGCAGGTCGGCGGCGGGCACATCCAGCGCGCCCTCGTAGCCGCAGAAGGCCAGCAGCGCGCGGGCGCGTTGGCGCACGTCGGCCGCCAGGTAGCGGCGCGAGGCCAGCAAACCGCCCAGCCGGCCGCGCACCATGCCCAGCGCCACGTTGTCTTCCACCGTCAACGTGTCGAACAGCTGTGACGTCTGGTAGGTGCGCGCAATGCCGCTGCGCGCCACGCGGTAGGCGGGCAGCGCGGCCAGCGGCGCATCGCCTAGCGACACCGCGCCGCTGGTCGGTTGGTAGTAGCCGCTAAGCATGTTGATGACGGTGGACTTGCCCGCGCCGTTGGGCCCGATCAACGCGGTGACGGCAGCGGGAGGTACGTCGAACGACACGGACTGCACCGCGCGCACGCCGCCAAAAGTCATGGTCAGCGCGTCGGCGCGCAACACGCGCCGGTCGCGCGCGGCGGCCGCCATGCCGCCACCTTGGCGCGGCGCCAGCGCGTGGTTCGCCGCGCGCCGCCGCCAGCGTGACAGCAAGCCCGCGACGCCATCCGGCGCGGCCCACAACACCACCAACAGGAACGCGCCGAAGAACAGCAGCCGGTATTCCTCCAGGCTGGACAGCAGTTCGGGCAGCAGGCCCACCACCACCGCGCCCAACAAGGGGCCGGCCAACGAGCCCGCGCCGCCCAGCGTTACCGCCAGCACGAACAGGATCGACTGCATGAAGTTGAAGTTGTGCGGCGTAATCATGCCGGCTTGCGGCGCAACCAGCCCGCCCGCCAGGCCGACCACCGCGGCCGACACCATGAACGCCACGGTCTTGACCATCAAGGGGTTGATGCCGATGGATTCGCTGGCCGTCTCGCTGTCCTTGACGGCCCGCATCGCCGCGCCCCAAGTCCCGCGCGATAGCAGCGCATAAGCCGCCAACGCCACGAAGACGGCAACGATGGCCAACATCGCCACGCCCCGGTCGCCACCGATACCGGCAAGCGAGGGCTGCACGATGCCCATCAATCCGTTCTGCCCACCCGTGATGTCGCCGCCTTCGATCAGCGCGTGTTCCACGATGAAGCCGAAGGCGATGGTGATCATTGCCAGGTACGGCCCTTTGACGCGCAGCGCCGGCAGCGCCAGCAGCAGGCCAAAGGCGCCCGCCACGAGCGCTGCGGCCGGCCACGCCAACCAGAAGCTCCAGCCCGCCTGGCCGGTCAGGATGGCCACGGTGTAGGCGCCGATGGCATAAAAGCCCGCGTGTCCGAATGACATCTGGCCGGTCAGGCCCAGCAATACGTTCAGGCCGATGCCGGCCAGCGCCAGCAGCGCCACGTTGCCCAGCACGAAGACGTAGTAGCCGTTGACGGTGGCCGCCAGCGCCAGCGCCACCACGGCCAGCGCGGCGTACAGCGCCAGCGGTAGCCAGCGCGATGCAAGTTGCTTATTCATCAGACCTTCCTGACATCGGCGCGGCCGAAGAGTCCGTTGGGACGCACGGCCAGCATGACGATCACCAGCGTGAAGCTGATGATCTGGGTGTATCCGGAGCCCAGCGCCACGGTGATCAGCGCTTCGACCACGCCGAACAACAGGCCCGCGATCATCACGCCCCAGGCGCTGGTGATGCCGCCCAGGATGGCGACCACATACGCCTTCAGCCCGAACAGCGTGCCCATGTCCGCCTGCACGTTGAACAGCGGCGCGACCAGTGCGCCGGCCACGCCCGCGAACAGCGTGGACACGGCAAACGCGGCCATGATGGCGTGGCGCACCGGGATGCCCATCAGGCGCGCGGCGTTCGGGTTCTGCACCACGGCCAGCAATGCCACGCCCCAGCGCGTGCGACGCGACAGCGTATGTAGCGCGGCCGCCAGCGCCAGCCCAACCAGCGGGATCAGCAATTGCAGCGGATAGATGCCCAGCCCCAGGCCACCGATTTCAAGCGGGGCCTGGGCCAGCGGAGACGGCAGGCTGCGCGGCTCTTTGCCGAAGGTGAACATCACCACGTTGTCCAGCACGATGCCCAGCGCCACCGTCGACATCAGCCACGCGTTGGAACCCCGGCTGGCGAACGGCCGCACCGCCAGGCGTTCGACCACCAGGCCATACACGCCGCACAAGGCCAGCGCCACCAACAGCGCGGGCGCAAGCGGCCAGCCCAGTGTCTGCGCAAAGGTATAGGTCAGCACGGCGCCCAACATCATGGAACTGCCCTGGGCGAAATTCACCGTCCCCGACACGGCGTAGGTCAGGTAGAAGCCCAGGGCCATCAGCCCATACATGCTTCCCAGACCCAGGCCGCTGACTATGGCGGACATCAACAACATGCGCGTCTCCCGCGTGATTCAAGTGCTGGTTTGCGTGGCGGCCGGCGATGCCGTGCCGCGCCGCTTTATTGCGTGCCCTTGACGGGCAGGATGCGGTTGTCGATGAACTGCGTCCACACGTAGTCGTCCTCGCGCAGCGCGTCGTGCGAGGTCGGCGTGAAGGGTTGTTCGTAGGTCTTGATCAGGCCGTCGTACTTGCCGATCTTGTAGAAGCCCTGGCGGACGGCATCGCCATCGGTGGAGCCGGCCTGCGCAATCGCCAGCGCCGCCAGCTGCATGCCGTCGTACGCGTTGGCCACGCCCACGGCGGGGGTGATGTCCTGCGGGCCCTTGATGTCGGAATACTTGGTCTTGAGCGCCTGCATCACCTTGTCGCCCACCGGCCCTTGCTTGCCAAAGAAGCTGTAGGTCTGCACGAAGTGCACGTTCTTGGCGTTGGGGCCGGCCAACTCCGTGAAGCGGCCACCGGCCGGGCCCCAGTGCGACACGATGGGCACCTTCCAGCCCATGCGGTCCAGCGACTTCACCACTTGCGCCGACGGGCCCACGTTGCCCACCAGGAACAGCGTGTCGGCGCCTGCGGCCTTCAGACGGCTCAGTTGCGGCACGACGTCCAGATCGTTCGGCTGGAATTTTTCAGTGCCGGCCGGCGTGACCTTGGCGGCGGCCATGGCCGCGTTCAGGCCTTTTTCATTCGATTCGCCCCACGGGTTGTTCACCAGGATCAGGCCGGGGTTGGCCGTCTGGAAGGTCTTTTGCGCGTACTGGAGCATGGCGCTGTCGACGATTTCGTCCATGGCCGACACGCGGAACACAAAGTTCGGGTTGCCCTTGTTCTGCGTGATGGCGGTGCCGGCGGCCCACGGGCCCATGAACGGCACCTTTTCCTGATTCACGATGGGCACGATGGCCATCGACACCGGCGTGTCCAGGCCGCCAAACAGCACGGCTACCTTTTCCTTGAAGATCAGCTCGCGCGCGGCGGCCATGCCCTTGGCGGGATTGCCTTCGTCATCGCGCCGCACCAGCACGATCTGGCGTCCGCCCAGCAAGCCGCCCTTGGCGTTGATCTCGTCGATGGCGATGGTCATGCCACGCGTGAGCGCTTCGCCGGCGCGCGCCGATTCACCCGACAGCGCGGTGATCAGGCCGATCTTGATGGGGTCGGCGGCAAGCGCCGGTTGCAGGGCGAGGCCGGCCGTGAAGAGGGCGGCGGCGGTGGCGCGAAGCAGGAAGGAACGGCGGGTCGGGACCATCGGGGCACTCCTGAAAAAGTGGAACGGATCTTGCATGGGGATAAGTGCTGCTTGCGTAGCCCATGCAAGATCCATGCCATCTGTGCCGACCTGGTCGCCTGGGGTGTTGATCACTGCGCCACGAGGGGCAAGCAGCGTCTTTGAACGTGGTTTGTCTGCGTCAAAGCCGAGTTTTGTTTCCAAAGCTTCTGAAATTTTGTTAACAATCATGCATCAGGATTTGCACCAAAATGAATCCAACCTTGCTCGCAAGCACTAATCCGGGGCGTGACGACGCCAATGCGTGGACGCCCGCCGCGTTGGCCTGCCATGGCCGTTTCGCCTATCAGGGCATCGCGGACCGGCCCGACTACACCTGGCCGAACGGCGCGCGGCTGGCCGTGTACCTGGGCTTCAACATCGAACACTTTGCATTTGGCGAGGGGCTTGGAGCCGAATTGGGGCCCGCGTCACCGCATCCTGACGTGCTGAACTACGCCTGGCGTGAATACGGCAACCGCGTCGGCGCGTGGCGCTGCCTGGATCTGTTCGACCAACTGCGCTTGCCGGCCGGCGTGCTGATCAACACCGCGCTGTATGACCATTGCCCCGAACTGGTCGAGGCGTTTCGCGCGCGCGGCGACGAACTGATCGGCCACGGCTACAGCAACGCGCATCGCCAGGGCGGCTTGCCGGAAGACGAGGAAAGCGCGCTGCTGGCGCATTGCCGCGATCGCATCGAGCAGCATGTCGGGCAGGCACCGGCGGGCTGGTTGTCGCCGTGGATATCCGAAAGCCACGCCACGCCCGACCTGCTGGCCGAGGCCGGCTATCGCTATACATTGAACTGGTGCCATGACGATCAGCCCATGCGCATGCGCACCCGCGCGGGCGACCTGTGGGCCATTCCTTATCCGCAAGAGCTCAACGACATCCCGATGATCATGGGCCGCAAGATGGACGCGCGCGACTTTGCCGATATGATTCTTGACCAGTTCGAAGAGATGCGCGCACAGTCCGCCCGCCAGCCGCTCGTGATGGGCATTGCGCTGCATCCCTATATCGTCGGGCAGCCGTACCGCTTGCGTCATCTGCGGCGGGCACTGGAACCGCTGGCCGCCGCGCGCGATCGCGGAGAGATCTGGTTCACCACGCCCGGTGAAATCTGCCGCCATGTGGACGGCCTGCCACCGGGGGTGATCGCGGCGCTTTGAGCAGCCATCCAGAGCAGCCATCAAGAGCGGCCACCGATTGCGCCATCCCTCGCCCCGCTTCTCCGTCCGCTTGTCCGTCCGCCTGTCTTGCCCGTCTTGCCCTTTCATTGCCCGAGTCCATTGCCCGAGTCCAGCATGCCAACCCGACCATCCGCCAAACCCCGCGCCAAGCCCGCCGCCCATGACAACATCGGCGCCACGCCCGACCCAGGTGCCGTCGTTCCCGAAGGAGCGCCCGACAGCGACATGGAGCGCCGCATCTGCGAAGCCGTCTATGAAAGTGTGATGAGCCAGCGGCTGACGCCCGGCACGAAGCTGCCCGAAGCGGCCATCTGCGAATTGTTCGGCGTGTCGCGCTCGGTGGCGCGCAAGGCCTTGCAGCGGTTGGCGCACGAGCATGTGGTGGACCTGCACCACAACCGGGGCGCCGTGGTGGCCGAGCCCACACCCGAAGACACGCGCCAGATCTTTCAGGCGCGCCGCGCGCTGGAGGCCGCGCTGTTGCCGCTTGCCGTCGCGCGCGCCACCAAGGCCGACTACGCATCGCTGCGCAAGCAGCTGCGCGATGAGCACGCGCTCTTGCACCGCGCCGGCCAGCCCGCCTGGGCACGCCAGGCCAGCGCTTTTCACGTGCGCCTGGGCGAGCTTTCCGGCAACGCCATCCTGCACGGCTACCTGGCGGAACTGGTGTCGCGCTGCTCGCTCATCGTGGCCCTGTACGAACCGCCCGGCAATGCCGCGTGCGAACACGGCGAACACGTGCTGATCGTGGACCTGATGGAACGCGGCGACGTGGCCGAGGCCGTGAAGATCAACGACAACCACCTGGCGGACCTGGAGCGGCGCATCAGCCTTGAGCGCCCGCAGCCCGCGCAAACCCTTGCCCAGATGCTGGGACTGGCCTGATATGGAAATCGACTTCGACGCTATCACCGAATACCAGCGCTACAAGCTGATGGCCAGCCTGATCGTGCCCCGGCCGATTGCGCTGATCACCACCTTGTCGGAAACCGGCGTGGTCAACGCCGCGCCGTTCAGCATGTTCAACATGCTGGGCGAAGATCCGCCCATCGTCATGGTCAGCATCAACCGGCTGGAAGACGGCGGCCTGAAGGACACGGCGCGCAACATCGCCCGCGACAAGGAATTTGTGGTGCACCTGACCGACGAAGCCATGGCCGAAAAAATGCACCGCTGCGGCGACCGCCTGCCCGCCGACGTCAGCGAGCTTGCCCACGCGGGCCTGGACGCCGCGCCCAGCCACCACGTCAAGCCGCCGCGCATCGTGCAGGCGCCCGTCGCCTTCGAATGCACGCTGTACGAAACCATGGAAACCGCCAGCCGCCAGATCTTCATCGGCCAGGTCCGCTGGCTGCACGCCCGCGACGGCCTGATCGACACGGACACCTGGCGCGTGCGCCTGCAAGACTACTTCCCGGTAGGCCGCTTCGGCGCCAGCTTCTACGTCACCACCCGCGACCGCTACGCCATCGGCGCGGGGGAAGCCCCGGCGGGAACAACGGCAAGTACGGCGATTGATGAAATTTGAGGGGGGCGGCTACGCCCGCCGTGGCGCGGCCAGCCCGTCGGACCGTCCGATGACCCGCGCGGTATTTAACGGTGTGTCCGCGGCCTCATAGCCGGCATTGGCGATCGCGTCTTCAAGGCCACGATATTGTCGACCGAGCTTTGGACTGCGCAATGCGCACATGCCGTCGTTCCAGGCGTGCACCATTTGCTTGGCGATCCAACGCCATTGCGGCTCGTTCTTTGCCGCTTCGATGACTTCATAGCCCACCTCCACTGCCGATTCACATAGTTGTTCGACCATGGCGTGGTACT
Source organism: Achromobacter sp. LC458 (assembly GCF_001005835.2). Lineage (NCBI taxonomy): Bacteria > Pseudomonadati > Pseudomonadota > Betaproteobacteria > Burkholderiales > Alcaligenaceae > Achromobacter > Achromobacter sp. LC458. The sequence continues at coordinate 108,905 of NZ_LBHW02000003.1, forward strand.
GCCTGGAAGCGATGCCTAGCCGGGCCAGCATGAACCTGGCCAGCGTGTTTCCCGGCGCCCACGTCTTGCGCCCGTCGACAGATAGCGCAGGGGCGCTGTTGCTGAACTGGGGATAGGCCTGGGTGGTGACGACGTCATAGATCGGCGTGTAAGCCACATCGGCGCGTGACGTGTAATACAGCGCGATGTTCTTGGCATGGCAATCCGCGTTACGGACCACATAGTTCGCGAGCAGATGCCACGCATAGTGCAGGTTCTGCGCACGTAGCGCCGCCGGTGGAAAGTAGTCTCGGGTGGCCTTGTACACACGTTCCGTTGTCGCGCTGTATTTCTCATGAGGCGGCAAACCGAGCAGGCTGCAAGCATCTTCCACGCCAAACGCCGGCTGACCTGTCGCGTCGACATCGTAGCGGTCGACCACCAGCACCCGGCCATCCGCCGACATCTGCGCAGTGACAACAGGCACGACGTTCAAGCGTCGAAGGACGCGAAGGGTGAAAAATTCGTTGAACCCCAGATAAGGGGTTCGCTCATCCGATCCCTTGATGATGTGTTGCGTGGTGCGAAGCGTGGCTTTCACGGTATCGGGCCCGACTCCGCCTTTGGCGCCGGGCGCCAGAAACTTCGGCACGACCCCCGAAATGGCGCTACGCGCGTATTCGCGTACCAGTTCTTCGAAACGTGGCGCCGTGTTCTCTGCCGTCAACAGGTCTTCAATACTCAGCGGCGGCAGCGCCATGCCCGGTGCGGCACCTTCCGCCGTAACCGCCACGCGCCCAATGCCCGCTGCCCCGACAACGGCAAGCAAAGACAGGTCCGTGCCATCCATAAGGGGGCCGAACAGTTCTCGGATGACGCCCAGCAAGTGTCCTTCCGGCAGGTTCTGGCGAAAGAATGGATGAAGGTCGCGCGGCCAGCGCCAGCCCTCTTCGCGCACGGGCATGGCCAGACTGACGAACGCGTCGTCGGGTGTGCCGGGCTGATACTTGAGAACGTACTCGTCACCCGCGCGGTAGAGCTTGGCGACGTGGCGCCCGAGAACGTGCACGTCCAGTTTCATGGTCATTCCCCGCGCCGCTGTTCAGCCAGGATGTCGTCCAAGGTACGCTGATGACCGGCCTTGACGACTTTCAGGTCGTAGCCGGCTGCTTCGAGCAAGCGGACGAGCGCGGAAACGCTCATGTCATTGCGGGCCAGGTTTTCCATGCGCGCGACGGTCGTCCGGGCGATATCGGCGCGCCGAGCCATTTCTTCCTGGGTCAGGCCGCTTTCCTTGCGGGCTGACCGAAGCATCTCTGCCACATCGCCAAGCGTGGTCATGTTTGTAGCCCCTGGGCATCAAAATGAGGATAGTTTACTGCTTTTGTAGCCCAGGGGACTCATTGGCTAAACGGCGTCGAAGCGGCTGAATCAGGCTTCGTGAGGCCCGCCGGCTACAAAATCTGCCACGACAGGGCGTTTTGTAGCTCCGGGGCTACAAATCGACCGTGTCGGCGGCCTGCATCACCACGCTCCTCCCGCCCCGCCCGGCGCCTTCAGATACCGCGCAAATCGTTGGGCCAGAAAGTCCACGAACGCCACCGTCTTGGCCGGCAGGTTCAGGCGTTCCGGGTATAGCGCGTGAATGTCGGCGGGGGGAGTGCGCCAGTCGGCCAGCACTTCGCGTAGCCGGCCGTCGCGCAGGTAGGCGGCGGTTTCCCATTCGGAGCGCATGACGATGCCGTGGCCGTCCAGTGCCCATTCCAGCGCGCTTTGGCCGTCGTTGGAGCTGACCGGGCCGCGCACCTTTACGGTTTCGGTGCGTTGGCCGGCTTGCAGGCGCCAGGTGCCGTAGGCGACGTCGTTTTCGCGGACGACGATGCAGCGGTGGCGTTGCAGCTCGCCCGGCGTGCGGGGTTCGCCGTAGGTGTCCAGGTAGCGCGGCGAGGCGCACAGCAGCCGGCGGTTGGAGACGATCTTGCGGGCCGTCAGGCGGGCGTCGGGCAGGTCGCCGAAGCGCACGGCAACGTCGAACCCTTCTTCGATCAGGTTCAGCGGCCGGTCCGTCAGCCGCATCAACACTTCCACGTCGGGGTACTGCCGCGCGAAGTCGGATACGGCGGGCACGATGTGGGCGCGGCCGAAGCCGAAGGTGGCGTTCAGCCGCAGCAGGCCTTGGGGTTGGGCGCGGGCGCTGGATACCGAGCGTTCCAGCGCTTCGAGGTCGGCCAGGATGCGGCCGCCCTCGGCCAGATATAGCTCGCCTTCTTGCGTGACGCTGACGCGGCGTGTGGTGCGGTTCAGCAGGCGTACGCCCAGCCGCTGTTCCAGCCTGGCCAGCCGCGCGCTGACGGCGGGCGGGGTCAGGCCCAGTTCGCGCGCGGTGGCGGACAGGTTGCCGTGTTTGACCACCAACGAAAAGAAAGCGAGATCGGAAAGGGCGTCCATGGCAGGCAGCGCAGGCAGGCGCGTAGCGGTATTTATAAATTCAATTTAATAAAGAATTCGTTTTACCGCGAATTATAAGAATCGACCCCGCTTATACACTGGCCTCACCCAAGCAGAGCCGCACGGGACCTCCCATCAACGCGGCCAATCGAGGAGACAACGCATGAAGATCAAACCGACCACCCGCGCCTGGTGCGCGGCGCTAGTTGCTGGCGCCTGTTGGAGCCTTCCGGCTGCCGCCGCCGACGCATTTCCCGACCGCGCCGTGACGCTGGTTGTGCCGTTTGCGCCCGGCGGCAGCGTCGATATCGCCGCGCGGCTGATCTCGGACGCGTGGGCGCGCGCGCTGGGGCAAAGCGTGATCGTTGAAAACCGCGCGGGCGCGTCGGGCAACATCGGCATGGCCGCCGTGGCGCGCGCGCAGCCCAACGGCTACACGCTGGCCATCAACACGATGTCGCTGGCCATCAACCCGGCGCTGTTCAAGGACATGCCGTTCGATACGAAGAAGGATCTGCGTTCGGTGGGCACGGTGGGTACGTCGCAACATGTGCTGACGGTGACCAACGCCCTGCCCGTGAAGAACGTCGGTGAACTGCTGACCTATGTGCGCGCGCGGCCCGCCAACGATCTGAGCTTTGGCTCGGCGGGCACGGGCAGCACCTTCCACATGGCGGCGGAGCTGTTCAAGTCGGTGTCCAAGACGCAGATTCTGCACGTGCCGTACAAGGGCGGCGGGCCGGCCATGGTCGACACCATCAGCGGGCAAGTGCAGATGAGCTTTCCGGTGCTGTCGGCCGCCAAGCCGCAGGTGGACGGCAAGAAGCTGCGTGCGCTTGGCGTGACGGGCACCACGCGTTCGCCGCTGTTGCCCGATGTGCCGACCATCGCGGAATCCGGCTTGCCCGGGTATGAGTTCAACACCTGGTTCGTCATCAGCGCGCCGGCCGGTACGCCGCAGCCGGTGATCGACACCTTGAACGCAAAGCTGGCCCAGGCGCTGCAATCGCCGGAGCTCAAGGCGCGCATGCAGCGCGAGGGTTTTGACCCGCTGGTCTCCACACCCGCCAAGACGGACGACATGGTGGCCGCCGAGATGACGCGCTGGGCAGGGGTGGTGAAGGACGCCGGCATCCAGGCGAACTGAGCCGGCTGACTGAGCCGGCCGACTGCGCCGGCCCAGAAAACACAGAAGACACAGCAAGACGCAGCAAGACGCAGCAAGACCCGCCCGTCGGCAAGGCGGGCGCCCCGCTTCAGGCAAGCAAGCAATCAAGCAATCAAGCAATCAGGCAAGACATAAGGAAGCAAGACATGCCCGGCATGACGCTGTACGACAAACTGGTGGCCAGCCATGAGGTGGCCCGCATCGACGACGAGCACATCCTGCTGTACGTCGATCTGCACATCATGAACGAATACACCAGCCCGCAAGCCTTCAGCGGACTGGCCGCGCGCGGCAGGGCCGTGTTGCGGCCAGGGCAGCAGATGGCGGTGGTGGACCACATCATCCCCACGCATCCCGTGCCGTCGGCGTTGCGCGTGATTGCCGATGAGGCCTCGTCGCGCCAGGCCGTGAACTTGAAGCGCAATTGCGATGCGCAGCACATTGCGCTGTTCGATACGACCGACCCGTTGCAGGGCATCGAACACGTGATCGCGCCCGAGCACGGCATGATCCTGCCCGGCATGGTGGTGTTGTGCGGGGACAGCCACACGACCACCTACGGCGCGCTGGGGGCGCTGGGCTTTGGTATCGGCACGTCCGAGGTTGAACACATCCTGGCCACGCAGACGCTGGTGTACCGCGTGGCGCGCAACCTGCGCATCCGCGTGGACGGCACGCTGGGCGTGGGTGTGTCCGCCAAGGACCTGGTCATTTATCTGGTGCATCGGATCGGGGCGCAAGGCGCGCGCGGGCACGCGGTGGAATTTAGCGGCCAAGCTATCGAGGCGCTGTCCGCCGAGGCCCGCATGACCTTGTGCAACATGACGGTGGAGGCCGGCGCGCGCGCCGCGCTGATCGCCCCGGACGCCACCACCGACGCCTACGTGACCGCGCACGCGCCGCAACTGCATGGCGACCTGCTGATGCAGGCGCGTGCGTACTGGGCCACCTTGCGCAGCGACTCGGATGCGGCTTTTGATGTGGAACACGCGTTCAACGCCGCCGACATCGCGCCGTTTGTCACGTGGGGCACCAGCCCCGACCAGGCGCTGCCGATCACGGGCCACGTGCCTGACCCGCAAGCCGAACCCGATCAGCTGGCACGGCTGGCGCTGGAAAAGGCGATGGACTACATCGGCCTGGCAGCGGGGGCGCCGATTGCGGGCGTGCCGGTGGACCGCGTGTTCATCGGGTCCTGCACCAACGGGCGCATCGAAGACCTGCGTGTCGTGGCCGACCTGGCGCGCGGCAGAAAAGTGGCCGATGGCGTGCGCGCCATGGTCGTGCCGGGCTCGGGCGCGGTGCGCGCGCAGGCCGAGGCCGAAGGACTCGCGGCGGTGCTGATCGAAGCGGGCTTCGAATGGCGGCAACCCGGCTGTTCGATGTGCCTGGCCATGAACGACGACGTGCTGCGGCCCGGCGAGCGCTGCGCGTCCACCACCAACCGTAATTTCGAAGGCCGCCAGGGGCGGGCAGGGCGCACGCACCTGATGAGCCCCGCCATGGCCGCCGCCGCCGCGCTGGCCGGCCGCATTGTCGATGTCCGTGAATGGAGCCTTGCCAAATGAACCCGTTGATCGAAGGCGTGGCCGCGCCGCTGCCGTTTTCCAATCTGGACACCGACCAGATCATGCCCAAGCAGTTTTTGCGCATCATCGACAAGGCGGGGCTGGACCGTGGCCTGCTGTACGACCTGCGCTTTGACGAGCATGGTGCACCGCGCGCGGACTTTGTGCTGAACCAGGACGCCTACGCGGGCACGTCGGTGCTGGTGGCCGGACCCAACTTTGGCTGTGGCTCCAGCCGCGAACACGCGGTGTGGGGCTTGCAGCAATTTGGCATCCGCGCCGTGATCGCGCCCAGCTTTGGCGAGATCTTCTACTTCAACGCGGTCAACAACGGCTTGTTGCTGGTCAGCCTGCCCGCCTTGGAAGTCGACGCCTTGCTCGCGCGGGTGTCCAATACGCAGGAATCGGGCGGCAACCGCGTGACCATCGACGTCATGGCGGGGCAGGTGCGCGCGGCGGATGGCTGGACGGCAGGCTTTGCGCTGCCCGAACGCCATCGCCGCATGTACGCGCAAGGCCAGGACATGGTGGGCGCGTCGCTGCTGCAATTGCCCGATGTTGAACGGTTCGAGGCGGCCCATTGGGCGCGGCATCCGTGGATGAAGGATGTGGCGCGCACCGTGCGCGACCGCCTGGATTGGGCAGCACGATAAATCCACAAGGAGGCAGTATCCATGACCGCATTCTTCGACTTGCCGGTGCGCCGTATCCAGACCAATGGCGTTGACATCGCCGCGCGCATCGACGGGGCGGGCCCGCCGTTGCTGCTGCTGCACGGCCACCCGCAAACGAGCGCCATCTGGCACCGCGTGTGGCCGGCGTTGACGCGGCATCGCACCTGCGTGGCGGCCGATTTGCGGGGTTATGGCGCCAGCACCAAGCCTGCGGCCTCGCCCGGCCACATTGCGCATTCAAAGCGCGAGATGGCGGCCGACATGGTTGGGCTGATGCAAGCGCTGGGCCATGCGCGCTTCGACGTGCTGGCGCACGACCGCGGCGCGCGCGTGGCGCACCGGATGGGCCTGGACCATGCCGAGGCCGTGTCGCGCATGATGCTGCTGGATATCGCGCCGACGCTGGACATGTACGAGGGCACGACGCGCGCGTTCGCCCAGGCGTACTTCCATTGGTTCTGGCTGATTCAGCCCGCGCCCGGGCCGGAGACGATGATCGAGCATGATCCGGTGTTCTATCTGCGGTCGGTGATGGGCGGCCGGCCCGGCGGGCTGGCGCATTTTTCCGCCGAGGCGATGGCCGAATACGAACGCGCGGCGCGCCTGCCGGGCTGGGCCACCGGTCTTTGCGAAGACTATCGCGCATCCGCCACGGTGGACCTGGACCATGACCGCGCCGGCCGCGCCAACGGCGAAAGGCTGCGCATGCCCGTGCGGGCGCTGTGGGGCGAACGCGGCGCGGTGGGCAAGAATTTTGACGTGCTGGCGCTATGGCGTGCCATCGCCGATGACGTGTCGGGCGGCCCCTTGGCGGGGGCGCATTACCTGGCCGAAGAGTGCCCCGACGCGCTGCTGCAAGAGGCCGGCGCCTTCTTCGGATGGCGATAGGTGGCAGGCGTCAACCAAGCCTTGGCGGGCGATAGGGCTATCCAAAAAGGGACACAACCCTGGTGGTAACCTTCGCCCCATGAATCGCCACTTCGCCAACCTTTCCGAACTACCCGACCCCGACGACGCGCAACGCGTCTTCAAGGCAACCGACTCCCCCTGCGTAGCCGTGTGCTCGACGCTGTTCGACGACATCTGCCGGGGTTGCGGCCGCACGGCCATGGAAGTGGCCAACTGGGTCTTCATGACGGAAGAGGAAAAGCGCGACGTCTGGGTGCGCATCAAGGCGCAGGGGTATCCCCGGCGCAATAACTGAAAGGCGCATTGCGGCGCGGGTGACCGCGCCCGGCGGCCGATCATCGCCGCCGTCTTGGTCATGTCACATGAAGCGGGCTAAATCGCGGTATCGCCCACTTCCGGCCTTATCATGCGCATCGTCCTGGTCACGGATGCCTGGCATCCGCAAGTCAACGGCGTCGTCCGCACTTGGACGACCATGCGGCAGATCCTGCAGGAATGGGGTCACGAACTGATCGTGGTCAGCCCGGAAGGCAGCCGCACCGTGCCGGCGCCATCCGAGCCCGATCTGCGGCTTTGCCTGCAACCCGGGCGGCAACTGCGCCGCATCCTGGGCGACACCATCCCCGACGCCCTGCACATCGCCACCGAAGGCCCGCTGGGGCTGGCGGCGCGACGCATGGCCCTGTCGCGCGGCTGGGCGTTCACCACGTCGTTCCACACCATGTTCCCCGACTACCTGCAAGCGCGCATGGGCATACCCGCCGCCTTGCCGTGGCGGTATCTGCGCTGGTTTCACCGGCCGTCGCGGTGCGTGCTGGTGCCCACGCCCACGGTGCGCGATGTGCTGGTGCGGCGCGGCTTGAGCAACTTGCGCATCTGGTCGCGCGGCGTGGACCCGCGCAAATTCCAACCCAGCGCCAGCCAGGCTTTCGCCCATCTGCCCCGCCCTGTTTTTCTGAGCGTGGGCCGCGTCGCGCGGGAAAAGAACCTGGACGCGTTCCTGGCGCTGGACCTGCCGGGCAGCAAGGTCGTGGTGGGCGCCGGCCCGGATGAGGCTCGGCTGAAAAAACGCTTTCCCGGTGCGGTATTCCTGGGGATGCAACAGGACGATGCGCTGCCTTCGTTGTATGGCGCCGCCGACGTGTTCGTCTTTCCCAGTTTGACCGATACGTTTGGCCTGGTGATGCTGGAAGCGATGGCTTGCGGCACGCCCGTGGCGGCCTTTCGCAGCGAGGCGCCGCTGGCGGTGGTGACGCCCGGGGTGACCGGCTGCCTGGACGACGACCTGGCGCATGCTTGCCGCGCCGCCTTGCCGCTGGACCGCCACGCCGTGCGCGCGCACGCGTTGACCCGCAGCTGGGATGCCGTGGCGACCTCGTTGCTGGATGCCCTGGTGCCATTGAAGCCGCTGCCGCCGGAATCGACCTCCCGGCCCACGCCCGCGCAGGCGGGATGACGCGCGTTTTTTTTCAGGGACGGGTTTCCGCACCCCCGGCCAAACCGGTACAATCCCCGGCAATCCTGAGGAGCGTTGCGACGACCCCGTGGTTACCGCCTTGCACGGCACATCGTGCACATCTACGCGGAACCCGGCTCGCCAGGCTCAGGAATCCTTGTTCAAGCGCCGCGCCTTGCGCGTCGCTACAGCAACGGCGCTCACCTTTGTCGCATATGGCGGGAAAGGCGAGCACTCGACTGTCGTGGTGTATTCGCGTTGTCCGGCCATATCGTGCGCCGTTCGAAATTCACGTGGAGCCTACACACCATGAACGCTGTAACTGATAAATCCTTCTCCGATTACCTGGTTGCCGACCTGTCGCTGGCAGGCTGGGGCCGTCGTGAACTGGCCATCGCCGAAACCGAAATGCCCGGCCTGATGGCCATCCGCGAAGAGTTCGCCGCCGCGCAGCCGCTCAAGGGCGCGCGCATCGCGGGCAGCCTGCACATGACCATCCAGACCGGCGTGCTGATCGAAACGCTGGTGGCCCTGGGCGCCGAAGTGCGCTGGGCCTCGTGCAACATCTTCTCCACGCAAGACCACGCCGCCGCCGCCATCGCCGCGTCGGGCACGCCGGTCTTCGCCGTCAAGGGCGAAACGCTGGAAGAGTACTGGCAGTACACCCACAAGATCTTCGAATGGCCCAATGGCCAGCACGCCAACATGATCCTGGACGATGGCGGCGACGCCACGTTGATGCTGCACCTTGGCACCAAGGCCGAGAAAGACCTGTCGGTGCTGGCCAACCCGGGCAGCGACGAAGAACGCATCCTGTTTGCCGCCATCAAGGAAACGCTCAAGCGTGATCCGAAGTGGTATTCCACCCGCCTGGCGCAGATCAAGGGCGTGACTGAGGAAACGACCACGGGCGTGCATCGCCTGTACCAGATGTCGCAAAAGGGCGAGCTGGCCTTTGCCGCCATCAACGTCAACGACTCGGTCACCAAGTCCAAGTTCGACAACCTGTATGGCTGCCGCGAATCGCTGGTTGACGGCATCAAGCGCGCCACCGACGTGATGGTTGCCGGCAAGATCGCCGTCGTGGCCGGCTACGGCGACGTAGGCAAGGGCTGCGCCCAGGCGCTGGTCGCGCTGCGCGCGCAGGTCTGGGTCACCGAAATCGACCCGATCTGCGCCCTGCAAGCCGCGATGGAAGGCTTCAAGGTCGTGACGATGGACGAGGCCGCCGCGCATGGCGACATCTTTGTCACCGCCACCGGCAACTACCACGTCATCACGCGTGAGCACATGAACGCCATGAAGGACCAGGCGATCGTCTGCAACATCGGCCACTTCGATAACGAAATCGACGTTGCCGGCCTGGCCGATTGCCAGTGGGAAGAGATCAAGCCGCAAGTCGATCACGTGATCTTCCCGGACGGCAAGCGCATCATCCTGCTGGCCCAGGGCCGCCTGGTGAACCTGGGTTGCGCCACCGGCCACCCGTCGTTCGTGATGTCGTCTTCGTTCGCAAACCAGACCATCGCCCAGATCGAACTGTTCACGCGCAACGAAGCCTACAAGTCGGGCGAAGTCTATGTACTGCCCAAGCACCTGGACGAAAAGGTTGCCCGCCTGCACCTGAAGAAGCTGGGTGTGAAGCTGACGACGCTGCGCAAGGATCAGGCCGACTACATCAACGTGCCGGTCGAAGGCCCCTTCAAGCCCGAGCACTACCGTTATTGATGGGTTGAAAGCACAATAGGAAAGACCCGCGCCATGTTGGCGCGGGTTTTCCGAACCGCGGATTTCCCTGTTTTTGTCTGTCGAAGCCAGGGCCGCGGAGCGTCAATACAGGAGTTCGAACATGGTGACATTGATACTCGTCTGGATTCTGAACGCGGTGGCCCTGCTGGCTGTTGCTTACCTCTTGCCCGGCATTGCCGTGGCCAGTTTCGGGTCTGCGCTGATCGCCGCGCTGGTGCTGGGTCTGGTGAACATGCTGGTCAAGCCGGTGCTGGTGCTGCTGACGCTGCCCATCACGATCGTCACCCTTGGGCTCTTCCTTATCGTCATCAACGCCTTGTTGTTCTGGTTCGTCGGCTCCGTGCTGAAGGGCTTCCAGGTCAACGGGTTCTGGTGGGCCGTGGGCGGTGCCATTCTGTACAGCATCATCTCTGGCCTGCTTACCAAACTGATCCCCTAATGTCTGACTCGACTTCCCCTGCTTTCAGCCTGGAGTTCTTTCCGCCGCGTGACCTGGCTGGTCAGGAACGGCTGGTTCGCGCGGCCAAGCAGATGCTGGCCATCCAGCCCAAGTACGTCAGCGTGACCTTCGGCGCGGGTGGTTCCACGCGCGCCGGCACGGCCGACGCCGTGCGCACGCTGCGTAACCTGGGCTGCGATGCCGCGCCCCACCTGTCTTGCGTGGGCGCCACGCGGCAGGATCTGCGCGACATTCTGCAAACCTACAAGAACGAAGGCGTGCGGCGCGTGGTGGCGCTGCGTGGCGACCTGCCTTCGGGCATGGGCGGCGATGCGGGTGAACTGCGCTACGCCAACGAACTGGTGTCGTTCATCCGCGAGGAAACGGGCGACTGGTTCCACATTGAAGTCGCGGCCTATCCCGAAATGCACCCGCAGGCCGCCAACCCGTCGCTTGACCTGGACCATTTCGTGGCCAAGGTAAACGCGGGCGCGGATGCGGCCATCACGCAGTACTTCTTCAACGCCGACGCCTATTTCGACTTTGTCGACCGGGCCCAGGCCAAGGGCGTGAAGGTGCCGATCGTGCCGGGCATCATGCCCATCACGAACCACACCCAGCTGCTGCGTTTCTCTGAAATGTGCGGCGCCGAAGTGCCGCGCTGGATCCGCCTGCGCCTGGCCGAGTTTGGCGACGACAAGGCATCCATCCGCGCTTTTGGCGTGGATGTGGTGACCGAGTTGTGCCAGACCCTGCTGGACAACGGCGCGCCCGGACTGCACTTCTACACCTTGAACCACGCGGAAGCCCCGCTGGCGGTGTGGAAGGAACTGGCGCTGTAAGCGGTAAACGGTAAAACGGTAAACGCTAAGCGCTAAGCGGTATCCGGCAAGCAGAAGGGGGGCAGAAATGCCCCCCTTTTTTTAATCCGCGTACACCCCTACCTTGCGGATGACGGTGCCCCACTTGTCCACCTCGGCTTGCAGCCAGGTTTGCAGGCCTTCGGGTGTCTGCTTGGATTCCGGCACGATCTCGGCGCCCAGCTCTGCCATCTTTTGCGAGAACGCCGGGTCCTTCAGCGCCGCGCGCAACGCCGCGTTGAACTTGTCGATGGCTTCTGGCGGCGTGCCCTTGGGCGCATAGACGCCATGCCACACCTTCACCTCAAAGCCCTTCAAACCGCCTTCCTGTAGCGTCGGCGCGTCCGGCAGCGTCTTGATGCGGTCCAGTGTGGTGACACCGAACAGCTTGACGCGGTCGGCCTTGATCTGCGGGATGGTCTGTGTGGTCTGGTCGCACAGCACGTCTACCTGGCCGCCCAGCAGCGCCGTCATCGCGGGCGCCGTGCCGGCATAGGGCACGGTGGTGAACTGCACGCCCAGCGATTCCTGCAACAGCATGCCGCACAGCTGCGACACCGCACCCAGGCCCGCGTTGGCCAGGTTGATCTTGTTGCCGTTTTCACGCGCGTACTTGATAAAGCCCGCCATGCCGTCGGCCGGCAAGTCCTTGCGGCCCAGCAGCGTCATGGGCACGTCCGCCACCTGGCCGACGTAAGCGAAGTCGGTCAGCGGGTTGAACGGCAGCTTGCGATACAGGGCCGGGGCAGTCGCCATGCCGTTGTGGTGGATCAGGAACGTGTAGCCGTCCGGCGCCGCGCGCGCCACATGCTGCGAGGCCAGCGTGCCGCCCGCGCCGGTGCGGTTTTCGATGATGACGCTTTGCCCAAGCGTCTTGGCCATGGACGCGCCCAGGCTGCGCGCCACGACGTCCGTCGGCCCGCCGGCGGCGAACGGCACGACCAGCGAAATGGGGTGGTTGGGGTAAGCGCCTTGCGCACTGGCGGAGCCCCAGGCAAGGCTGGACAGGGCCAGTGCCGGCCAGGCGGCGCGAATAGAGGCGCGAATAGAGGCGCGAATGGTCGCGCGAAGGGAGGCGCGAAGGGAGGCGCGAACGGCCACGCGCGCGAAATGATGGGGCATGTCTCGCTCCTTGTGGTTTTTTGATGGACCCCAGTGTGGCCCGTCGGAACAAGGATGAGAATTCGCCGTTTTTCAAGCCAGGTTTCAGCGGGCGGAAAGGCGGGTTAACGCGGATTGCCGCTCGGCTGGCGCGGATTGCGGGTGATGTAACGGGGATTGCCGCTTGCCGCTTGCCGCCTAACTGGCCTGATCCTTGCCCGGGTCCTCGGCCAGCACTTGCGGCGCGGGATAGCTGCTGGCCGGGGGCGCATTGACGGGTTCAACACGCAGCGGCTGGTGCACGCGGCTGGGTGGCACCAGCGAACCGGGGTCGTTGGGGTTGGTCCACAGCGGGTCCGGGATTTCGGCAAAGACCTGGCGCAGGCGCTCGCCCCAGGTGCCCCGGATCATGCGGAAATACTCGTTGCGTTCGTCGATGCTGGCAAAGTGGGTCACGCGCAGCGTGTCGGTGTCGTAGACCAGCAGGTCCAGCGGCAGGCCCACCGAGATGTTTGACCGCAAGGTCGAGTCCATGGAGATCAGCGCACACTTGGCGGCCTCGTCCAGCGACGTGTCCGGGCGCAGCACGCGGTCCAGGATGGGCTTGCCGTACTTGGCTTCGCCGATCTGGAAGTACGGGCATTCCTGGCTGGCTTCGATGAAGTTGCCGGCCGCGTAGACCTGGAACAGCCGGCAGCCTTCCGTGCCGATCTGTCCCCCGAAAATCAGGCTGACGTTGAACTCCACGCCCTGTTCCTGCAACGCGGGCGCCTCGCGGCGGTAGACCTCGCGTACCGCCGCGCCCACGCAGCGGGTGGCCTCGAACAGGTCGGGCGCGTTCCAGATGGTGTCGCCGCCTTCGTCGTGCTGGCGCGCCAGCGCATGCAGCACCGCCTGGCTGACGGCCAGGTTGCCCGAGCTCATCAGCACCATGACGCGCTCGCCCGGGCGCTCGAAGACGGTCATTTTTCGGAAGACGCTGATCTGGTCGACGCCGGCGTTCGTGCGGGAGTCAGAAAGGAAAACCAGGCCGGCATCAAGGCGGGCGGCTACGCAATAGGTCATGATCGATCATTCAAAGAAACCACGCCGCATTGTATTGCGGCGTGGGCGCGGCAGTTATTGCTGGCCGGACGTCTGCACCTGCACGCTGATCTCCATGGATTCTTCACCCCCGCCGCTGCGCACGCCGCGCACGGGCGAGGCGGAATCGTAATCCCTCGCCACGGCCAGGCGGCAATGGCTGTCGGACGCGAATTGGCGGTTGGTGACGTCGATACTGGTCCAGCCGATGTCGGGCAAAAACACGTCGGCCCAGGCGTGGCTGGCCGAGTGTTCGGTGGTGGTGTGCACGTAGCCGCTGACGTAGCGCGCGGGCACGCCCAACCCGCGCACGCAGGCCAGGAACAGGTGGGCGTGGTCCTGGCAGACGCCGTGGCCCATCGCCAGCACCTGGTTGGCGGCCGTGGTCACGTCGGTGGTGCCGGGTTCGTACGCCACGCGGTCGCTGATGGCGTTGGCCAGCGCCAGGATGTCGTCCTGGGTGCCCAGGCCATTGGGCAGCACGCCGCGCACAAAGGCCAGAATGGTGTCGTCCGCCTGGGTCAACGGCGTCTGCACGCAATAGGCGTGCACGGGCAGGCGGCTGTCTTCGCTACCTAAAAGGCCACGCGTCAGCGGCGCCACCTGCACCTGCCCGACCACACGCAGTTCGATATCGGTGTGCGGGCGGTTCAAGGTCAGCGTGTGGGTGATGTTGCCGTACGCGTCCACCTGCTTTTCCAACGCGCCGGGCGCTTCAATGTGCCACCGCAGCACGCGCTGGTGTTCGTCGTCGCGCGGGGTCATGCGCAGCGTCTGGATGCTGTAGGTAACCGGCGCCGTGTAGCGGTAGTGCGTGACGTGCGTGATGAACTGTTTCATGGGGCTGTCTCCGTGTTATGCCGACAGCGGGACCAGGAAGTCCTGGCTGATCCGGTTGCCCAAATCGTTGATGCGGTCCAGGAAATGGTCCAGGTATTGGTGCAGGCCGCTATCCAGAATGTCCTCGACGCGGCCAAATTGCAGCTCGGCGCACAGCATGCCCGCGCGGCGCTGGGTCTCGGTTGAGCGTTGGTTCGAAACGCGCGCCAGGTCTTCGGACACGGCACGCATCGACGACAGCAGCGAGCGCGGCATGTCGGGGTGCAGGATCAGCAGCTCGGCCACGCGGTCCGGCGTGATGACGTCGCGGTACACCTTGCGGTAGATCTCCAGCCCGGACACTGAACTGAGTAGTGCCGACCAACGATAGAACTCGCTTTGCAGCGCCGCGGTGCCTGAGCCTTCGCCACGCGCTTCCGTCGTGGCCTGGCTGCCGCGTTCGTGGAATTTCACGTCCAGCATCCGGGCGGTATTGTCCGCGCGTTCCAGGTGCATGCCGATGCGCAGGAAATACAGCGCCTCGTCTTCCAGCATCGTGCCGATCGTGACGCCCCGCGCCAGATGCGAGCGGAACTTCACCCATTCAAAAAACTCACCGGGATTGCGTTCCAGCAGGCCGGTATGCAGATGCTTAAGCAATTCCAGCCAGGTGGTGTTGTAGGTTTCCCAGACCTCGGTGGTCAGGCTGCCGCGCACGGCGCGGGCGTTTTCTCGGGCCGCGCGCATGCAGGAATAGATCGACGATGCGTTCTCCGGATCACGCACCATGTACTGCAACACGTCGTTGGGCGAGATGGACGCGTACTTGGTTTGATACAGCCCTTGCAGCTCGGAGATGCGCAGCACGCCCAGCCACGACCCTTCGCGCGTTTGCGGGTCTTGCGGCAGCAGCGACATTTGCAGGTTCACGTCCAGCATGCGCGCCGTGTTTTCGGCGCGTTCAATGTAGCGGCACATCCAGAACAGGTTGTCGGCGGTTCGGCTCAGCATGTTCAGTCCTCCAGAACCCAGGTGTCTTTGGTGCCGCCGCCCTGGCTGCTGTTGACCACCAGCGAGCCTTCGGTCAGCGCCACGCGGCACAGGCCGCCGGGCACCGTGCGGATGTCCTTGCCGCACAGCACGTACGGGCGCAGGTCGATGTGGCGCGGCGCGACGCCGGATTCCACATAGGTTGGCACGGTGGACAGCGCCAGCGTGGGCTGCGCGATGTAGTTGGCCGGGTTGGCGCGCACGCGTTCCTTGAAGGCCTCGACCTCGGCGCGGCTGGCGGACGGGCCCACCAGCATGCCGTAGCCCCCGGCGCCATGCACTTCCTTGACCACCAGGTCGTGCATGTTGGCCAGCACGTGTGACAGTTCATCAGGCCGCCCGCAACGCCAGGTTGGCACGTTGGACAGGATGGGCTCTTCGCTGAGATAGAACCGGATCATGTCCGGCACGTAGAGATAGGTGGATTTGTCGTCGGCGATGCCGGTGCCGATGGCGTTGGCCAGCGTGACGCGGCCCGCGCGGTAAACGGACAGCAGGCCGGGCACGCCCAGCGCCGAATCGGCCCGGAACGACAGCGGGTCCAGAAAATCGTCGTCCAGCCGGCGGTAGATAACGTCCACCTTGCGCGGGCCTTGCGTGGTGCGCATGTAGACGGTGTTCTGTTCCACGAACAGGTCTTGCCCTTCGACCAGTTCCACGCCCATCTGCTGGGCCAGGAACGCGTGTTCGAAGTAGGCCGAGTTGTACATCCCGGGCGTCAACACCACCACGGTGGGATCGTCGCCGCCATGCGGGGCCACTTCGCGCAGGTTGTCCAGCAGCAGGTCGGGATAGTGCGCCACCGGTTCGACCTTGATGCGGCTGAACGCGTCGGGCATCAGCCGCATCGACATCTTGCGGTTTTCAAGCATGTACGACACGCCCGAGGGCACGCGCAGGTTGTCTTCCAGCACATAGAATTCACCCGCGCCGGCCCGCACGATATCCACGCCGGCGATGTGGCAGTAGATGTCCTCGGCCACGTCCACGTCCTGCATTTCGGGGCGGTACTGGGCGTTCAGGAATACCTGTTCGGCCGGCACGATGCCCGCGCGCACGATGTCGTGGCCGTGGTAGATGTCGTGGATGAACATGTTCAGCGCGCGCACGCGCTGCTTCAGGCCGGCTTCCAGGTGGCGCCATTCGTCGGCGGGAATGATGCGCGGGATCAGGTCGAACGGGATCAGGCGTTCGGTGCCGGCGGCGTCGCCGGCGACGGAAAACGTGATGCCGACCCGGCGAAAGCTAAGGTCGGCTTCCAGCCGGCGCACGGCCATGGCCTCGGCCGACTGCTCTTGGTGCCAGCGTTCGAACGCCTGGTATTGGGAGCGTATGCCGCCTGCGCTGTCGCGCATTTCGTCATAAGCGGCGGGACGGGATGGTCTGTCCTTCATGGCTCCTCCGATGCTGTGCCTGCTGCCGGCTTGTGGTGGCCGGCTTGCACGCGGTCAACCCGGCCGATGATTGGCCGGTCACAAACAATAAGCAACCTGCATGCCAGCTTTCGGGGACACAGGGCCCGTGGGCACAATATCCTCTGAAGGACGCAAAAACGCCATCCCCGCTGCGACCGATGGCACCGCTTTGGTGCGCGCCGCCGGGCGCATCTGGTGCGTCAGTTCATGCGGAACGTATGCAAGGTGGTGCCGCCGGGGCCGCCTTGGGACAGCGGCGCCTCGGGCACCCAGCCGTCTTGCGTCAGCACGGCGTCCAGCGGGAAGTCGTGGGGAGCGGCCTGGTAGTCGGCATCCAGCTCGCCGCAGCTCCAGGCGATGCCGATGGTGATGAAAGGATGTCCGCGCTCGCGCAGCGAGGCCAGGGTGCGGTCGTAGTAGCCGCCGCCGTAGCCCAGGCGGTCGCCGTGTTCCGTGTAACCCAGGGTGGGCACCAGCACCACGTCGGGCAGCACGTCCGGGCCGGCAACGGGTTCCTGGATGCCGTAGGGGCCGGCGCGCAGCTCGGCGTCGGGCGTCCAGGACAGGAAGGAAAGCGGCGCATTGCGCTCGCGCACCACGGGCAGCGCCACGCCGACGCCGTTTTCGACCCACTGCGTCAGCAGGGGGCGCAGGTCGGGCTCGTCGTCCATGGGCCAGAACGCGGCGACCGTGGCGGGGGCGGGGCGGCCGGCGCGCACAGCTTCGTCGCGGGCCACATTCAGCCAGGTGAACAGGCGCGCGCGCATCAACAAACCGCCGCGGCTGCGCTGGTCTTCAGGCATTTCGGCACGCAGTTTCCGCAATCGCGTGCGGTGCTGGACTGCGGTATCCTTTGGAGTATTTTGCGTAGTCATGCAGTGGCTGTAATGGGGGTGGACAATGAAGGCGAACGTGCTGGAATCGGGCATGCGGAATAGAGGCATGTGTACGGATATGTACACGAACATGCACGTGGACATGCACGTGGACATGCACGTGGACATGCCATCGGCCATGCTGCCGTCGGGCAATGTCGTGCAGCTGTGCGGCAAGGCCTTCGTATGACGGCAAATCAGGGACGCGGCATGACACGTGCGCAGCAATCTGGACGGTATCAGAAAATCCATCGGAAATCCCCGCAAGCCAGGGACAAGCCTGACACGCCCGACACCCGCCTGGCCCTGCGCCGCTGGCTGCCGTTGCTGGCGCTGTTCACCGCCGCCTGTGCGCCGGTGGATGCGCAACAGCGCAGCGCCGCCATCAACACGCAGCCCCAGCCGCCCGTGCAGTCGGCGCAATCGGCGGCACAACCGCTGATTGCCGTACCGCCCGCCGTGCTGGCCGGCCTGCCCCCAACCGCCGACACGCCCGCCCTGGCCGCCGTCGTGGCCGCGCGCGAAGCCATGAACCGCAAGCAGTGGTCCATCCTGGGCGCGTTGGTGCCGCAAGCCAAGTCCGACACGCTGGGCATGTACCCCGAATACTGGCTGCTGCGCTATCAGCTCTGGACGCCGCCGGCCACCGGCCGCCCCACGGCCGACCTGCAACGCTTCATCAGCAGCAATGGCGACGCCTACCTGGCCGACCGGCTGCGGGGCGACTGGCTGCTGGCCGCCGCCCGCAGTGGCGATTTCGAAACCGTGCGCAAGCTGGCGCCAGTCAAGAACAGCAACGCCCAGATCGAATGCGCCATTCTTGACGCCAAGCACATGACCGGCCAGCGCGCGACCGCCGCGCAAGCCATGTCCGCCTTCGCGCCCGGCAGCGCCTGCTGGGCCTTGTACGACCAATTGGTGGCCGACGGCATCCTGGGCTGGGAACAGCTGGAACCGCAGCTGCGCGACGCCATCGAGTCCGACAAGACGACGGACGCGCGCAAGCTGGTGCAGTACATGTTCGAGCCGCGCGACCTGAAAACGTACGACGTCCTGATGAAGGACCCGATGAAATGGCTGACCCGTCAAGACCGCATGCCGGTGGGCCGCAACGAAAAAGAACTGGTCACCATCGCCTTGGCGCGCCTGGCGCGATCGGATGTCAGCGTGGCCGATTCCTACCTGCGCCGCGAATGGGCCAAGTCCATGTCCAAGCCCAACCTGGCCTGGGTGCGCGGGCAATACGCCCTGATGGCCGCGCTGAAGCTCGATAGCCGCGCCGACGACTGGTATCACGAAGCCGGCCACATCCGCATGACGGAATACAACGCCGGCTGGAAGGTGCGCGCCGCATTGCGCCAACCCAAGATCGACTGGAAGTGGGTGATCGAATCCATCGACGAGATGCCGCCCGCGCAGCGCAACGACACGTCTTGGGTGTACTGGAAGGCGCGCGGCCTGGCGGCCACTGGCCGCAAGGATCAGGCCAACGCCTTGTACGCCAGCATCGCCGACCGCTTCGATTTCTACGGCCAGCTGTCGGCCGAAGAGTTGGGCCGCCGCATCAATGTGCCGCCGCGCCCGGCGCCCATCAACGACCGCGAAATCGCCGAGGCCCGCGCCAACCCCGGCTTGCAGCGCGCCGTGCAGTTGTTCCGCCTGGGCTGGCGTGCCGAAGCGGTGCCGGAATGGAACTTCACGCTGCGCGGCATGAGCGACCGCCAATTGATGGCGGCCGCCGAATTGGCCCGTGCCGAAAACATCTACGACCGCGTGGTCAACACGTCGGATCGCACCGAAAAAGAGTTCGACTTCAGCCAGCGTTTCATCGCGCCGTTTGAAGGCCGTGTCACCGCCAAGGCCAACGCCATCGCGCTGGACCCGGCATGGGTCTACGGTTTGATCCGCCAGGAATCGCGCTTCATCATGGATGCGCGTTCGCACGTGGGCGCCTCGGGTCTGATGCAACTGATGCCGGCCACGGCCAAGTGGGTGGCGGGCAAGATCGGCATGACCGATTTCACGCCCGCCAGCGTGAATGATTTCGACACCAATACCGAACTGGGCACCAACTACCTGAACATGGTGCTGCGCGACCTGGACGGGTCGCAGATGCTGGCCAGCGCGGGCTATAACGCCGGGCCGCGGCGTCCGCACAATTGGCGCTCGACGTTCTCGCATCCCGTCGAAGGCGCAATCTTTGCCGAGACCATCCCGTTCAACGAAACGCGCAATTACGTGAAGAACGTGATGTCCAACTCGGTGTATTACGCGGCAATGTTCACCGGCCAGCCGCAGTCCTTGAAAGAGCGCCTGGGCAACATCGTGCCGCTGGGCGCCGAAAGTACCTCGGTGCGATGACGCTGGACCCCGCCATCAACGGCTTGCAGGTGTATATCGTGGGCGGCGCGGTGCGTGACGCGCTGCTGGGCTTGAAGCCGGGTGACCACGATTGGGTGGTGGTGGGCGCAACGCCCGAAGACATGGTGCGCCGGGGTTTCATCCCCGTCGGCGGGGATTTCCCCGTGTTCCTGCACCCGCGCACCAAAGAGGAATACGCCCTGGCGCGCACCGAGCGCAAGTCGGGCCGTGGCTACAAGGGCTTTACTTTCTACACCGGCGCCGACGTGACGCTGGAAGAAGACTTGCGGCGTCGCGACCTGACGGTCAACGCCATCGCCCAGACCCAGGACGGCACGCTTGTAGACCCGTTGGGCGGCGTGGCCGACGTGCACGCGCGCGTGTTTCGCCACGTGGGCGAAGCCTTCCAGGAAGACCCGGTTCGCATCCTGCGGCTGGGCCGCTTCGCCGCCCGCTTTGATGATTTTTCCGTGGCGCCCGAGACGATGGCGCTTTGCCGCGCGATGGTTGACGCGGGCGAGGCCGACGCGTTGGTCGCCGAACGGGTGTGGAAGGAATTGTCGCGCGGGCTGATGGCTAAAAAGCCGTCGCGCATGCTGGATGTGCTGCAAGATTCTGGCGCATTGGCGCGTGTGATGCCCGAATTGCAAGGCGTTGCCGACGTGGGCGCCGACGTGGATCGCGCGGCCGGGCTGGGGGTGTCGATGGCCGGCCGATACGCGTTGCTGTGCCGCCTGACGCCCGAGCGCGAGGCGCTGGGCCGACGCATGCGCGTGCCCACCGAATGCAACGACTATGCGCGCTTGTTGCCCGAGGTATTGCTGGGCCTGGACGCGGCTGAACAAGCCGCCAACAGCAGCGACGCCACCGAGGCGCAGCTGGCGCTGATGGAACGCGCCGACGCGCTGCGCAAGCCCGAGCGCTTTTTCGACCTGCTGAAAACCGCCGCCATCCTGCGCCCGGTGGACATGGGCGCCTGGCAGGCAAGAGTGGATGCGGTGCGCGGTGTGGACGCAGGCGCCATTGCGAAAGCGTGCGCGGGCGACCCGGCGCGCATCAAGGACAGTGTCCGGCAAGCAAGGCTGGACCGGCTGCGAGCCGGATAGGCCGGCGTGCCAGCGGGACGGCTTGGCCCGCCGCCACAACTTTGCCCGCCGCTATAGCATGGCCCGCCGCTACAGCTTGCCCAAACGGTCGCCGCGTGAAAAACCTGTCAGCGGTTCCGTGATGCCACGGCCCACGGCCAGCACCTTGAACAGTTCGCCCATTTCGGCCTCGGACAGCAGCTTTTGCACCGGCGCCACAGCCTGCGCGTATTGCTGCACATCCGACGGGTCCAACTGGCCCAGCAAATCCATCAACCCGGCGTTCATCAAGAAGCGCGCCTGCGACGTGTAGCCCAGCACTTGCAGGCCGGCTTCGAGCGCCGCATCGGCCATGGCGGTGAAATCCACGTGCGCGGTAATGTCCTGCAAGCCCGGCGCGGTGAAGGGATCGCCGTGCGCGTGATGACGCAAATGGCACATCAGCGTGCCGCCCGCGCGTTGCGGGTGGTAGAACTCGCTGCGCGGAAATCCGTAGTCCACCAGCAGCGCCGCGCCGCGCTCCAGCCAACTGCCCATCGCGGCAATCCAGGCTTCGCCTTGCAGATTGATTTCGGACACGTAGCCGGGCAACGCCGGCATGCGCGCGGCGACGGCTTCGGCCAAGGCAGGCGATGCGGGGCGGTCGCTCCAGACGAAGTGCTGCTGCGCATCCAGCGCCACGCCGCGCTCCATCACGGCGCCGTCCTGGCTCCAGCAAAACAGCGATACGGGCATCGCGTCCAGCACCTCGTTGGCCAGCACGCAGCCGGCGAAGGCGTTGGGCAAGGCGTCCAACCATTGCACGCGGTCCCCGAAAGCGGCCAGGCGTTCGGCTTGGCGCGCGCGCAAGTCGGCAGACACTTCCAGGATCAGGTATTGCGTCTGGTCCAGGCCCTGCGCATCCAGCTCGCGCAGCACGCCTTCGGCCAGCGCGCCCGTGCCCGCGCCAAATTCCAGTACGGCGTGTGTCTGCGTCTGCCGCAGCACCTGCGCAACCTGACGGGCAACGGTGCGGGCAAACAGCGGGGTCAGTTGCGGCGCGGTGACGAAGTCGCCCGCTGGCGCCTTGGCGTCGTCGTTGCCATCGGCCAACTTGACGTTGCCGGCCGCGTAATAGCCCAACCCCGGCGCATACAACGCCTGCGCCATCCAGTGGTCAAACGGCAACCAGCCGCCATTGGCCGTAATGGCGGCGCGCAGCTGTGCGGCGGCGGCGTCGCTGTGCGCCTGGGCGGCGGGTGACAACGGGGGCAGGTTGGCGGGGGCAGGGCGTTGCATGGCGGGTTCGGGCGTAGGCATGACGGCATTTTCCCAAAAAAAGGCGTAGCCGTCCGGCTGCGGGCGGGTGTTGGCGACGGTAATGCACAATGAACAAAAAAAAACCCCGCGACGAACGCGGGGTTTTTTACTGCGGGCTTAGCGGGGCGATTTAGCCGCGACGGTCAGCCGGCTTGGCAAAGCGCTTGGCGGGGCCGCCGGGGCGCTTGTCGAACGCGGGCTTGGCGCGGAAGCCGCCTTCCGGACGGTCGCCGCCACGGAAACCGCCTTCACGGGCAGGACGATCGCCAAAGCTGGGGCGGGCGTCACGGTCAGCGCCGCGGAAGCCGCCTTCGCGGGGAGCACGCTCGCTGAACGGGCGGGCATCGCGCTGGGGGCGGTCACCAAAGCTGGGACGGTCGCCGCCGAAGCTGGGGCGGGCGTCGCGGTCACCACCACGGAAGCCGCCTTCACGCGGGGGGCGGTCGCCGAACGGGCGATTGCCCTGGTAGCCGCCTTCGCGCTGGGGACGATCACCGAAGCTGGGACGATCGCTGAACGAACGGGCCGGGCGGTCGCCGAAGGGGCGATTGCCTTGGTAGCCGCCTTCGCGCGGGGCGCTGTCGCGGTTGCCTTGGTAACCACCTTCACGCGGCTTGAATTCGCCACGGGGTGCGCCGCCTTCACGCGGGCCGCCAAACGAACGGCCTTCGCGGTTGCCTTGGTAGCCGCCGCCTTCATGGCGCGAACCACCAAAACCGCCAGGACGCTTGCCGAACGGCTTGCCGCCACGCGGGGCGCCGCTGCCGCCGGCCGACGGACGCGGCGTGCGCTTGGGTTCCAGACCGGCGATGGTTTCCGGCGTAATCGTTTGGCCGATGTAGTGCTCGATACGGCGAACCTTGTGGCGCTCGGAGTGCGTAGCCAGCGTGAACGCCAGGCCGCTGCGACCGGCGCGGCCGGTACGGCCGATACGGTGCACGTAGTCTTCGGCTTGCATCGGCAGGTCGAAGTTAACGGCGTGGCTGATGCCTTGCACGTCGATGCCGCGGGCGGCAACGTCGGTGGCAACCAGAATACGCAGCTGGCCGCGTTGCAGTTGCGACAGCGTACGGGTGCGCTGGCGCTGGTTCATGTCGCCGTGCAGGGCAGCGGCGGCAAAGCCTTGGTCGGCCAGGCGATCGGCCAGATCGTCAGCGCCACGCTTGGTGGACGTGAAGACGATGGCTTGATCCAGCTTGGCGTCGCGCAGCACGTGATCCAGCAATTGCATCTTGTGGCTGGCGTCGTCCGCGTACAGCAGGCTTTGCGTGATGTTGGTGTGCTTTTCCTTGGCGCCGGCCATCTCGATACGCTGCGGGTCGCGCATCATCTTCGCAGCCAGCTTGGCGATCGTGCCGTCCAGCGTGGCCGAGAACAGCAGCGTCTGACGATCTTCCGGCAGGCGGCTGACGATGGTTTCGATGTCTTCGATGAAGCCCATGTCCAGCATGCGGTCGGCTTCGTCCAGCACCAGCGTGTGCACGGTGTTCAGCTTGACGCGACCCGATTGCAGGTGATCGATCAGGCGGCCCGGCGTGGCGACCAGCACGTCAACGCGACGCGACAGGGCCTTCAGTTGGGCGCCGTAGGGCATGCCGCCCACGACGGTGGCGGTGCGCAGGTCAGCCAGCTTGCGGCCGTAGGTGGCCGTGGCTTCGGTGACTTGCAGAGCCAGTTCGCGGGTGGGGGTCAGCACCAGCACTTGCACGCCGACGCCCTTGTTGGCGGGCATCTGGGCAATACGGTGCAGGGCCGGCAGCATGAAGGCGGCGGTCTTGCCGCTGCCCGTCTGCGAGGAAACCATCAGGTCGTGACCGGCCAGCGCTTGCGGAATGGCAGCGGCTTGGACGGAGGTGGGGGTATTGAAGCCAGCTTCTTGAACGGCCGACAACAGAGCGGGTGCAAGACCCAGAGTTTCGAAAGACATTACTTTCCCTTGCCGCAGACAATGCGACGCAGTGCTTGGTCGGGCCAGGGGAGTAGGCGGCCGGATCCAGGCGACGGTTGATGGAGCATCGTGCCGACCGAATCAACCGTGCGCGTGGCGCGTTCTCTTATACAGATTGGAACGCAGGGCGAAAGGAAAGGAGGTCAGGAATCGATGATAGTTCGGCATGGGGGCCAGGCTAGCTTGCCTGGCAGACTGCAAAAAATTCCGCTAAATCAAAGCGGTAAATGCCGAACTCGTTTTGTGCAGTGCGGCGATCATAACCCGATTTCGCCTTGCAAGGGAATTATTTTTTTGTCCAGTCCCCAATCAATAGGGTTTTTCCCTTGGTTCACCAGCCACGCGTTGGTCATCTGAAAGTGCCCACAACCCAGGAACGGGACGGGCGGCCTGCGGGCGGACAGCGGGGAGGGGTGGTTCGCCATCAGCACCAGATGGCCGTTGTTGTCCGGCAGCAACAAGCGCTTGGCCTGCGCATGGGCGCCCCACAGCATGAACACCTTGGGCGAGGGGTCTTGCGCGACCAGTGCGATCAGCGCATCCGTCACCGTTTCCCAGCCGCGCTTGGCGTGGGAGGCGGGCTGGCCGTCCTCCACCGTCAGGCAGGTGTTCAGCAGCAATACACCCTGTTCCGCCCACGGGCTCAGGTCATTGCCGGCGGGGATAGGGGTACCTGGGTATTCCTGGGCGATTTCGTTGAAGATGTTGCGCAGGCTGGGTGGGCGCTTGCAGTCGTCGGGCACCGAAAACGCCAGGCCTTGAGCCTGGCCGGGGCCGTGGTACGGGTCTTGCCCCAGGATCACGACGCGCACATCCGAGGGCGCCATGCCGTGCAGCGCGCGCAGCGGCGTGGCGGGATAGACGACGGCGCCTTCGACCAGGCGCTTTTCAACATGGGCGGTGGCCCGCGCCAGGGCACCGGCCACGGCGGGGTCTTTGAAGGCCGCCGCCCAGGCGGCGGGCAGCGCGGCCGTGTGGGCGGCGAGGGCGTTGGGAGTCAGGCGGTTATCAATCGGCATGGGCGCGATTTTGGCATAGGGCCGGCCGCCGCGCCGCGCGTTTCCCTACTGCATCACCCAGCCATGGCTGACCAGGAACGACTGGCCGGTCAGGGCCGCGCTGGGGAAGGTGCACAGGAACAGCGCCGTCTGGGCGACGTCTTCGACCGTGGTGAAAACGCCATCCACCGTGTTGCCCAGCATGACTTTCTTGACCACGTCTTCTTCGCTGATGCCCAGTTCCTTGGCCTGCTCGGGGATCTGCTTTTCGACCAGCGGCGTGCGCACGAACCCCGGGCAGATGACATGCGAGCGCACGTTGTGCGCGGCGCCTTCCTTGGCCAGCACGCGCGCCAGACCCAGCAGCGCATGCTTGGCGGCGACATAGGCCGATTTCAGCGGCGAGGCCTCGTGCGAGTGCACCGACCCCATGTAGATCACCACCCCGCCGCGATCGTCCTTGTACATGTGCTTGAGCGCCGCCTTGGTGGTCAGGAAGGCGCCGTCCACGTGAATGGCCTGCATCTTTTTCCAGTCGGAAAAAGCGAAGTTCTCGATGGGATTGACGATCTGGATGCCGGCGTTCGAGATCAGGATGTCGATGCTGCCGTAGGCGGCCGCCACCTTGTCGATGCCCTGGTTCACGGCGTCTTCGCTGGTGACGTCCATGGCGACACCCATCGCCTTGCCGCCGGCCTGCTCGATTTCTTTCGCGACCGCGTCCGCGCCGGCCTGGTTCAAATCGGCAATGGCGATGGTGGCGCCCGCGCGCGCCAGGGTCAGCGCAATTTCTTTGCCGATGCCGCTGGCCGCGCCTGTGACGACGGCCACTTTTCCATTCAACTGGGACATGCTGCTACCTCCGGACAAGGATTGCCGGCCGGTGTATGCGCCCAGGGCGCGACGGCCGGCGACAGACGGCCTTGCGAATCGCCGGCCGGTGCCGCGCTGGTGATCCGCAAGGAATTGATCCGATGGTAGTCCTTCAGCTTGAGCGCCGGCTGAACGCCCGGCGCCCGCGGACTCATCCCTGGCGCACCGGGGCGGGAGCGCCCTCGGTAGCCGGGGCGCCGCCCGAGCGCAGCAGCAGGAAACCGACCACGGCGGAAGCCAGCGATCCGGTCAGCACTCCAATCTTGGTGGCGTCGACCGTGGCCGCGTCGGTGAAAGCCAGCGCGCCGATGAACAAGCTCATGGTGAAGCCAATGCCGCACAACATTGCCACGCCGTACAGCTGCTTGAACGTGGCATGGCGCGGCAGGCTGGCCATGCCGGTCTTGATCGCCAGCCAGGCAAAGCCGAACACGCCCAGCTGTTTACCCAGGAACAGGCCCAGCGCCACCCCCAGCGGCACGGGTTGTGCCAGGCTGGCCAGACCCATGCCCGCGAAGGACACGCCCGCATTGGCAAAGCCGAAGATCGGAACGATCAGCAGCGCGACGGGCTTATGCAGCGCATGTTCCAGGTCGTGCAGGGGCGAATGGGCTTCGGGCTTGCCCTGGTTGCGCGGACGCAGCGGGATGGTCAGCGCCAGGGCGACACCGGCCAGCGTGGCGTGCACGCCGGACTTCAGCACGAAGTACCACAGCAGGGCGCCCAGCAGCAGATAGGGCGTCAGGCGCAGCACGCCGGCGCGGTTCAGCAGGAACAGGCAGACCAGCAGCGCGCCCGCCATGGCCAGCGCAAACACCTGCAATTGGGACGTATAGAACAGCGCGATGATGACAATGGCGCCCAGGTCGTCAAGGATGGCCAGCGCAGTCAGGAAGATCTTCAGCGACGTCGGCACGCGGCTGCCCAGCAGCGCCAGGATGCCCAGCGCGAAGGCGATGTCGGTGGCGGCGGGAATGGCCCAGCCGCGCAAGGTCTCAGGCGTGCCCAGGTTAAGCGCCACGTAGATCAGGGCCGGCATCACCATGCCGCCCACCGCCGCCACGCCCGGCAGCACGATGCGGGATACCCCGCGCAACTGGCCGTCCAGGACCTCGCGCTTGATTTCCAGGCCGACCAGCAGGAAGAACACGGCCATCAGCCCGTCGTTGATCCAGTGCAGCACCGTTTCCTTGAGCACGACGGGCCCCGCCGTGAAGCCCAGCTTGGTGCCCAGCACGTCGAAGTAGACCGGTGCGGCGGGGCTGTTGGCGATGATCAAGGCGACCAGCGCGGCGGCCATCAGCACATAGCCACCCAGCGCTTCCGAGCGCAGGAATGCCTGGAGAAAAGAGGCGGGGCGATGGGGCGTGGCCGGCTGAGTCAAAGAGCGTCCTTGAGTGAGGGTGGGTCGAAATAATTGCTGAATTTTACCTGAACAGGCGAGGCGATGCCGTGCGGTGAAGTCGATGCTGCACCGGCAAAGTGAGGCAACTGTAGTTCAACGTCGGCCAAATTCCACGCATTCTCAGTAATTCTTGAAAAGTGCCTGGGCAGGCATTCGGTCGGATTCGTCCTATATATCGGCCCTGCAAGAGGGGCACCCGGAAAGTAAGAATTTTCTGGGGTATTTCGCGTGCGTTCCTGGCTAGCATCGCCGGGCTTAATCCTTGCCTGTGCCCTATGCGTCTTATGCCATTTCAGCCCCCCCAGCCCCCGCAGCCTCTCCATCAGCTTTCCGTGCTGACCTACCAGCCCGCCCGCCCCGGCGCGGCTCCCCGGTTGGTCGATATCGGCAGCGCCGTCAGCGCACCCCCGTCGTCAGATGCCCATGGTCGATATCAGGTAATGCACCTGGCCCCCAGCATGCGCCTGTTGGCGTGGCACGGTGAGGGCGCCCGCTTTGACATGTCTTGCCACGGCAGCATCCAGGTGTGGGCGGGCTCCCGTCTGGCTGCCTCTGAATGCCCGCATGAATGCCGCGAGCCCGGCGTCCTGGCGCTGGCTCCGGAAGACGTGGCGTACCTGGAAGCCTATCTGCTGGTTCTAGGTCAAGCCTGGCACCGCGCCGAGTCCAAGGCCGGGTCGAACGCCGGGTCGAACGGCGATACGAACGCCGATACCCACGACGCCCGCCTGCCTCAATGACTTCCGCACCCGTTGCTACCCCGGCCGCGGATGCCGGTGGCCGACTGCGCATCTTGCATACCGAAGCCGCCACCTCATTTGGCGGGCAGGAATTCTGCGTTTACAAGGAAATGGTTGCGATGCGCGACCGGGGCCATCACCTGGAACTGCTGTGCCAGCCCGGTGCGGAACTGGGCGACCGGGCAAGCGAGGCCGGGTTCACGGTGCACCGCATCGTCATGGACGGCCCGGGCAATTTTCTGCGCGGCGTGTTCTTTGTGCGCCGGCTGCTGCGGGGCGGGCGCTTTGACGTGGTCAACACGCACAGCCGCCGCGACACCGTATTGGCCGCGTGGGGCGCCAGGCTTGCCGGCGCGCCGCTGATCGTGCGCACGCGGCATCTGGCCAAGCCCATCGGTTCGCTCTATGCCTACACCTGGCTGGCGCATCGCGTCATTGCCGTCAGCCGGTATGTGCAGCAGCAGTTGCTGGATGGCGGCGCGCGGCCCGGCTCGGTTGCCACCATCCATTCGCCCATCGTGCTGCCGCAAGCCGCGCAACATGCCTGCGTACGGCGCGAGCTTGGCCTGCCAGCCGACGCGTTGGTGGTTGGGTGCGTGGCGGTGATGCGCGTTGAAAAAGGCCATGCCGACCTGATCGACGCCTTCGGGCGTATTGCTTCCCGCTTTCCCGACGCGCATCTGGTGCTGGTTGGCGACGGCATGCCGCTGATGCCGCAGTTGCAAGACAAGGTGGCGGCGATGGGGTTGGACGCGCGCGTGCATTTCACGGGCAGGCGCCACGATATCGGCAACGTGTTGATGGCTTTGGACGTTTTCGCGTTGGCCACGCACCGCGAAGCGCTGGGCACCGTCTTCATCGAGGCCGCCGCCATGGGCGTGCCGGTGATCGGTACGAACGTGGGGGGCGTACCTGAAACCATGCAGGCAGGCGTGACCGGCCTGCTGGTGCCGCCTCGTGACCCGGCCGCGTTGGCCGCGGCGTTGGCCACGTTATTGGCCGACCCCGCCTTGCGCCGCCGCATGGGCCGGGCGGGCCAGACGCGGATCCGGGACCAAGGTTTGTTCTGCGCCGATCGCGCCGCCCAGCAGGTGGAAACCGTGTATGGGTCCTGGCTGGCGGAACGGGGGCGCGGCGCCCGAGCGGGGTAGCCCGGTGCCGCGTGCATCAACGGCGCATCAATCCATCAACGGCGCATCAATCCATCAACGGCG
This sequence comes from Achromobacter sp. LC458, assembly GCF_001005835.2. Lineage (NCBI taxonomy): Bacteria > Pseudomonadati > Pseudomonadota > Betaproteobacteria > Burkholderiales > Alcaligenaceae > Achromobacter > Achromobacter sp. LC458. Next base: position 138,421 of record NZ_LBHW02000003.1, read on the forward strand.
CATCAATCCATCAACGGCGCATCAATCCATCAACGCCGCATCAATGCATCAACAGCGCATTCATGGCTTCGACGACGCGGTTCCGATAGCGCGGCAGCAGCGCCTGCGTGCGCGCCTGGCGGTCCGCCCATTGCGCCGGTTCCGCGCCGGCGGCAATGCGCGGCGCGGCCCAGATCGGGTCCGGAAAATGGCGGTCGCCGCGCCACCGGGGGATCACGTGCCAATGCAGGTGGGGCACCATGTTGCCCAGCGACGCCAGGTTGATCTTGTCAGGCGCCAGCACGGCCTGCTGTGCTTCTTCCACGGCGTACACGGCGCGCATCAACAGGTCGCGCCCGTGCGTGGACAGGCTGGTCATCTCGGCCAGATGGCCGTTCCAGACCACCCGGGTGAAGCCGGGGTAGTCGGCATCGTCAACCTCGATCACGCGCAGATGCGGCCCGCGCCACAGCACCGTGCCGCCATCTTCCTGGCACAAGGGGCAGTTCGGGTCGCGCGCGCTCATGTCAGCACCTTGCGGTACTGAATGAAGCCCGAGCGGTCCGCGATGCGGTCGTACAGCTGCATGGCGGGGGCGTTGGTTTCGTGCGTCAGCCAGTACACCCGGGCGGCGTTGGCGGCGGTGGCTTCGGCGTAGACGTGTTCGATCAGCTTGCGGCCCGCGCCGGTGCCGCGCACGTCCGCGTCCACGTACAGGTCTTGCAGGTAGCAGTAGTCGCCCGCCGTCCAGGTGGAGCGATGGAAGATCCAGTGCACCATGCCGATGGCGCGGCCGCCGTCGAACGCCAGCGCGGCGTGCATCGGTTCGGCGGGGTCCAGCAGGCGCGCCCAGGTGTTGCGCGTCACGGCGTCATCGATACTGACGCGGTAAAACGCCTGATAGCCCTTCCACAGAGGCAGCCAGATGTCGAAGTCGGCGGCGCCGATGGGGCGGATTTCAGCGGTACTCATGGCGCGGGGCCTCCTACACAGATTGAATTCAGAGTTGCTCTTCCAGGGCCTGGACGATGTGTCGCAGCACCTGCACGCGAGCGTAACGCTTGTCGTTGGCCGACACCAGATGCCACGGCGCATGGGCCACGTCCGTGCGGGCCAGCATTTCGTTGGCGGCCGCCGCGTAGTCTTTCCATTTTTCCCGGTTGCGCCAGTCGTCCGGCGTAATCTTGAAATTCTTGAAGGGCGATTTCTCGCGTTCCTTGAAGCGTTCCAGCTGCACGTCTTCCGTCACCGCCAACCAGAACTTCAGCACCAGCGCGCCGCTGGCCACCAGTTGCTCTTCGAAGTCATTGATTTCGCCGTAGGCACGCCGCCATTGCGCGGGGGCGGTCAGTTTTTCCACGCGCTCGACCAGCACGCGGCCGTACCAGGAGCGGTCAAAGATGGCCACGCGGCCGTGCCGGGGCAGGTGCCGCCAGAAGCGCCACAGGTACGGGCGCGACATCTCGTAGCTGGATGGCGCGGCAACCGGTGTGATGTCGAACTGACGGGCGTCCAGTGCGTGCGTGACGCGTCGGATGGCGCCGCCCTTGCCGGCGGCATCCTGGCCTTCAAAGACCAGGATCAGCGAACGATCCAGGAATTTCCGGGAACGCGCCGCGCGTGCCAGCCGGCCCTGCAACAAGCCCAGTTCGGACTCGTAATCGTCTTTGTCGATCTTGGCGTCGTAGTCCAGTTCGCCCAGGCGGTCGACAACGCGGGTCGGGCGCGCATGCGCGTGAAACGATGCCGGTATGCGCGGCACGCCGCGTTGGCGCATCGCGGCCAGCACGGCCTCGGCTGTGCGCGCCGCGCGCATGTTTTCGTCGGCGCTGGGAATGACGATCCACGGCGCGTGCCCGCTGTCGGTATGGTTCAGCACGATCTGCGCGCCATGGCGAATGCGGTCGAACCGCTTGGCGACTTTCAAGTCCACCGGGCTGACCTGCCAGGAGGTCTCGGGGCTGGCCAGCAAGCGCTGGGCGCGGTCCGTCTGCGCCTTGGCCGACAGGTGGAACCACAGCTTGACGATTTGCACGCCCTCGGCGGCCAGCATGGCTTCAAAGCGCAGGATGGCGGCCGAGTGCGCCGCGATGTATTCCTGGTTGGGCTTCTTGCTGGCGGCCTCGATGATCAGGGGCGCGTACCAAGAGCCGAACACGATGCCTGTCTTGCCCTTGGGCGGCAGGTCTTTCCAATACCGCCAGAACGGCGGGCGATCCAGCTCTTCGCCTTCAGGGGGGCCATACGCCAGCGTCTTGATGTGGCGCGGGTCCATCCATTCGTTCAACTGGTTGATGGTGGCGCCCTTGCCCGCGCCGTCAATGCCGGCCACCACCACCAGCAAGGTTTTTTCGGCCTGTTCCAGGCGCCGGTACTGGGCGTTGAGCAGGGCGACGCGCAAGCGGGCTTCCAGCGGTTTGAACTCGTCCTTGGACAGGCTGGGGTCGGCTTCGGCTTCTGCGAACATGGGGTTCCGTCTGGTCGGCTATCGGTAAGTCCGCCGATCTTGCGGGATTCGCCCGTGCCGCGCAAGTACGGCAGGCGCGATTGAAGTCGCCACCTACAGCCCGTTGACCGGAATCTTCAGGTAGCGCACGCCGTTGTCTTCGGGCGGCGGGAAGTGCCCCGCGCGGATGTTGACCTGGATGGCGGGCAGGATCAGCGTCGGCATGCCCAGCGTGGCGTCGCGCCGGGTGCGCATGGCGACGAATTCATCCTCGCTGATGCCGTCGCGCACGTGGATGTTGGACGCCCGTTGTTCGGCCACCGACGTTTGCCAGTGGGCGTCGCGGCCGGCGGGCGGGTAGTCATGGCACATGAACAGGCGCGTGCCCCCGGGCAATGCCAGCAGGCGCTGGATGGACCGGTACAGCTCGTGCGCGTCGCCACCCGGGAAATCGCAACGTGCCGTGCCCACGTCCGGCATGAACATCGTATCGCCCACGAACGCCGCGTCGCCGATCAAATAGGCCATGTCGGCCGGCGTGTGGCCCGGCACGTGGATGGCGGTGGCCGTCAGTTTGCCGATCGAAAAGGTCTCGCCATCGGCGAACAGGCGGCCGAATTGCGAGCCGTCCAGCTGGAATTCGGGTTCCAGGTTGAACACCTGCTTGAAGACGCCTTGCACGGTACGGATGCTTTGCCCGATGGCGATCACGCCGCCCAGCTGCCGCTGCAAATAGGGGGCGGCGGACAGGTGGTCGGCGTGTGCGTGGGTTTCCAGCAGCCATTGCGTTTGCAAGCCTTGCTGGCGCACGTACTCCACGACGCGGTCCGCGCCGGCCGTGCTGGTGCGTCCCGATTTTGGGTCGTAGTCCAGCACCGAATCGATGATGGCGCAGGCGCTGCCATCGTGCACGACGTACGTGACGGTGGCGGTGACGGAGTCGAAGAACGCTTGGATGTGTGGATTCATGGCCGGCCGTGGAGACAACGCATAGACAACGTAGAACAATCTATATTTTCAAATAATATTGTTCGATAGTTTATACATAAATATAATGACTGCCTGCCTCCTTTGTCACCCCCTAGCCCATGAACTCCCCTTTGACCGACTGCGAACTCGCCGCCTTGCGCGCCTCTGCCGCCAAGGCCTGCACGCTGCTCAAGGCATTGGCCAATGAAGACCGGCTACTGTTGCTGTGCCAGCTGGTGCAAGGTGAACGCAACGTGGGCGAACTGGAATCGCTGACGGGCATCCGCCAGCCGACGCTGTCGCAGCAGCTGGGCGTGCTGCGCGACGAAGGCCTGGTGGCGACGCGCCGCGATGGCAAGTACGTCTACTACCAGATGGCCAGCCCCGAGGTCAGCCAAGTCATGAAAACGCTATCCAGTTTGTACTGCGGCCGCGCGATGGAGTCACTCACATGAACCCGGACTGGTCTGTCTTTACTCCCGTGCCGGCCACGCTGGGCGGCCTGCTGATCGGCGCCGCTGCCATCCTGTTGATGGCGGGTGCCGGCCGAATCGCCGGCATCAGCGGCATCGTGGGCGGCTTGCTAGGGCCGCAACGCGACCGAAGCTGGCGGCTGGCGTTCCTGCTCGGCCTGTGCGCGGCGCCGTGGTTGTACCGGCTGGGCGGCGCCTTGCCGGAAATTGTGGTCCAAGCCGGGACAACGCGCTTGATCGTGGCGGGCCTGCTGGTGGGCATCGGCACGCGCTACGCGTCGGGATGCACCAGCGGCCACGGCGTGTGCGGCCTGTCGCGCGGGTCTGTGCGGTCGCTGGTGGCCACCGCGTTGTTCATGGCGGCCGGGTTTGCGGTCGTCTATGTCGTGCGGCATGGGGTGGGGGGCTGACATGGTCGCGCTGATCGCTTTCGCGTCGGGGCTGGTCTTTGGATTGGGCTTGATCGTGTCCGGCATGGCCAACCCGGCCAAGGTGCTGGGCTTTCTGGATATTGCCGGTGACTGGGATCCGTCGCTGGCGTTCGTGATGGGCGGCGCGGTGTTGGTGACGGCGGCGGGGTTCGCGCTGCTGCGCCGGAAAAGCGCCAGCTTGTCGGGCGAGCCGCTGCGTTGGCCGACGGCCACGCGGGTGGACGCGCGGCTGGCGCTAGGCAGCCTGGCTTTTGGCGCGGGCTGGGGCCTGGCGGGTTTTTGTCCCGGCCCCGCGTTGGTGGCCGCCGCCGCGGGCGTGCCGGACGCGCTGATCTTCGTGGCCGCGATGATCGCGGGCATGGCGATCTTCTCGGTGATCGAAAAGATCCGACAGCGCTAGGCCGGCACGGCCCCGTGTCACTCGTACGTACGCACGTCGTCGATGACCTTGCCGTCGTTGGGCAGGCTGTCGGCATCCGCCCATTCCACGTCGGCACGTAGCTTGGTCACATCGCGCACGGATTCCGCGATGCGCTTGGACAGGTCTTCGCCGCGCACGCGCGATTCCACTTTCAACACCATCCGGTCCGACCCCGTGCTGCCGCTGATGACCAGCCGCGCGCGCAGGATCTCGGGATGGCGACGCGCCACGTCCGCCACTTGTGAAGGGTGTACGAACATGCCGCGCACCTTGGTCGTCTGATCGGCCCGGCCCATCCAGCCCTTGATGCGCGTGTTGGTGCGCCCGCAAGGCGAAATGCCCGGCATGACCGCCGACAGGTCGCCGGTGCCGAAGCGCACCAGCGGATAGTCCGGGTTCAAGGTGGTGACGACGACTTCGCCCACTTCGCCGTCCGGCACCGGTTCGCCGGTGCCCGGGCGCACGATTTCCACGATGATGTCTTCGCCCAGCACCAGCCCCTGGCGCGCGGGCGTTTCAAACGCAATCATGCCCAGGTCGGCGCTGCCGTACGCCTGATAACCGTCAATGCCGCGCGCCGCCAGCCAATCTCGCAGCGACGGCGGAAACGCTTCGCCTGACACCAGCGCACGCCGCAGCGAGCCCAGCTTCACCCCCAGCTCGTCCGACTTTTCCAAGATGATTTTCAGAAAGCTGGGCGTGCCCGTGTAGCCGCTGGGCGCCAGGTCCTGAATGGCGCGCACCTGTTGTTCGGTCTGGCCGGTGCCGCCCGGAAACACGGTGCAGCCCACGGCGTGCGCCGCCGTTTCCATCATGGAGCCGGCCGGCGTGAAGTGATAGGAAAAACAGTTGTAGGCCAGTTCGCCGGCGCGAAAGCCCGCTGCGTACAGCGCCCGGGCAAAACGCCAGTAGTCGGCGCGCGCGCTTTCCGGTTCGTAGATAGGGCCGGGCGACGCAAACACGCGCATCGCCTCGCCCCAGCCAATGGCCGAGAAGCCGCCGAACGCCTTGCCGGGGCTGGCGGGCGTGGCGTCGTCGTCGCGGCTGTGCTGCTGGCGTTCCAGCAGTTCGTGCTTGCGCAGCACCGGCAGCCGGGCAAGCGCCGCGCGCGACGTGATGGTGGCCGGGTCAACGCCGCGCAGCTGCTCGGCGATTGCCGGCGCGCGCGCAATGGCTCGCGAAATCGCGTCGGGCAAGGCGGCCATCAGCTCGCGCTCGCGTTGCTCGGGCGCACGGGTTTCCAATACATCGAAAAACTCGGACATGGGATCGCACCCTCTCTTCAGGCCAGCCAGCGTTTGCGGCGGCGATAGAACTTGTTGTCGCGAAAGCTCTTGCGTTCTCCGCTGGAGATGCCCAGGTAGAACTCCTTCACGTCCTCGTTCTGGGCCAGATCCAGCGCGGCCCCGTCCATCATTACGCGCCCGTTCTCCAGGATGTAGCCGTAGTCGGCATAACGCAGCGCGATGTTGGTGTTCTGTTCCGCCAGCAGGAAGCTCACGCGTTCACGCTGGTTCAGATCGCGCACGATTTCAAAGATCTCTTCCACGATTTGCGGCGCCAGCCCCATCGAGGGCTCGTCCAGCAGGATCATGTTGGGGTTGGCCATCAGCGCGCGGCCAATGGCGGTCATCTGCTGTTCGCCGCCCGACGTGTAGCCCGACTGGCTGGCGCGGCGTTGCTTCAAGCGCGGGAAATACTGGTAGACGCGTTCCAGCGCGGCGGCGGTATCGGCACGGCTCATGCTGCGGGTGTAGGCGCCCGTCAGCAGGTTTTCCTCGATGGTCAGGTGCGCGAAGCAGTGGCGGCCTTCCATCACCTGCACGACGCCGCGCTTGACCAGCTCGGCCGGCGACAGGCGTTCGATACGCTGGCCCCGGTATTGGATATGGCCCTTGGTGACGTCGCCGCGTTCGCCCTTGAGCAGGTTCGAAATCGCGCGCAGCGTCGTGGTCTTGCCCGCGCCGTTGGCGCCCAGCAAGGCCACGATCTTGCCTTCCGGCACTTGCAGGGACACGCCCTTGAGCACCAGGATCACGTGGTTGTAGATCACCTCGATGCCGTTGACGTCCAGCAGCACGGAGGGCGCGGCAGCGGGGGCGGCAACCGGGGTTGCAGCGGAAGGTGCAGCAGTAGATGCAATGGAAGATGCAGCGGTCATGACGATTCCTGCGGCGTGGTGGCGGCCGGCATCCACAAGGACGCCGGCCGCCGGTTCACATCAGTTCTCGCAAGTGCGGGGCGTGATGTTCTTTTCCTTGGCGTACTTGGCCGCGGCGTCCTTGACCATCGGGTCCAGAATGGTCTTGTCGGCCTGGTACCAGTCGGACACCACCTTGAACTTGGCGCCGTCCCACTGCACGATGCGGGCCCAGTCGTCACCCTTGTGGTTGCTGCACGAGGTCTTGACGGGGCGCATGATCTGGCCGAAGCCCAGCTTGTCCAGCTTGTCCTGCGTCAGGTTCAGGTTTTCAAAACCCCAGCGCACCTGCTCGGGCGTCAACGCCTTGCCCTTGCCGTACTTTTCCTGCGCCGTGCGGATCGCTTCCACTTGCAGCATCGAAATCATCATGCCGCGCGTGTGGGCGATGGTGCCCAGCGTGGTCTTGCCGGTCTTGTCCGCGCCCTGGCCCTTGTCGTAGACGAACTTTTTCAGGTCGTCGTAGACCTTGTCGTGCTCGGCGCCGCTGTTGTGCACGGTGATGGCGTTGTAGCCCTTGGCCACATCGCCCAGGTCTTTGACGTCGCCTTCAGAGCCGGCCCACCAGATGGCGTACATCTTGTCGCGCGGATAGCCGCTGGCCTGCGCTTCGCGGATGGCGGTGGGCGTCATGATGCCCGCGCTCCACAGCAGCACGTAGTTCGGGCGGGCCTGGCGGATCTGCAACCAGGTGGATTTCTGCTCCACGCCGGGGGCAGTCACGGGGTACAGCACCAGCTCGAAGCCTTCCTTGGCCGCGCGCTTTTGCAGCAGCGGGATCGGTTCCTTGCCGTAGGGCGAGTCGTGATAGACCAGGGCAATCTTCTTGCCCTTGAGCTTGTCCATGCCGCCTTCTTTCTTGGCGATGTCCTGGATCATCACGTCGGCGGCGGTCCAGTAGGTGCCCAGCAGCGGGAAGTTCCACTCGAACACGCTGCCGTCCACCGACTGCGACAGGCCGTAGCCCATCGTTTCAACCGGCACCTTGTCGACCATGGCCTTGTCGCTGACGGCAAACGTGATGCCGGTGGACTGGGTGTCAAAGCCCGACGCGCCGGTGCCCTTGCCCTTCAGGCGTTCATAGCATTCCACGCCGCGGTCGGTGGCATAGGCGGTTTCACATTCTTCGTACGTGATCTTGACGCCGTTGACGCCGCCATCACGTTCGTTGACCAGCTTCAGGTAGTCCAGCTTGCCATCGGCCCAGGGAATGCCAAGCGGCGCGAACGACCCGGTGCGATACACCAGCAACGGAACGAACTGCTCTTCGGCCGCCATTGCCGGCGTGGCCACGGCGCCGATGGCGCCGGCTGCGGCCACCAGGGCTGCCGCCAACTTCAGGTTAAGACGCTTCATCTCCATTTACCTCCTGCGTGGTGCTTGGGTCAGTAAACCCTGGGACACCGGGATTGGCCCGGTCTTGAGCCGGGTATTCAGGATGTGGATCACGGCACTTTTGCCGCCGCAGTCCGCAGAAATCAATGCGAAATCAAATTGTCGTCAATGCGGGAACGGCCAGATGCGCAGCTTTTCCTTGCCGATGCTCCACAAGCGCGCCAGCCCGTGCGGTTCGGCAATCAGGAAGAACACGATCAGCGCGCCGAACACCATGTGTTCGATGTGCGCGGCGGTGTCCACCGACAGCGGGATGCCCAGCGCATGCGGGATGTTCGACAGCGCCACCGGCACCAGCACGATGAACGCCGCGCCGAAGAAGCTGCCGATGATCGAGCCCAGCCCGCCGATGATGACCATGAACAGCAGCTGGAACGAACGCGTCAGATCAAAGGCCAGCGGTTCCCAGGAACCCAGGTGGATGTAGCCCCACAGCGCGCCCGCCACGCCCACGATGAACGAGCTGACCGCGAACGCCGTCAGCTTGGCGTACATGGGGCGGATGCCGATGACCGACGCCGCCACGTCCATGTCGCGTATCGCCATCCATTGGCGGCCGATCGCGCCGCGCACCAGGTTCTTGGCCAGCAGGCTGAAGACCACTACCAGGATCAGCACGAACAGGTACTTTTCCATGGCCGATTGCACCGGCAGGCCGAACGCGGTCAGCGGCGGCACCGACACGTTGCCCGACGATGAATAGTTGGTGAAGAACGGGATGCGCAGGAACGCCCAGTCCACGAAGAACTGCGCGGCCAGGGTCGCCACCGCCAGGTACAGCCCGCGAATCCGCAAGCTGGGGATGCCGAAGATCACGCCCACCAGCGTGGCGAAGCAGCCGCCCAGCAGAATCTGGATGATCAGCGGCATGCCCGGAAAGCGCACGCCGAAGTTCCAGGCGGCATAGGCGCCCACCGCCATGAACGCGCCCGTGCCCAGCGATATCTGCCCGCAATAGCCGACCAGAATATTCAGCCCGACCGCCGCCAGGGACAGGATCAGAAACGGAATCAGGATGGCGCGCAGCAGGTAGTCGGACGACAGCGCCGGCACGGCGATGAACGCCACCGCCAGCAGCAGCCAGATGAAGATGCGGTCCTGACGGATCGGGAAGATCTGCTGATCCGCCCGGTACGTGGTCTTGAACTGGCCGTTTTCGCGATAGAACATGTTTTTATCCCAGTGGCCTGTGGTTTACACGCGGTCGATGATCTTCTCGCCGAACAGCCCTTGCGGACGGAACAGCAGGAACACCAGCGCCAGCACATAGGCGAACCAGATTTCGATACCGCCGCCCACGAGCGACCCCAGGTAAACCTCGGACAGCTTTTCCCCCACGCCGATGATCAGGCCGCCCAGAATGGCGCCAGGCACCGACGTCAAGCCGCCCAGGATCACCACCGGCAATGCGCGCAGCGCCGCGGTGGACAGCGTGAACTGCACGCCGAACTTCGACCCCCAGATAATCCCCGCCACCAGCGCCACCAGGCCCGCCACGCACCACACGATCACCCAGATGCGATTCAACGGAATGCCGATGGACTGCGCGGCCTGGTGGTCGTCGGCCACCGCGCGCAGGGCGCGGCCGGTGGACGTGTACTGAAAGAACAGCGCCAGCGTGGCCACCAGCAGCGCCGCGATGACGGCTGCGGTCAAATCTTCAAGGTTGATCAGCAACCCGCCTTCAAAGACCGTGTCCAAGATCATCAGCGGATCTTTCGGCATGCCCACATTGATGGAATACACCGAGCTGCCAAACGTGATCTGGCCCAGCCCGTCCAGGAAGTAGCTGATGCCCAGCGTTGCCATCAACAGCGTGGTGGCTTCCTGGTTGACCAGGTGGCGCAGCACAAAGCGCTCAATCGCAACGGCCAGCAGGAACATCACCATGGCACTGACGATGAAAGCCAGCACGTTGGCCAGGATCATGTTGTCAAAGCCCAGCCAGCGCGGTATCCATTCCGAGAAGCGCGCCATCGACAAGGCGGCCACCAGCACCATCGCGCCTTGCGCGAAGTTGAAGACGCCGGACGCCTTGAAGATCAGCACGAAGCCCAGGCCGATCAGCGCATACATCATGCCGCTCATCAAGCCGCCGAATAAGGTCTCTAGAAAAAATCCCATGTCTGTCCGCCTTAGTGCGACACGCCGAGATAGGCGCGGATGACGTCTTCATTCGCACGGACTTCGTCCGGGCGGCCATCGCCGATCTTCTTGCCGTAGTCCAGCACCACCACGCGGTCGGAAATGTCCATGACCACGCCCATGTCGTGCTCGATCAGCACGATGGTGGTGCCGAATTCATCATTCACATCCAGGATGAAGCGGCTCATGTCCTGCTTTTCCTCGATGTTCATGCCGGCCATGGGTTCGTCCAGCAACAACAGGCGCGGCTCCATCGCCAGCGCGCGACCCAGGTCCACGCGCTTTTGCAGGCCGTAGGGCAGGCGGCCCACCGGCGTCTTGCGATACGCCTGGATCTCCAGGAAGTCGACGATGTTCTCGACGAATTCACGGTGCTGGGTTTCTTCGCGTTCGGCCGGGCCCAGGCGGAAGGCTTGCGACAGCAGCCCGCATTTCATGCGCAGGTTGCGACCCGTCATGATGTTGTCCAGCACGCTCATGCCCTTGAACAGCGCCAGGTTCTGGAATGTGCGCGCGATGCCCATTTCAGCGGCGCGGCGCGGGTTCATCTTCGAGAAACTCTCGCCACGGAATGCAATGCCGCCTTTCTGCGGCGTGTAGACGCCGTTGATGACGTTCAGCATCGAACTCTTGCCCGCGCCGTTGGGGCCGATGATGGCGCGGATCTCGTGCTCGCGCACGTTGAAGGAAATGTCCGTCAGCGCTTTCACGCCGCCGAAGGACAAGGAGATGTTCTGCATGTCCAGCATGACGTCGCCGATACGCTGGTCGCGGTCGTTGTTGCTCATGATCTCTACGCGGCTCGGGCTGTGATGGCGGGAAACGTCTTGACGGGCCAGATCTTCAGGTCGGCTGAGATCTTGCCGGTGCGTCCGTCTTCGAACTTCACTTCGGTTTCAATGAACTGCGATGGCTTGCCGCCGAACAGGGCATCGATCAGCACGCCGTATTTCTGCGCGATGAACGCGCGGCGCACCTTGCGCGTGCGGGTCAGCTCGTCGTCGTCCGGGTCCAGTTCCTTGTGCAGGATCAAAAAGCGGCTGACTTGCGACGCGCACAGTTTCGGGTCGGTGGCCAGATCGGCGTTCACTTGCTCAACGCATTCGGCGATCAGCTGGTAGACCTCTTCCTTGGCGGCCAGGTCGGTGTAGCCCGCATACGGCAGGCCCCGGCGCTCGGCCCAGTTGCCCACGGCTTCCAGATCGATGTTGATGAAGGCGCAAACGTCGTCGCGGTTGGCGCCAAAGGCCACGGCTTCCTTGATGTGCTGGAAGAACTTGAGCTTGTTCTCGATGTATTTGGGCGCGAACAGGCTGCCGTTGGCCAGCTTGCCCACGTCCTTGGCGCGGTCGATGATCTTCAACTGGCCGTCGGTGTCCAGGTAGCCCGCGTCGCCCGTGTGGAACCAGCCGTCGGCGCTGCGCGCTTCCGCCGTGGCGTCCGGGTTGCGGTAGTACTCCTTGAACAGGCCCGGGCTCTTGACCAGGATTTCGCCGTTGTCCGCCACGCGGATTTCAACGCCGGCCACCGGCGGGCCGACGGTGTCGTCGCGCACCTTGCCGTCGGGCTGCACGCAAACGAACACGGACGTTTCCGTCGAGCCGTACAACTGCTTCAGGTTGATGCCGATGGACCGGTAGAACACGAACAGGTCCGGGCCGATGGCCTCGCCCGCCGTGTAGGCCACGCGCACGCGGCTCATGCCCAGCGCGTTGCGCAAGGGGCCGTAGATCAGCGCATTGCCCAGCGCATAGCGCAGGCGATCCCAGGCGTTGACGGATTCGCCATCCAGGATCTTGGTGCCCACCCGGCGCGCCAGCTTCATGCAGGCGCCGAACAGCTGGCGCTTGATATAGCCCGCGTCTTCCATGCGGATCATGACGTGCGTCAGCAGGCCCTCCAGCACGCGCGGCGGCGCGAAGTAATAGGTGGGGCCGATGTCGCGCATGTCGATCGACACGGTGTCCGGCGATTCGGGGTGGTTGACCGTGAAGCCCGTGACCAGCAACTGCGTATACGAAAACATGTTCTGCCCGATCCAGGCGGGCGGTAGATACGCCAGCACGTCTTCCTGATCGGTCAGGTTTTCCATGTCGGACACGGCGCGCGCGCGGTCGATCAGCGCATGGTGCGTCAGCACCACGCCCTTGGGCTTGCCGGTGGTGCCCGACGTATAGAACATGGCGGCCGGGTCGTGCGGTTGCACGGCGGCGATGGCGCGGTCAAGAAAGTCGGGATGCTGCGCCGCGTAGTCCTGGCCCAGCTTCTCCAGCTGTTCATACGACTGCAACATGGAATCGGAGTAATGGCGCAGGCCGCGCGGGTCATCAAACACCACGTGCTGCAAGGCCGGACATTGCTCGCGCACTTCCAGCATCTTGTCGACCTGTTCCTGGTCTTCCACCACCGCCACGCTGATCTCGGCGTCTTGCAGCACGTAGACCATTTCCTGCGCGACAGCGTCTTGATAAAGCGGCACCGGAATGGCGCCCAGCGATTGCGCGGCCATCATCGCCATGTACAGGCGCGGCCGGTTCTCGCCGATGACGGCCACATGCATGCCGGGCCGGATGCCCAGCGCCGCCAGGCCGTTGGCCACATGGCGTACATGCTCGGCCACCTGGGACCACGTCAGGGTTTGCCAGATGCCCAGGTCTTTCTCTCGGATCGCGGGCCGCGACCCACGAACATTGGCATGCGCGAACAGCAGCGCTGGAAAGGTGTCCAGCGCCGCCGGCACCTGTGCGGATGCGGGCGATGAATGTGCCACGTTGTCTCCTCCGGTTTGGGCACACCGCGCCAGCGCGCCGCAGATGCGGCATTGGCGAGTAGGGGCTTGACCAGTTGGTTTTAGATTTACGGCAGGACTTAAGGTATAAGGTTGGGTTGCTACCAACTGTCACCATCGCGACATTCAAGGAACTTTTAGGGTATTCCCGATGCAGCTATCCGACTCCCTTCAACTTGCCGCGGCGTGGTTTCGCGTGCTCAACGCCGAGCAGCAATCGCGCGTCGAGCGGGACCTGTCCGTGCAGCAAGTCGTTGCCGGATCGATCATAGAGCGCAAAGGGGAACTCGCACAGGCTTGGATCGGTGTCTTGGCCGGCTTGGTGAAAGTGTCGGTGGGCAACGCGGAAGGCAAGGTCGCCTCGTTAACGGGCGTGCCCGCCGGCGGCTGGATCGGCGAAGGCTCGCTCTTGAAGCGCGAAGTCCGCAAATATGACATCGTCGCGCTGCGCGATTCCGTCGTGGCGCGGCTGCCGGCGGCAACGTTCGACTGGCTGCTGGACACCAGCATTCCGTTCAACCGTTATCTGCTGCATCAGCTGAACGAGCGCGTGGCGCAGTTCATCGGCAAGGCCGAATACGACCGGCTGCTGGACCCCGATGCGCGTGTGGCCCGCTGTCTGGCTGAACTGTTCAACCCTTTGCTGTATCCCGGCATGGGGATGCGGCTGACGATTACGCAAGAAGAAGTCGGCTATCTGGCCAGGGTGTCGCGCCAGCGTGCGAATCAGGCGCTGCGCAAGCTGGAAGAGGCGGGTCTGTTGAACGTGGAATACGGCGCGGTGCGTGTGCTGGATCTGGACGGCCTGAAACAATACGGGTCGGACCGCAGCACGGTGGAAGGCGAACACGCGACCTGAAGGCAAGGGCGGTGCGATGCTCCGAAGCCCCGCAGTCCCGCAGCCCGGCAGCACAGCAAAAAAATATTCCAAAAAATCCTTGACGTTAAATAGTGCGCTATTTAATATTGCGCAATGAAATCCAAAGCGAAAGCGCCCACCAAACCCAAAAGCGCGTTCAACCCGCTGCTGCTGGACAGCCAACTGTGCTTCGCCTTGTACTCGACCTCGCTGGCGATGAACAAGGTGTACCGCAAGCTGCTGCGCGGGCTGGACCTGACGTATCCGCAGTACCTGGTGATGCTGGTGCTGTGGGAAGGTGAGGACATCACGGTGACCGATATCGGCGCCCGGCTGTTCCTGGATTCGGCCACGCTGACGCCGCTGCTCAAGCGTCTGGAAGCCGCCGGTCTGGTAACCCGCAAGCGCGCGGTGGACGACGAGCGCCAGGTGATCGTGGGGCTGACCAAGCAAGGCCGCGATCTGCGCGAGCAGGCCGAAGCCGTGCCGCATGCCGTGGCCGCCGCTGCCCAGTGCACGCTGGACGAAGCGCAAGGCATGATGAAGGCGCTGCACGCATTGCGGGAAAAGCTGGTCGACAGTATTTGAAGTGTGGGGTGATGCCTGTCATTATCCGGTCAAATAAGTAGTGCGCTATATAGTTGTGTGCGATTTAAATGAATGTGAAGCATAGGTTTGCAGCACGTTTGCAGCAGGTTTGCAGTGGGATAGCAGTCCTTCAGTTTCAGTAAGCGCCGACGCGGGAAGGCCCGTCCGGCCCAGGCAGTTCAACTTTCATCCTACAAAGGAAACGCATCATGTCTATCGAAAAAGTCCTCTACCGCGCCAATGCAACCGCCACCGGTGGCCGTGAAGGCCGTGGCGTCAGCGATGACGGCAACCTGGACGTCAAGCTGACCACGCCGCGTGAACTGGGCGGGGCGGGCGCGGCCGGCACCAACCCCGAGCAATTGTTTGCCGTGGGCTATTCCGCCTGCTTCCTGGGCGCGATGAAGTTCGTTGGCGGCCGCGACAAGATCGCCATTCCCGCCGACGTGTCGGTGAACGGCATTGTGGGTATCGGCGCCATCCCGACCGGCTTCGGCATAGAAGTCGAATTGAAGATTTCCCTGCCGGGCATGGACCGCGAACAGGCCGAAAAGCTGATGGCGGCAGCGCACATCGTTTGCCCGTACTCGAACGCCACGCGCGGCAACATCGACGTGACGTTGACCATCGTCTAAGCGTCATTGCACGCACCCCGGCGCGCCTGGGCGCCAGCCGCCCGAACGCCGCCGGGCGGTAACAAGCGCGACGGTTCCGTGTTGAACACACGGCCCGTCGCGCTTTGCGTTGCCGGGACTAGTGCCCGCCGCCCAGGTATGCCGCCACCACCGCCGGGTCGTCCCGCAATTTGTCCGCGCTGCCGTGCACCGAGATCCTGCCGTTCTCCAGCACGTAGCCGTAGTCGGCCACCTGCAACGCGGCTGCGGCAAATTGCTCAACCAGCAGCATCGTCACGCCTTCATCCTTCAAGCGCGCGATGATGCGGAACACCTCTTCCACCAGGATCGGCGCCAGCCCCATCGAGGGTTCGTCCAGCAGCACGAGCTCCGGATTCAGCATCACGGCGCGCGCCATGGCCAGCATCTGCTGTTCGCCGCCCGACAAGGTGCCGGCCAGTTGATCGCGCCGTTCCTTCAGGCGCGGAAACAGATCCATGGCGCGGCCCAGGTCGGCTTGCACATCGCCCTTGGGACGGCTGCCCGTCAGGCGCGGAAACGCGCCCAACAGCAGGTTGTCGGTAACCGACAGCGTGGGAAACACGCGCCTGCCTTCCGGCGAATGCGCCAGGCCCAGCCGCGCGATGCGGTGCGATTCCAGGCCATCGATGCGCTTGCCGCTCAGCGTGACCTCGCCCGCCGTGGGTCGGATCATGCCCGACAGCGCCCGCATCGTCGTGGTCTTGCCGGCGCCGTTTGAGCCGATCAGCGTCACCACCTTGGCCTTGGGCACCTCCATGCTGATGCCGTGCAGCACCTTGACCTTGCCGTAACCCGCTTCCAGATTCTTGATCGATAGCATCTTGTTGTCCTCTTGGCGTCAGGCGGGCGCACCGCCCAGATACGCCTCGATAACCTTGGCGTTGCTTTGCACTTCGTTCGGCAGGCCTTCGGCAATTTTCTGGCCGAAGTCCAGCACCGATACGGTGTCGCACACCCCCATCACCACATCCATATGGTGTTCGATGAGGATCAACGTGATGCCGTGGTCGCGCACCTTGCGGATGATGGCCAGCAGTTCGATGATGTCGGGCGCGGTAAGCCCGGCGGCGGGTTCGTCCAGCAGCAGCAGCTGCGGGTCCAGCGCCAGCGCGCGCGCGATTTCCAGCAGGCGCTGCTTGCCGTAGGGCAGGTTGCGCGCCTCTTCGCTTGCCAGGGATTCCAGCCCCACGAATTCCAGCAGCGCCATGGCGCGGGCGCGGGCGCCTTGCTCTTCGCCCTTCCATTTCGGCGTGCGCAGCGCAATGCCGGCCAGGCCGGTGGTGAAGGTGTGGTGCAAGCCGACCAGCACGTTTTCCAGGGCCGTCATTTCGCCGAACAGCTGCACGTTCTGGAATGTGCGCGCGATGCCGGTGGCGGCGATATCGGCCGGTGGCAGACCCACCAGCGACTTGCCCGAGAATTCCACCGCGCCGGCGGTCGGCACATAGATGCCGGTCAGCACGTTCATCATCGTGCTCTTGCCCGACCCGTTCGGGCCGATCAGGCCGTGGATGGTGCCGCGCTTGATCGTCAGGTCCACTTCGTTCAGCGCCTTCAGGCCGCCAAACTGCATCAGCACGCGCTTGGCGGACAGCAGTGTCTCGCCCTTGCCCGCCACCACGGCGTCCGGCACCGCGTCCTGTTCATTGACCAGGTCTTTTTTCACCGACAGCGCGGCGCGGCGGTTCGAGAAGAACAGGTTGCGCACAAAGCCCACGATGCCGTCGGGCAGGTAATACACCACGAACAGGATCATGGCGCCGAAGATGGTCAGGCGCCAATCGGTCACGGCTTCCAGCCAGTACGAGAAAATGGCCAGCACGAGGGTGCCCACCACCGGCACGACCACGCGGCGCGGCTCGGCCCGGCCCTTGGACACGGCCACGATGCTGCCCACCGTGACCAACACGGCCACGGCCAGCGCGATCAGGCGGAAGGTGCTGATGTCGTCCAGCATCTTGGGCAGCAGGACGATGATGGATGCGCCGAGCAGCGCGCCCGTGCGGCTTTTGCGCCCGCCCATGATGATGGCCAGGAGGAACAGGATGGTGAGCTCGAAGTTGTACGTGTTGGGCGAGATGTACTGTTCGGAATACGAGTACAGCGCGCCCGCCAGCCCGGCAAAGCCGGCGCTGATCACAAACGCGAACACCTTGTGCCGGTAGACCGAAACGCCCATGCAGTCGGATGCAATCGGGCTGTCGCGCAGCGCTTCGAACGAGCGGCCCAGGTGCGACTTCAGGATGCGGTGCACCACGATCAGCGACAGCACCAGCAGCGCGCCCACCAGCCAGAAGTATTCGCTTTTGGTCAGGATGTGCCCGCCGATGGACGGCTTGGGGATCTTGATGCCCAACGGGCCTTCAGTCATGAAGGTCATCTCGTTGATCAGGATCTGGATGATGGTGCCGAATGCCAGCGTGACCATCGCCAGGTAAGGTCCCGTCACGCGTAGCGCCGGCAGCGCCAGCACCGCGCCGAAGGCCGCCGCGATGAGGATGGCGGCGGGCAAAATCACCCAGATGGGCATTTGCAGATGAAAGAACAGTACGCCGGCGACATACGAGCCAATGCCGAACAGGCCGGCATGGCCCAGCGACACCTGGCCGGTGTAGCCCACCACGATATCGAGCCCGAACAGCAGGATCGAATAGATCATGATCGTTTCGATCAGGTGCAGGTAGTACGTATTGGTCACGCCCAGGGGCACGGCGGCCAGGCAGGCCACGGCCACGACGGACAGCAAGAGGTGCAGGGGTTTCATCGCTTACACCTTCTTGATCGCGGTCTTGCCGAACAGGCCGGCGGGCTTGAAGGTCAGCACTAGCAGCAGCAATACCAATCCCGGCACGTCCTTGTACCCCGTCGACAGATAAAAACCGGTGGTCGTCTCCGCAATGCCCAGGATCAGCCCGCCCACGACCACGCCCATGCCGCTGGACAGTCCGCCGATGATCGCCACGGCAAACGCCTTCAAGCCCAGCACCGCGCCCATCGTGGCGCCGGTCAGCGTCAACGGGGCCACCAGCACGCCGGCAAACGCGGCGGTCAGCGACGACAGCGCATACGAAAACGTGATCACCATGCCGGTATTGATACCCATCAGACCAGCGGCGTCGCGGTCATTCGAGGTGGCCACGAAGGCTTTGCCGTAGATGGATTTACGGTTGAAGATTTCCACCAGGATCATCATGCCCAGCGCGCCGAACACCACCAGCAGTTCCATCGGCAGCACGTTGGCGCCCAGCACCTGGATGGGCGCTTCGGGCAGCGGTGACGGAAAGCGCAGGTCGTCGCGGCCCCAGATGTTCTCGGCCACGTTCTTGAAGATGATGCCCAGCGCGATGGTGGCCATGATCCAGCCAAATTCCGATCGCGTCTTGATGGCCGGCCGCACGCCGACCCGCTCAACCAGCGCGCCCTGCGCGAAGCCGAAAATGCAGACGATGGGAATCATGACCCAGTAGTTCACGCCCAGGCCGACCAGCGTCAGCCCGACCAGCGCGCCCAGCATCAGGGCTTCACCCTGGCCGAAGTTCAGCGTGCCGGATGTGGCGAAGGTGAGCTGGTATCCGAACGCAATCACGGCATAGATCATGCCTAGCGCGATACCGCTGTAGATAAGCTGTAGAAGAATCATGGTGTGTGTCTTGATGCGCTGTGTTCCGTCCCAACCCCCTTGGGCAGAACGCTGTTTTCAGGCGGCTGCATGCCCCGCGCCCGATGCGCCGGGCGCGGGCGGCGGCGGCCGGTCAGCCGCCGCCTTCCTGCTTGTTTCACACTTAGTTGGCCTTGACGACGCGGCCGCCCTTGACCTCGCCGATAACCACTTCCTTGGCCGTGATGGCGTCGTGGTTGTCGTGGGTGAACGGCTTGTTGTAGGTCATCACCACGCCTTCTACCGGCGTTTGCAGGTTTTCCAGCGCTTCGCGCACCTTGGCGCCGTCGGTGGAATTGGCCTGCTTGATGGCGGCCGCCAACAGGAAGACCGAGTCATAGCCCTGCGCCGCCGACACCGGGGAATCGATGCGGTTGTTCTTGGGCTTGAACTTGGCCAGGTAGGCGTCGATGAACGCCTTGCGCTTGGGCGAGTCGGGGTCCTGGATGAAGGTTTGCGGCATGCGCGCGCCTTCGCCATTGGCGCCGGAGTTGTCGATGTAGTTGGCCATGGACAAGGTCCAGCTGCCGATGATCGGCACCTTCCAGCCCAGCTTGGTCATGCCGTTGGCGATCTGGGCCAGTTCGGGCCCGATGCCATAGGTCAGCACGGCTTCGGCGCCGGCGGCCTTGGCTTTCAACAGCTGGGCCGTCATGTCGACGTCCTTGATGTTGAACTTCTCAACCGCCACGGCCTTGATGCCCTTGGCGTTCAGGGCCTTTTCCAGATCCTCGCGACCCAGCTGCCCGTAGTTGGTGGAATCCGCCAGGATGGCGACTTTCTTGAAGCCACGGCGGGTGATCGCTTCTTCAACGATCATCGGGGCCTGGATGCTGTCATGCGCCGCATTGCGGAACACGTAGTTGTCGGGGTATTCCGGCGCCTTGAACTGGTGCGTGATCACGCTGCCCGTGGCCACGTTGTTGAAGACGGGGATCTTGGCGTCCTGGTAGAAGCGCTGCGAGGCCAGGGCCACGCCGGTGTTGATGTAGCCGACGGTGGCGGCCACTTGTTCCTTGTTGATCAATTCCTGGGCGATCTGCACGCCGCGCTCGTTCTTGGCTTCGTCGTCGCGTTCGACGGCAACCAGCTGGCGCCCCAGCACACCGCCGTTCTTGTTGATCTCTTCAATGGCCAGGCGCACGCCATCGCGCATGCTGACGCCCATGGAGGACGAACCCCCGGTGTACGGGCCGGCCACTCCGATCTTGATGGGGTCGGCGGCGTACGACGCGGCCGATGCAGCAAATGCAAGGGTTCCTGCTAGCAGCTTCAAACGAAAATCCATGGATGTCTCCGTTGTAGTAATTAGTGAACTGCGTGGAAAACCGTGTGCCGGCGCTGATCGGCGTGTTGCGTGATGCGGCGCTCTCCTGTGTTGCGTGTTGTGACTGTCTGCTTAATCGCTTACGCGAATCTGACCGCGCGGGGCTTTTCCGCGTAAATACCTAGTACGTATCTAGTGCGGCCGCACGGGGGCGGCGGGCTGCCGGGGCGCTGCGGCGCGCGCGGCTTGTCGTGGGTGGGCAGGCAGACAGCGGTGCTGGCGGCATCCTAGCCAGCGGGGAATGAAGGCGTGCGGAAATTCATTCCGCTCGGGGCTGGAAATTTATTCCTGTCCGGGCGGCACGCCGCGTGGTTCCTGGGCTGCCAGTTTGCAGACCTCTTGCAGCCATAGGGAAAACGCTTGCACCACGCTGCGCGGTGCACGCGAGGCCTCGGTGCAAAGGTAGTACTGCGATTCGCCGGGGATATCGATGTGGGTGACGCGCACGAGTTTGCCTTCGTCCAGCCATTCGGCTGCCAGGCTGCGGCGCGTCAGCGCCACGCCCTGGCCCGCGCGAGCAGCGGCCAGCATCATGCCCAGGTCCACCAGCCAGACGCCCCGCGACGGCTCGGGCCAGTCCAGGCCGGCTGCATCCAGCCACGGCCGCCAGGGCTCCATCGGGCAGCGCAACAGCTCGGCACGAGCCAGGTCTTCAGGGCGGTTGAACGGCCCGCGCGAGGCCAGGTAGGCGGGGGAGCACACGGCGAAGACCGGGTCGTCGGTGAGTTGGCGCGCGTGCAGCCCGGGGTACTTGCCGCTGCCGAACCGCACCCAGGCGTCCGCGTTGGGCGGCATGATGTCCAGGTACGGGATGGACAGCAGGATTTCCAATTCCACATCGGGATGCGCAGCGGTAAAGCCGGGCAGATAGGGAATCAGTACCTGACGGGCAAACGTGGGCGTGGACACGACGCGCAGCGGTTCGGGCTTGGGTTCGCCGCGCTGATGCAGCGACGCGTCGGACAGCAGGTCCAAAGCGGTGCGGACCTGGCTGAGGTAGTCGCGCCCGGCTGCGCTGAGGGTGGCGCCCCGGCTGCTGCGGATGAACAGCGACACGTCCAGCATGGCTTCCAGGGCAGCGATGCGCTTGCCGATGGCGCTGGCGGTGACAAAAAGTTCTTCGCTGGCGCGTTCAAAAGAGCCCAGCCGCGCTGCGGCTTCAAACGCCTGGATGGCGGCCAAGGGGGGCAGCCGCACATCTTTGGAAGGGGAAGGTCCGCGCATGATCGTCTGGCGGGCCGGCCGTGCGCCCGACGAAAGAGTGGCAACGGCGCATTATAAAAGTGAAGCGCGATCGCCGCCCTTGAAGTGAAGCGCGGTCGCGGTCCCTGAAGCGAAGCGGAGTCGTCGCCTCCGCGACCCCGCTCCGTTCAGATGCCCTTGATCGCCAGGCTTGCCGCCAGACCCGCCATGACCACGGCGATGACGCCATCCAGCACGCGCCAGGCCGATGCGTTGGCGAAGAAGCGCGCGAACACGCGCGAGCCGATGCCCAGCACGGCCAGCCACAGCAGGCTGGCGGTGAAGGCGCCTGCCGCGAATGCCATGCGCGCGTCGTCAAAGCCATGCGCCAGCGAACCCACCACCACCATGTCCAGCCAGAAATGCGGGTTCAACAGCGAAAACCCCAGCGCGCCCAGCATCGCGGCGCGGCGCGACGGCACCACGTCGCGCGCGGCGGCAAGGCCACCTGTGGCGGTCCATGCGCGGCGTGCGGACTGCACCGCGTACCAAGACAGGAAGGCCACCCCGAACCAGAGCACGGCGGTGGTCAGCCAGGGGAACCAGGCGGTCAGCGCTTGTAGCCCGGAGACGCTGGCAAAGATGAACACCGCGTCGATCAACGCGCAAATGGCGACCACGCTGAGCAGGTGCGCGCGCATCAGCCCCTGTCGCAGGATGAACGCGCTTTGCGCGCCCACAACGGCGAACAGACCCAGCCCGGTGGCCGTTCCGCTGGCCCAGGCAGTAAGAAAGAGGGGGGATGACAACGTGGCGAACATGATGCAAATACCTGTGACTGCTACGCCTGTGGCGGCGCTTTATTAAGGGTGCTAACTGAAGAATGCCGAACGCATTGCGCAGTTTGGCAATCACGTATTTTCCCTTGTCATACCGATGAAATACAGCTAATTTTCCTTCACTAAATTAAGGATAGCTAATCCATGAAAATCGACCATGGCAACCTGCGGGCGCTGGCCGCGGTGGTGCGCGAAGGCAGTTTCGAGCGGGCCGCGCTGTCGCTTAGCGTGACGCCCTCGGCAGTCTCGCAGCGCATCAAGGCACTGGAAGACCGCATGGGCCGCCTGCTGGTCCAGCGCACCGTGCCGGCCGCCGCTACCGCCGACGGCCAGGTGCTGGTGCAACTGGCCGAGCAGACGGCGCTGCTGGAACACGATGCGCTGAACCGGCTGGGCGTGTCGGACGACGACGTGCCGCACGCCAGCATCCCCATCGCCGTCAACCACGACAGCCTGGAAACCTGGTTTGTCGACGCTGCCTTGCAGTTCTCGCAGCGCACGCGGGCCACGCTGGACATGCTGTCTGAAGACCAGGACCACACCGCCGCGTTATTGCGTAACGGTTCGGTGCTGGGCGCCGTGACGACGCTGGCCGATCCCGTGCAAGGTTGCCGCATCCATTCGCTGGGCAGCATGCGGTATGTGGCGACCTGCACGCCGGACTTCCACAAGCGCTATTTTGGCCAGGGCGTCAACGCGCAGACGCTGGCGCAGGCGCCGGTGCTGGTCTTTAACCGCAAGGACGCGTTGCAGGCGCGCTTTGCGCACAAGATATCGGACCCGGCGCCGTGGCAGCCGCCGGTGTGGTGGGTGCCGTCCACCCGCGCGTTCGTGCAGGCCACGCTGGGCGGACTGGGGTGGACGATGAATCCACTGCCGCTTGTGCAGGAACACCTTGATGCCGGTCATCTGATGATGCTTCGCAGCCGCGCCTGGGAGGATGTGCCGCTGTATTGGCAACATTGGCGGGTAAACTCCGAGGCGATGCAAGCCTTGACCGATTCGGTTCTGTCAGCCGCCCGCAGCTTGGTCCGGCGGCGTTAACCCACCAGGAGGACACCTCTATGAACATCCGCAAGTTCGCACTCATTGCCGCCATTGGCCTGTGCACGGCCGGCTCGGCGTGGGCCAAGGACTACAAGGTTGGCCAGATCGAGGTCGACGACCTTTGGGTGCGCGCCTCGGCGCCGGGCCAGTCGAATGGGGCGGGCTATATGGACATCGACAACGATGCCAAGTCCGAGGACCGCCTGCTGTCGGTGACGTCCGACGCCGCCGAACGGGTCGAGCTGCATACCGTGCAGACCGAGAACGGCGTGTCGAAGATGCGTCAGGTGGAAGGCGGTATCGCGCTGCCCGCCGATACCGAGGTCAAACTCAGCCCGGGGGGTTATCACGTCATGTTCATCAAGCTGCGCGCGCCCTTCAAGGACGGCGCCACCGTGCCCGCCACGCTGAAGTTTGAAAAGGCCGGGGAAGTCGCCGTGCAATTCAAGGTCAAGCCGGCGTCGCATAACCCCGGCATGAGCCACGATCACGGTGCGATGAAGCACTAAGCACGACGCCGGCCCCGCGCCCAGGTCAGTACAGGCCTTGCTGGCGCATGGCGTCGGCAACCTTGACGAAGCCGGCAATGTTGGCGCCGTCCAGGTAGTTGACGTATTCGCGTTCGCTATGGCCGTGGCGCACGCAGTTCTCGTGGATGTCGCGCATGATGGCGTGCAAGCGCGCATCCACTTCTTCGCGCGTCCATGCCAGCCGCGCGGAGTTCTGCGCCATTTCCAGGCCCGACACCGCGACGCCGCCCGCATTGGTGGCCTTGCCCGGCGCGTACAGCACGCGCGCGGCGATGAAGGCCTTGGCGGCATCCAGCGTGGCCGGCATGTTGGCGCCTTCCGCCACGCACAGCACGCCATTCTTGATCAGCGTTTGCGCATCGGCCAGTTCCAGCTCGTTCTGGGTGGCGCAGGGCAGCGCCACGTCGACGGGGACGTGCCACGGGCGCTTGCCGGCTTCGTATTTCAGCCCGAATTGCTGGGCATAGGTGTCCAGGCGGCCGCGCAGGTCGTTCTTGATGTGCATCAGCGCGACCAGCTTTTCGTGCGTGAAACCGGCGTCATCGACCACGGTGCCGTTCGAATCCGACACGGTCACGACCTTGGCGCCCAGCGACATGGCTTTTTCGATGGCGTATTGCGCCACGTTGCCCGAGCCCGAGACCGACACGCGCAGGCCGTCGAACGACTTGCCGACGCGCTTGAGCATTTCCTCGGCGAAGTACACGGTGCCGTAGCCGGTGGCTTCCGGGCGGATCAGGCTGCCGCCAAAGGTCAGGCCCTTGCCGGTGAAGACGCTGGCGGTCGAGTTCGACAGCTTTTTCATCATGCCGGCCATGAAGCCGACTTCGCGTGCGCCCACGCCGATATCGCCGGCCGGCACGTCGGTGTCAGGACCCAGGTGGCGATACAGCTCAATCATCAGCGCCTGGCAGAAACGCATGACTTCGGCGTCGGACTTGCCCTTGGGGTCGAAGTCCGAGCCGCCCTTGCCGCCGCCCATGGGCAGGGTGGTCAGCGAATTCTTCAGCGTTTGCTCAAACGCCAGGAACTTCAGGATGGACAGGTTCACCGACGGGTGAAAGCGCATACCGCCCTTGAAGGGGCCGATGGCCGAGCTGTGCTGGATGCGGAAAGCGCGGTTGACCTGGGCCTGGCCACGGTCATCGGTCCAGCACACGCGGAACTGGATCACGCGTTCCGGCTCGACCAGGCGCTCAAGCAGGGCGTGCTCGGCGTAGTGAGGGTGCTTTTCGATGAAAGGCCACAGGCTCAGCATCACCTCTTGGACGGCTTGCATGAACTCGGGCTGCTGCGGGTCGCGCGCGGCGACGCCACGCAGGAAGTCGTCCAGACTCTGCACTTTCAACTTGATCTCCTCGGGGGTGCTACGAATGGGTGCGTCTTGCGCCATTGTGGGGCGCGGTTTGCTTGTTCTGGTGCATCGACTGCACCGTCATGGTGCGCAAGTGTATGGGAAATTTGTTGCCCTGCGCAAAGGGCCGGGGCCGCGGTAGGGCGTTGAAAAGAAAGCGCTTTTTTCTGTGTATAAACAGGGACGCATAGGCGGGCGATATCGCGTTTTCGCGGCGAAATACGCGTTAAGGATCGCCCAAGTGTTGATTTCGTAGGGGATTTATATATGTCCCCGTTTTATATCGTGGTGTTGGCCGGGGCAGAAACATCGCCAAGCCCTGCAAACAAAGGGGTTTGGGGCGCGGCGGTGGGATACCGACCGCCGTCCGGCGGGACTATGCGCCCCTAATTAATTTTTTCGTAAGGGACGCCGAAAGACCGCGGGTAGGGTCAAGCCGGCAGGGCGGGCACGCTTGGCACGGCCCGCCCCAACGTATTACAGCGTGGCGTCGTAATCGATCGTCAGCGGTGCGTGGTCCGAGAAACGCTCGTCCTTGTAGATCGCCACGTTGCGCGCGCGGGCGGCAATGCCCGGGGTGGCGATCTGATAGTCGATGCGCCACCCGACGTTCTTGGCCCAGGCCTGGCCGCGGTTGCTCCACCAGGTGTACTGGTCGGGCCGGTCGTCGATGGTGCGGAACACGTCCACGAAACCGCGCTTGTCGAACACGTCGGTCAGCCAGGCGCGCTCTTCGGGCAGGAAGCCCGAGTTCTTCATATTGCCCTTCCAGTTCTTCAGGTCGATTTCCTTGTGCGCGATGTTCCAGTCGCCACAGATGACGAACTCGCGGCCCGTGGCCTTGTGTTCGTGCATCAGGGCGTCGATCCAGGGGCCGAAGCGATCCAGGAACCGGTATTTGGCCTGCTGGCGTTCGTCGCCGCTGGAGCCCGAGGGCAGGTAGGCGCTGATGACGGACAGGTTCTTCCAGTCGGCGCGGATGATGCGGCCTTCGGGGTCGAATTCTTCGCAGCCCAGGCCGATGTTCACGCGTTCGGCGGCATCGCGCAGGTAGATGCCCACGCCGCTGTAGCCTTTCTTGACGGCATGGTGGAAGTGGCCGGTGTAGCCGGGCGGGTGACGCAGATCTTCGGTCAGGTCCGCGTCGGCGATCTTGATTTCCTGAAGGCAAAGCACGTCAGCGGCGTGCTTTTCCATCCACGGTTGCAGGCCCTTGCGAAAGGCGGACCGGATGCCGTTGAGATTGATCGACGTGATGCGAAGCAAAGCAAAACTCCTGTAGAGCGGCCGCCAGGGCCCGGAACAATGCCAGGAATTTAACCGACTGCGCGGCAGGGGCAGGGAATAGCCCCGACAACGGATAAAATGCCGGGGTTTGCCATCCACCGGACTCACTCGCATGCCCGCCGCCGCTTCCTCCTCCCCGTCTCGCCCCACTTCCCTGGAATTTGTTCGCTTCGCGCTCGACGAAGGCGTGCTGCGCTTTGGCAGCTTCAAGGTCAAGTCGGGCCGGATCAGCCCCTATTTCTTCAATGCCGGCCTGTTCAACAGTGGCCGCGCGGTGGGCAAGCTGGCGCAGTTCTATGCGCAGGCGCTGCTGGATTCCGGCGTGCAGTTCGACATGCTGTTCGGCCCCGCGTACAAGGGCATTCCGTTGGCCACCGCAACGGCGGTGGCGCTGGCGGGCCACCCGGCGATGGGCGGGCGTAACGACGTACCGTTCGCCTACAACCGCAAGGAAGCCAAGGACCACGGCGAAGGCGGCACGCTGGTCGGCGCGCCGCTTCAGGGCAAGGTCGTCATCATTGACGATGTGATCACGGCCGGCACTTCGGTGCGCGAATCGGTGGAGATCATCCGCAACGCGGGCGCCGAGCCGGCCGCCGTGCTGATTGCCATGGACCGCATGGAACGCGCGGGCCCCGACGACGCGCTGTCCCCGCATTCCGCCGTGCAGGACGTGGCCAAGACCTACGGCATTCCGGTGGTGGCGATTGCATCGCTGTCGGACATCATGGCCTTGCTGCAAGACGATGCCGCCTTCGCGGAAAACCGCGATGCCGTGCAGGCATATCGCACGAAGTACGGGGTGAAGTAACGCTGCTGGGATGGATGGCCGGCCGCGGCAATGCGCCGCGGCCTTTGGTAGGACTGATCCCCGTATGGGCTATCAGATCAGCCGCCCAGCTTTTCCTTGAGCAGGTCGTTCACTTGCTGGGGGTTGGCCTTGCCGCGCGCGGCCTTCATGATCTGGCCCACCAGCGAGTTGAACGCCTTTTGCTTGCCCGCCCGGTACTCTTCCACGATGGCCGGGTTGGCGGCCAGCACCTCGTCGATCATGGCGCCGATGGCGCCCGTGTCGCTGATCTGCTTCAGGCCGCGCGCGTCGATGATGGCATCCGCGTCGCCGCCGTTCTCGCCGGCCCACATGGCGCCGAATACTTCGCGGGCGATCTTGTTGGAGATCGTGCCGTCGATGATGCGGCTGATCAACGCAGCCAGCGCGGGCGCTTGCACCGGCGATTCGGCGATGGTCTTTTCGTCCTTGTTCAAGGCGGCGGACACTTCACCCATGACCCAGTTCGCGGCCAGCTTGGCCTGGCCGGCCGGCAGGGCGTTGGCCACTGCCTGGAAGTAGGCGGCCAGATCGCGGCTGACGGTCAGTTGGGCGGCGTCGTAGGCGGGCAGGCCGTATTCCGATTCGAAGCGGGCGCGCTGGGCTGCCGGCAGTTCGGGCATGGCGGCGCGCACCTCGTCGACCCAGGCGCTGGAGATCACCAGCGTGGGCAGGTCGGGGTCGGGGAAGTAGCGGTAGTCGTGCGCGTCTTCCTTGCTGCGCATGCTGCGCGTTTCGTCGCGGTCGGCGTCGTACAGGCGCGTTTCCTGCACCACCGTGCCACCGTCCTCGATCAGTTCGATCTGGCGGCGCGCTTCGTAGACGATGGCGCGTTCCAGGAAGCGGAACGAGTTG
The DNA here is from genome assembly GCF_001005835.2 of Achromobacter sp. LC458. Classification (NCBI taxonomy): domain Bacteria; kingdom Pseudomonadati; phylum Pseudomonadota; class Betaproteobacteria; order Burkholderiales; family Alcaligenaceae; genus Achromobacter; species Achromobacter sp. LC458. Next base: position 166,679 of record NZ_LBHW02000003.1, read on the forward strand.
ACGTTCTTGATCTCGGTGCGGGTGCCGAATTCTTTTTGGCCGACGGGGCGCACGGACACGTTGGCGTCGCAGCGGAACGAGCCTTCCTGCATGTTGCCGTCGCAAATGCCCAGCCACACAACCAGGCTGTGCAGCGCGCGCGCGTAGGCCACGGCCTCGGCCGCCGAGCGCATTTCGGGCTCGGTCACGATTTCCAGCAGCGGGGTGCCGGCACGGTTCAGGTCGATGCCGCTGGCGGGCGACCCATTGGCCAGCGTGAAGTCGTCGTGCAGCGATTTGCCGGCGTCTTCTTCCAGGTGGGCACGCGTCAGGTTGATAGTTTTTTCTTCTTCGCCGACGAAGAACGACAGCGAGCCACCCACCACGACGGGCAGTTCGTACTGGCTGATCTGATAGCCCTTGGGCAAGTCGGGGTAGAAGTAGTTCTTGCGCGCAAAGACCGAGCGCGGCGCGATGGTCGCGCCCACCGCCAGGCCGAAGCGGATGGCGCGTTCAGCCGCGCCCCGGTTCATGACCGGCAGGCTGCCCGGCAACGCCAGGTCGACCTCGTTGGCATGCGTGTTGGGCGCCGCGCCGAATTGCGTGCTGCTGCCCGAAAAAATCTTGGAGTCGGTGGAAAGCTGGGTGTGCGTTTCCAGGCCGATGACGATTTCCCAGTTCATTATCTGTAGTTCCAATCAGTAGAGCCGCGGCTGCGATGCCAGCGGCGCCGGGCCGCCCGAAACGCCGGCGGTCCCCTGGGGGGAGCGCGAACGTTGGGGGCGTGTGGGCATCATCACAGCGGGGACCGCTTGTGCCAGTCCGTCACTTGTTGGTAGCGGTCGGCGATGGCCAGCAGCCTGCCTTCGTCGAAGTAATTGCCGATGATCTGCAAGCCGACGGGCCGCTTGCCGTTGTCGCCGCCAAAGCCGCACGGGATCGACATGGCGGGCAAGCCGGCCAGGCTCACGCCCAGCGTGTAGACGTCGGCCAGCCAGTCGGCGGTGGGGTCGTCGCGGTTGTCGCCGATGTTCTTGGCGACCGACGGCGTGACGGGGCCCATGATGACGTCGCACTGGCCGGCGTAGGCGCGCTGGAAATCCTGCGCGATCAGGCGGCGCAGGCGTTGCGCTTGCAGGTAGTAGGCGTCGTAGTAACCGTGGGACAGCACGTACGTGCCGATCAGGATGCGGCGCTTGACCTCGTCGCCGAAGCCTTCGGCGCGCGAGCGGCTGATCATCTCGTTCAGGTCGCCGTACTGCTCGGTGCGGTGGCCGTAACGCACGCCGTCGTAGCGCGCCAGGTTGCTGGACGCTTCCGCCGGGGCGATGACGTAGTAGGCGGGGATGGCCAGTTCCGTGCGCGGCAGCGACACGGGCACGCGCACGGCGCCCAGCGCTTCGAACTGCGCCAGCGCGGCTTCCACCGCGGCGGCCACGTCGGCCGCGAGGCCCGCGCCGAAATACTCTTCGGGCACGCCGATGCGCAAGCCCTTCAGGGGCTGGCTGCCGGCGCCGTCGAACGTGGCTTGCGCGGCGTCGAAGTCGCGGCGCACGCGGCCGGGTTCGTTGACGGCGCCATCGCATTTTTCAAGGCTGGTGGCATCGCGCGGATCGAAGCCGCTGATGACGTCCAGCAGCTCAAGCAGGTCGCGGCTGCTTTGCGCCAGCGGGCCGGCCTGATCCAGGCTGGAGCCGAACGCCACCATGCCGTAGCGCGACACGGTGCCATACGTGGGCTTGATGCCGCTGACGCCGCACAGCGCGGCGGGCTGGCGCACCGAACCGCCGGTGTCGGTGCCGGTGGTGGCCGCCACCAGTCGGGCGGCGACCGCGGCGGCCGAACCGCCGGACGAACCGCCCGGCACGGCCGCGTGGTCCCAGGGGTTTTTCACCACGCCGTAGGCCGAGTTCTCGTTGCCGGAACCCATCGCGAATTCGTCGCAGTTGAGCTTGCCGATGGACACGGCGCCCGCCGTACCCAGGCGTTCGACCACGGTGGCGTCAAACGGGCTGACGTAGCCGTCCAGCATCTTGCTGCCGGCGGTGGTGCGCCAGCCACGGGTCACGAACGCGTCTTTGTGGGCGATGGGCACGCCGGCCAAGGGGCCGGCCGAACCGGCGGCCAATGCGGCGTCGGCGGCGCGCGCCTGGGCCAGCGTCAATTCAGCGTCAATATGTAAAAAGCAATTCAGGCCGCTGGCCGCATCGGCGGCCGCCAAGGCGCTTTGCGCCAGTTCGACGGCGCTGACCTGGCGTTGGGCGAGGGCCGCGCGCAAGGCGGCGATCCCCTCGAATTGGGTATGCAAGGCGGGTTTTGTCATGGCTTAATCGAGGACTTTGGGGACCAGGAACAAGCCTTCCTGGGCGTCGGGGGCGTTGGCCAGCAGCGCCTCGCGGCGTGTTTCCGAGCTGGCCTCGGTCACGGCGTCTTCACGCAGGCGCAGCACGATGTCCTCATGGGCGGACAGGGGGTGGGCCAGCGGTTCGACGCCTTGGGTGTCGACGGACTGAAGCCGTTCGATCAAGTGGAGAATGCCGTTGAGTTCGGCCTGCGCAAGGGTGCGCTGGTCGGGGGTCAGTTCGATTCTGGCCAGCCGGGCAATGCGGGCCACATCTGTGTCATTGAGCGCCATAGGGATTGCAAAATCGATAAGCGAAGGCCGAAGGGCGGGACCGGGCAGTATGTATGCGCCGATCCCGTTACAAAGCTTGAATAGCCTGCATTTATGCGCTATTTCCGGTGAAATTATAAGTTATGATTCACGGTTTAATCGCCGTGATGACAGGCGGACCCGACCTTTTTCGGGCCAAACGCCCCATGGCATGAACCCAATTCCCCCCAGAATTTAGCTGAGCTCCCATGTTCGGATTCCTGCGCAGTTATTTTTCCAGCGATATGGCGATTGACCTCGGTACCGCCAATACGCTGATTTACGTCCGCGGCAAGGGCATCGTGCTCGATGAGCCCTCCGTGGTCGCAATCCGTCATGAAGGCGGGCCTCACGGCAAAAAGATCATCCAGGCCGTCGGCCACGAAGCCAAGCAGATGCTCGGCCGAGTTCCCGGCAATATTGAGGCCATCCGGCCCATGAAGGACGGCGTTATCGCCGACTTCACGGTCACCGAACAGATGCTCAAACAGTTTATTCGCATGGTGCACCCCCGCAACATGCTGGCTCCCAGCCCGCGGATCATCGTCTGCGTGCCTTGCGGTTCCACCCAAGTCGAACGTCGCGCCATCCGTGAATCGGCGTTGGGCGCGGGCGCCTCGCACGTCTTCCTGATCGAAGAACCCATGGCCGCGGCCATCGGCGCCGGCCTGGCCGTGTCCGACGCCAGCGGCTCCATGGTCGTCGACATCGGCGGCGGCACCACCGAGGTGGCAGTCATCTCGCTGGGCGGCATGGTCTACAAGGGTTCGGTGCGCGTGGGCGGCGACAAGTTCGACGAAGCCATCGTCAACTACATCCGTCGCAACTACGGCATGCTGATCGGCGAACCCACGGCTGAACTGATCAAGAAGGAAATCGGCTCGGCATTCCCGGGTTCCGAAGTCCGCGAAATCGAAGTCAAGGGCCGCAATCTGGCCGAAGGTGTGCCGCGCAGCTTCACGGTCTCGTCCAACGAGATCCTGGAATCGCTGACCGACCCGCTGAACCAGATCGTGTCCGCGGTGAAAATCGCGCTTGAGCAGACCCCGCCGGAACTGGGCGCCGACATCACCGACAAGGGCATCGCCCTGACCGGTGGCGGCGCGCTGCTGCGCGACCTGGATCGCCTGCTCCAGGAAGAAACCGGCTTGCCCGTCGTGGTGGCCGATGATCCCCTGACCTGCGTCGTGCGCGGCTGCGGCGAAGCGCTGGAACACCTTGAGAAACTGGGCGCCATCTTCATCAACGATTAATACCGCCCGCCAGCCCGGAGCCCCGCTTTTTTTCGGCTCCGGCCGCTGCGGGGGCTTCGGACGCGGGCGCCCGGGCTGAGATTCATGCAACGACAAGGGACCCCCCCTTTATTCAGGCGCGGCCCACCCGCGGAGGTGCGGCTGGTCGTTCTGGTCGTCCTGGCGTTGGCCCTGATCATCATCGATTCGCAATGGCGCATGCTTGAACCGGCGCGCCGTACGATCGCCGTGGCGCTTTACCCCTTCCAGCGCGCCGTCATGGCGCCGCGTGACCTGGTGCAACAGGTCAACGAATGGGTCAACGCGGCCAATCTTATCCGCAGTGAAAACGAAGCCTTGCAGCGCCAGCGCATCGAGCTGGCCCAGGTGGCGTCGCACGCCGCCCAGTTGGCGGCCGAAAACGCCCAGCTGCGCCGCCTGCTTGGCGTGACCGATACCGTGGCGCAATCGGCCGTGGTGGTCGAAGTCATGTACGAACCCACCAATGCCTTCACACAGCGGCTGGTGTTCAACAAGGGCAGCAAGGCCGGCCTGGCGCCGGGCATGCCGGTGATCGACGAAGGCGGCGTGGTCGGCCAGATCGTGCGCGTGACGCCGATGACGGCCGAGGCCGCGTTGGTCACCGACGAGCAGGTGTCGATCCCCGTGCAACTGCTGCGCAACGGCTTGCGGCTGATTGCATTCGGCGGCAATTCTCCCGGCAAGATGGAAGTTCGTTACCTTGCCGCCAATGCCGACATCAAGGAAGGCGATACTATCGTCACCAGCGGCGTGGGCGGCCTGTTCCCCGCCGGACTACCCGTGGCCAAAGTGACCTCGGTCGAACGCGACACCGCCTCCGGTTTCGCTCGCGCCGTGTGTGAACCGCTGGCCCATCCCGAACGCTATCGCCACTTCCTGGTCTTGCAGGTGGATGTGGCGCGCGCCGAGTCCAACCGTCAGGAGGTCGATTCCGGTGGATCGGACTAATTCTTCGCAACCCAGGCGCCGCCTGGGTACGCCCAGCAACGTGCACCCCGACCGGCTGTCCGGTCCCGCGCACGGTGTGTTCGTGTGGGGCACGGTGCTGCTGGTGTGGCTGGTGTCGTTGCTGCCCTGGCGCCTGTGGCAGGGCGCGCCGGACGTGCTGCTGCTGATCATCGCCTTCTGGTGCGTGCATGAGCCGCGCCGCGTCGGCCTGTTCACGGCGTTTTTCTTCGGCTTGCTGATGGACGTGCACGACGCCGGCATGCTGGGCGAACACGCGTTGTCCTACACCCTGGTCGCCTATGGCGCCGTGGTGCTGCATCGCCGCCTGCAACGGTTCGACCTCTGGAGCCAGGCGATGCACATGCTGCCTGTGTTCTTCGTGGCGCGTTTCCTGACGCAGATCATCCATGCCTGGGTCGCGGGCAAGTGGCCGGGTTGGGATTGGTGCATCAGCGTGGCCATCACGGCCGCCCTGTGGCCGTTGGCGGGTTGGGTTTTGCACCTGCCGCAGCGCGGTGCCGACGACGCCGAATCTTCCTCCGCCTGATGGCGGCGTCGCGTCATGTTTGAATTCAAGAAAACCGGCCAGCAGCAAAAGCAGCGCTTCCGCCTGCGCGCATGGGTGGGCGGCGTGTTTGCGCTGCTGTGCTTTGGCGTGCTGGTGGGCCGGTTCTGGTATTTGCAGGTGGATCGCTACGAAGGTCTGTCCGAACGCGCCGATCGCAACCGTATCGCCGTGGTGCCGATTCCGCCGCGGCGCGGCGAGATCCTGGACCGCAACGGTGAAGTGCTGGCGCGCAACTACCGCACCTACACGCTGGAAGTCGTGCCGGCCCACGCGGGCAACATGAACGAATTGTTCGAACGGCTGACCGAAGTGGTCTACATCAGCCCGACCGACCAGCGCCGCTTCAAGCGCCGCGCCGCCGAGTCCAGCCGCTACGCCAGCCTGCAACTGCGCAACAACCTGAACGAAACGGAAGCCGCGTGGTTCGCCGCGCACGCCTTCCAGTTTCCGGGCGTCGAGTTGCGCGCGCGATGGGTGCGCGAATATCCGCAAGGCGTGTCGGCCGCGCACGTGGTGGGCTACATCGGCCGCATTGCCGAAGGCGACAACGAAGAGCTGGAACGCGCCGGGCAACTGGGCAACTATCGCGGCACCGATGTCATCGGCAAGAAGGGCATCGAGAAAACCTGGGAAGAGCAGCTGCATGGCCGCACCGGGCTTGAAGAAGTCGAAGTGACGGCGGGCGGGCGGCCCATGCGCACGCTGCGGCGCATCGACCCGGTGCCGGGGTCCGACATCATGCTGTCCATCGATCTTGGCCTGCAAAAGGTGGCCGAGGAAGCGTTTGAAGGGCAGCGCGGCGCCCTGGTGGCCATCGACCCCGACACGGGCGAAGTGCTGGCCTTTGTGTCGCAGCCCTCGTTTGACCCGAACCTGTTCGTGGACGGCATCGACGTCGACAACTGGCGCATGCTGAACGAATCGCCCGACCACCCGCTGATCAACCGCCCGCTTTACGGCACCTACCCCATCGGGTCGACCTACAAGCCCTTCGTGGCCCTGGCCGCACTGGAACTGGGCAAGCGCCGCGCCACGGACCGCATCTCGGACCCTGGCTACTACGAATTCGGCGGACAGAAATTCCGCAACGCGGGGGGCGCGGCCTACGGCATGACCGACATGCACAAGGCCATCGTGGTGTCGTCCGACACGTATTTCTATTCGCTGGGCCCCGAGATCGGCGTGAACGCGCTGCACGACTTCACCAAGCAGTTCGGCTTTGGCCAGATCACCGGCATCGACCTGGAAGGCGAAAAACGCGGCGTGCTGCCGTCCACCGACTGGAAGCGCGCGGCCTACAAAGACAAGGACCGCCAGCGCTGGTACGCGGGCGAAACCATTTCGGTTGCCGTGGGCCAGGGCTATAACGCGTTCACCTTGCTGCAACTGGCGCAGGGTACGTCCACCTTGGCCAACAACGGGTTGTTTCGTCGCCCGCACCTGGTGCACGCCGTGCGCGACCCGCGCAGCGGTGTGGCCAAACCCACCGAGTCCACGCCCGACTACCGCATTCCGCTCAAGCAGGCCAATGTGGATGTCATCAAGAATGCCATGGCGGACGTGGTGCGGGCGGGCACCGCGCGCCGCGCGTTTGCCAATGCGCCGTACCAAGCGGCCGGCAAGACGGGCACCGCGCAGGTGTTCAGCCTGCGTGGCGGCCATTACCGCGCCAGTGCCATCGACGAACGCCTGCGCGATCACGCGCTGTTCATGGGCTTCGCCCCACTGGAACACCCGCGCATCGCTTTGTCGCTGATCGTCGAGAACGCCGGCTGGGGCGCCAGCGTGGCCGCGCCGGTCGCGCGCAAGGTGTTCGATTATTGGCTGGCCAAGGACCGCCAGGACAAGATCGTGCGCCCGGAACGCGCCGACCCCCTGGCCTCGGTCGAAACCATTACCTCTGACGTGGTGCGCCAACAATGAAGCGCCTGGGCCTTATCCTGCTACGCGTCTTCACGGCGTTCGACTGGCCGCTGCTGGCCATCCTGATGATGTTCGCGGCGCTGGGCCTGACCGTCATGCATTCCGCCGTGGGCGGCACGGACTGGCGGTTCGCCGAACAGTCCCGCAACTTCATCATTGCGTTCTTCGCCATGTGGATCATGGCGCTGATTCCGCCCAAGTGGCTGATGAAGCTGGCGCTGCCCTTCTACGTCGTGGGCGTGGTGCTGCTGCTGGGCGTGGAGTTCTTTGGTGAAACCAGCAAGGGCGCCACCCGCTGGCTGAACCTGGGCGTGACCCGCATCCAGCCGTCCGAGATGATGAAGATTGCGGTGCCGATGATGCTGGCCTGGTATTTCCAGCGCCATGAAGGCGCCGTGCGCATCCGCGACTTCCTGGCCGCCGCCGCGATGCTGGCCGCGCCTTTCGCGTTGATCGTGCTTCAACCCGACCTGGGCACGGCGCTGCTGGTGTTTGGCGCCGGTTTCTTCGTGATCTATTTCGCGGGGCTGTCGTTCAAGCTGCTGGTGCCGGTGATGCTGGCCGGCATCATCGCCATTGGCACGCTGGTGTATTACGAAGACCAGTTGTGCGAGCCGGACGTAAGCTGGGTGGTGCTGCACGATTATCAAAAGCACCGCGTCTGCACGCTGCTCAACCCCAGCTCGGACCCCTTGGGCAAGGGCTTTCACACCATTCAGTCCATGATCGCGGTGGGCTCGGGCGGCGTGTATGGCAAGGGCTACATGAAGGGCACGCAGACCCACCTGGACTTCATTCCCGAGCGCACCACCGACTTCATCTTCGCCGTCTACGCTGAGGAATTCGGCCTGTACGGCGGCATCGCCATCCTGGTGCTGTACGGCCTGATGATGGCGCGCGGGCTGACCATCGCGTCCCGCGCGGCCTCGCAGTTCGGGCGGCTGCTGTCAGGCGCGCTGACGATGATGCTGTTTATCTATGTGTTCGTGAACGTCGGAATGGTCACGGGCATCCTGCCCGTGGTGGGTGTGCCCCTGCCGTTCATGAGTTACGGCGGGACGGCGTTGTTCACCATGGGCATCGCTTTCGGCATCATGATGAGCATCAGCCGCCACCGCTCCGTAAAAGCCTGACGCCCCGATAGCGGGGCGTCAGAGGCGCGGTCGAGCTTGCGGCAACGTGCCTGTCCCGCTCAGCCAGGCAATGCGTCCGGCACACCCAGTTCAATGGCCAGCGTCGTCAGCCCGTCCCAGATGCGGCTGTCGAACTCGATTGAATCCGCATTGACGGCGCGGTTGCGGGCTTCGTACTCGCCCGGATACTGCACGCTTTCCACGCCGGGTTGCGGCTTGCAGGCGTGCAGGTAGTCGATGAACGCGCCGACTTCCATCGACCGCCAATCCGTATTGAAATCCACCTGCGGGTCCAGCAGTAGCGCAAACATATTGTTCGTCGCCACGCCAATGCGCGGGTGCTGCGGCTGGATCGTGCCGCCGCCGGACAACACGCCCGCCAGCAACTCGGCCACCAGGCCCAGCGCATAACCCTTGTGGCCGCCAAAGGGCAGCAGGGCGCCCGGCGGGTCGGCGAACAGCGCATTGGGGTCCGTCGTGGGGTTGCCCTGGGCATCGATCAACGACCCCGGCGGGGCCTTTTCGCCCTTGGCCGCCAGCACGCGCGCCCGGTTCACGGCGATTGAACTGGTCGCCATGTCCACGATGAACGGCGGCCGGCCACCGGGTAGCGGGCCGGCAAAGCACAGCGGATTGGTCGTCAGGCACGCCTGCGCGCCGCCGAACGGCGCCACGGTGGGCGAACGGTTGATCACGTTGGTGAAGGCCAGCAGGATCAAGCCCTTGGCCGCAACCATTTCCCCAAAGTGGCCCATGCGGCCCAGGTGGTGGCTGTGGCGCAGCGTCACGATGCACTGCCCGTGTTCCTGCGTGCGTTCGATGGCCTTTTCGATGACCGTCTTGCCCACGTACTGGCCCAGGCCGTGGTGGCCGTCGTAGGCCAGCATGGCGCCACGGTCATTGACCAGTTCAGGCCGGCCGTCTGCCTGCGCCAGCCCTTCGGACAGGACGCGGCGGTAGTTGGTCAGGATGGACAGGCCGTGGCTGGTGTAGCCGACGCGGTCGGACTCCACCAGGTGTTCGGCCACGTCGCGCGCGATATCTTCCGGCACGCCTTGCGCCATCAGCACGCGGCGGCCGTATTCGTTGGCTTGGGCTAAAGAGAGTTTCATGATGCGTTCTCCTTACAGCCAGCCAAGCCAGCGCCAGTAGGTCATGCCCATCAGCAGCATCAGCAGGTAGCCCACGATGGTGACGATGATGCCGACTTTCGCGAACTGCTTGGCGTTGAAGGTTTCCGTGCCCAGGCACACCATGTTTTGCGGCGCGTTGATCGGCAGGATGAAGCCATAGCTGACGACAAAGCCCAGCAGCATGGTCATGCCCAGCCGGCTGAACTCGCCGGGCAGCGTGGCCAGCACCGAGATCAGGATGGGCAGCATGGCCGACGTCAGCGCGGTGGCGCTGGCAAAGCCCAGGTGGATGACGATCAGGAACGCGGCCAGCACGGCGAAGATGGCCAGCGGACCCAGGTGATCCAGCCCCGTGTGCGCCACGACCTGGTTGCCCAGCCATTGGCCGGCTTGCGTCGTCAACAGGGCGGTGCCCAGGCTGATGCCCACGCCGAACACAATCACGGTGCCCCATGGGATACGCGACTGCACGTCCTTCCATGTCATCACGCCAAAGCGCGGCAGCATCAAGAGAACCAGGCCGAAGTAGGTGGTCGACGTGGTGTCGAACTTGTGCAGCTTGCCTTCGGTCGACCAGAACAGCAGCAGCATGATCGACACGGCCATCAGGCGCTTTTGCGCGCCGGTCATCGGGCCCAGTTCAATCAGCGACTTTTCGACGGCTTCCTTGCCCCCGGCGATGCTGTCGCTTTCCGGCGGCAGCAGCTTGAGCACCACCACGATCAGCACGGCCGACATGATCAGCGACCACGGTGCGCCCGCGATCAGCCAGTCCGACCACGCCACGCGTTCGCCCAGCATCTTTTCCATGAAGCCGACCGTCAGCAGGTTTTGCGCGGCGGCGGTCTGGATGCCCACGTTCCAGATACTGGTGGCCTGCGCCACGATGATCATGATGCCGGCGGCGATGTTGGACCGCTTGTCCACGCCGAACGCGGCGATGACGCCCATCATGATCGGCACCACGGCGGCGCTGCGCGCGGTGGCGCTGGGCACCACCAGGCTCAGCACGATCGTCACGGCGATACATCCGATCAGGATGCGGCGCGTGCTGGTGCCCACTCTCGACAGCGTGACCAGCGCAATGCGCCGGTCCAGCCCGGTGAAGGTCATGGCGGCGGCAATGAACAGGGCGCCGGTCACCAGCGCCAGCGCCGAGTTCGCGAAGCCCGTCAGCGCCATGCTGATAGCGGCCGAGGTGCCGTACAGCACGTTCGGGTCTTTGATTGTCGGAGCCGTGCCCAACAGGAAAGCCATCAGCGTCGTGATCATGATCGCGCTGGCTTCGTAAGACACGGCTTCGGTAATCCAGACCACCACGGCGAATGCCAGGATTGCCAGCATGCGGTGTCCCGCGACCGGCAGGTCGGCGGGCAGGGGCATCAGCAATACCCCGATCATCACCACGAAACCGGCGATTAGTCCGATGGGAATTTTTGCTTTTTGGGGTGCCTGTGAGGCAGGGACGGCGGCTGGCGCGGTCATATCCATCTCCGGTTGAGGTCAAACCGTCGACACACTCCCCGCGAGCACGGGTTTGTTCAATTCGATGTGTCGACGCTACAGGACGATCGTGACGGCATTGAGGAAAACCCGCATTGATATGGATCAAGCCGATGAAGATTTCGGCTTGAGAAAACCCACCTGGCGCATTATGCTCGCGCGCCCTGTTGCGCCGCAAGCACGGTGCGGCCGACCAAGCCCGCCATCAACCCAGCGCCAGCCGCAGTTGTTCGTCCAGATGCAGCGTGGGCGCCACCCGCCAACCGCTTTGGGCGTAGCGCAGCCAACGGCCCAGCACCAGATGCGTCAGCAGGCTGGCGTGCGCTGCTACGTTGGCGTCCGCGGGCAGCCCGCCGTCGGTGATCGCGATGCGCAGCGACTGCTTCAGCGACGTTTCGATGCGGTCATTGATATGGTTGATGCGCTCTTGCAGCCGGTTGTCTTCCGTGACCAGCGCGTCGCCGGTCAGCACCCGCGTCATGCCCTTGTTGCGTTCGGAGAACGTCAGCAGCATGGCAACGGTCTTGTGCGCCTGGGGCACGCCGTAGGGTTCCACGGTGGCAATCTGGTTGACCAGCGTGAAGATGCTGGTCTCGATGAATTCGATCAGCCCTTCGAACATCTGCGCCTTGCTGGCAAAGTGCCGGTACAAGGCGGCCTCGGACACTTGCAGACGCGCGGCCAGCGCAGCCGTGGTGATGCGGGAAGCGTGCGGCTGCTCCAGCATTTCGGCCAGGGTCTGCAGAATCTGGGTCTTGCGCTCGCCGGGTTTGCTCGCCATGGAAGGGACTGCTCTCGCGCAGGCTTGACGGTGAAGGGGGAGGGAGGAGCGCGCCGCTATCCCCGCAGGGGACGCCGGCGTAACAACAAATCACTGACGGAGTTTACCCGCAAGTCGACATAGGGCGGACGATGCGAACGACCGCGCGAGAAGGGCGTGCCAGGGTGATACACGTGCACGGTGCGCACGCCGACGCGGCGCGCGCCGCGCAGGTTGGCCAGCGTGTCTTCGACCAGCACGGCACGGTGGGCGGGTACGCCTTCGCGGGCCAGCACATAACGCAGCAGCGCGGGCGACGGCTTGGGGCGGAATTCGCCATGCAGCCGCATATGTTCAATGGCCCACAGGCTGTCGAACTGCCGCAGGATGCCCAGGCGTTGCAGTACGGAGCGGGCGTAGCGCAGCGGCGCGTTGGTCAGCAGCACCTTGCGGCCGGGCAGCTGGCGCAGCTTGTAGGCCAGCGCCTTTTCGCCGCGCACCAGCGGGTTGACGTCGAAGTCGTGGCTGCGGTGCAGGAAGTCGTGCGGGTTGACGCCGTGGTGGCGGACCATGCCGATCATCGTGGCGCCGTAACGCTGCCAATACTTGCGGCGCAAGTCGTTGGCAGTGTCGACGTCCACGTTCAGCGCCTCGGCCACCGCCATAGTCATACCCAGATCGATTTTCGGGAAGATGGCGTGCGAGGTGTCGTGAAGCGTGTTGTCCAGGTCAAACAGCCACAGGCGTTCGGAAACGCCCGTGGCCATGCGGCGCGAGCGGCGCATACGCACCGCCGGCCGTAACAGCAGACGTTGAGCTCGCATCAATGCGAGCTGATCATCGTGCCCACGCCTTGGTCGGTCAGGATTTCAAGCAGCAGGCAGTGCGGCACGCGGCCGTCGACGATGTGAACGGAATTCACGCCGTTCTTGGCGGCATCCAGCGCCGACGAGATCTTGGGCAGCATGCCGCCCGAGATGGTGCCGTCGGCGAAGAGTTCGTCGATGGTCTGGGCCGACAGGCTGCGCAGCAGCTTGCCCGCCTTGTCCAGCACGCCCGGGGTGTTGGTCAGCATCAACAGCTTTTCGGCGCCCAGCACTTCGGCCATCTTGCCGGCGACGACGTCGGCGTTGATGTTGTAGGCCGTGCCGTCTTCGCCATAGCCGATGGGCGAGATCACGGGAATGAACTGGTCGTCTTGCAGGGCCTTGACCACGGCGGGTTCAACCAGCGTGATGTCGCCCACGAAGCCGATGTCGATGGGTTCGGCGGGGTTGTCCTTGTTGGCCATCAGTTTTTTCTGAGCCTGGATCAAGCCGCCGTCCTTGCCGGTCAGGCCCACGGCCTTGCCGCCGACCTCGTTGATCATCATGACGATGTCTTGTTGGACCTGGCCGCCCAGCACCCATTCGACCACTTCCATGGTCTCGGCATCGGTCACGCGCATGCCCTGGATGAAGGTGCCCTGCTTGCCGATGCGGCGCAGCGCGTCGTCGATCTGCGGACCGCCGCCGTGCACCACCACCGGGTTCAGACCCACCAGCTTGAGCAGCACGACATCGTGCGCGAAGCTGCGCTGCAAGCGCTCTTCCGTCATGGCGTTGCCGCCGTACTTGACCACGATGGTCTTGCCGTGGAATCGTCGGATATACGGCAGTGCTTCAGACAGCACAGCGGCTTTGACAGCGGGGGACGAAACGGCAGCAGGGTCGGGGGTGTCGGTCATGGCAGCTAAGTCGGCAAATATGTATGAGTGGTTAGAAAAAATGCCTGCACAACATCGCGTTCGAAACGCGGTAGCGCAAGCATACGACGGATTGTAGTACCCACGCGTTTCATATGCCTAAAACCCATGTCCATATGCCCGACAAATAACCGGCATTCAGGTAAATTGGGGCGTTTTCGAGACGCGAGCCCCCCACAAAAGGGGGGCAAATCCGCACCGGTCGGGGTATCAGCCCCCATTTTATTTCCATAAAAGAGGCAAGCCATGCGTTTGAACTTCGTCCGCGCCGCCCTGGCGGCATCGGCCTTCCTGGTGGCGGCCAACGCCGCCCATGCAGAAAAAGTGGTGGTGGGCGCCACGCAGGTCCCGCACGCCGAGATCCTGGAAGTGGTGAAGCCGCAGCTGGCCAAGCAGGGCGTCGAGCTGGACATCAAGGTGTTCAGCGATTACGTGCAACCCAACCTGCAATTGGTGGACAAGCAGCTGGACGCCAATTTCTTCCAGCACAAGCCGTATCTGGACACGTTCAACAAAGACCGCAAGGCCACGCTCGTGCCGGTCGCGCTGGTGCACGTCGAGCCCTTCGGCGGCTACTCCAAGAAAATCAAGAGCCTGGCCGACCTCAAGGACGGCGCCACCGTCGCCATCCCGAACGATCCGTCCAATGGCGGGCGTGCGCTGGTGCTGCTGCAAAAGCAGGGCATCATCAAGCTGAAGGACGCGTCCAACATCCTGGCGACGGCCGCCGACGTGGTCGACAACCCCAAGAAGCTGAAATTCCGCGAACTTGAAGCCGCCATGCTGCCGCGTTCGCTGGACGACGTGGACCTGGCGCTGATCAACACCAACTACGCGCTCGAAGCCGGCCTGGTGCCCACGAAGGACGCGCTGTTCATCGAAGGCGCCGATTCGCCTTACGCCAACATTCTGGTCACCCGTTCCGACAACAAGGACGCGCCGGGAATCAAGAAGCTGGTCGACGCGCTGCACTCGGCGGACGTGAAGAAATTCATCCAGGAAAAGTACAAGGGCGCGGTCATTCCGGCGTTCTAAGCCTGAGAGGCGGCTCCTGGTTCCGTTGCAGGTTCCGGGTTTGCCGGCCCAGCGAATGGGTTCGGCTGGCCGCAAGCAAGCCACCGCCAATGAAACCGCGCCAATGAAAAACCGCCCTCGTGGGCGGTTTTTTATTCAGGCCGGGGAAGGCCGCAGAGCCGGGCGATCAGCCCGCCGCCAGCGCCTTTTCCACGGTGGCGTGGAACTCAGCCACATCGTATTCGCCCAGATAGCGCTTAATGATGTGCCCCTGCTTGTCGATCAGGAACGCCGTGGGCGTCAGCCGGATGTCGCCAAAGGCGCGCGCGATGTCGCCCTTGGTGTCCAGCGCCACCGGGAACGGCAGCTTGCGCTGGTCCGCGAAGTTCAAGACGAAATTGGGCGGATCGTAGTTCATGGCGACCGCGATGGCCTCGTAGCCCTTGGCGGCGTATTCCTTATAGGCGGCGATGGTTTCCGGCATCTGCTTCACGCAGGTGACGCAGCTGGTCGCCCAGAACTTGACCAGCACGACCTTGCCGCGCAAGTCCTGCATCGAGAAGGTTTTGCCTTCCAGCGTGGTGAACGAGACGTCGGGGGCGGTCTGGGCAGGGCGCCAGACGAACCAGGCGCCGATACCAACCGCCACCAGGACGGCGAGGGCTACGATGGCTTTTTTCATTTGATAGGCATGGCTTCAACGCCATTGCTGGTGCCGGCCGCGTTGTTGTCGCTGGGTGCTGCGCCGGCGCCGCTTTGGATAGGCGCTTTGGTTTCTGTGGAGGCGTCCCGGGTGCTGCTGTTGGACAGCCGGATGGCTTCTTCGCGGCTGATGGTCTCGAACAGTTTAACCACCTTGGCCACGCCGCCCACATCCGCCGTGGCGTTGGCGGCGTATTCGCCTTCGGCCTGGGTGACCTTGCCCATCAGGTAGACGACGCTGTGGTCGGTGGTCAGGGCGATGGTGCCCGACGGCACGTACTTGGTGTTGATCAGCGCGGTCTTGACCTTGGAGGTCAGCCACGTGTCGTTCGAACGCGTGCCAAAAGAGGCGATGGGGCCGACGTTCAGCTGGTTGATGACCTGTTTGACGTTCTCGATGCCCTGGGCGATGGTGGTCGCTTCGGCTTTGGCCTGCTCGGTGGGCACATCGCCCGTCAGCAACAGGTGGCCGCCATAGGCCATGGCATTGACGCGGGCGGTGTCGCCCAGCTTTTGCGAGATCTGGCTTTGCGCCTTGAAGGCCATGTTCTGGTCTTCAAGCTGGATACCGGAAGTGCGGCGGTCCGTGACCACGACCGCCGTGGTGGCGGCCGCGCCGCCTACGATCAGGGGCGCGCAGGCCGTCAGCGAGAGCGCCGCGGTGGACAGCGCCGCGGCGAGCATCAGGGGGCGAACCGCGGTTCTGACGTCAGAAATCATTCGGTGTCTCCAAGCAAAAGAGCGTCAATGCCGTCGCACAGTGCGTGCAGCAGCAGAATATGGACTTCCTGGATCCGCATGGTGCGGTCGCTGGGAACACATAGATGGACGTCCATCGGCGTGATGAGTTCCCCCATGACGCCGCCGCCCTTGCCGGTCAGGGCCAGCACGTGCATTTCGCGCGAGCTGGCGGCTTCCATGGCGCGCACGACGTTGGGCGAATTGCCGCTGGTGGAAATCGCGACCAGCACGTCGCCGGCCTGGCCGAACGCGTTGACCTGGCGTTCGTAGATCTCGTCAAAGCCGTAGTCGTTGCCGACGGCGGTGAGGATCGAGGTGTCGGTATTGAGCGCGATGCCGGCCAGTGGCAGGCGTTCGCGCTCGAAGCGGCCCACCAGTTCGGCGATGAAATGCTGCGCGTCGGCTGCCGAGCCGCCGTTGCCGCAAGCCAGAATCTTGCCGTTGTTCGCCAGGGCGCCGAACAGCACGTCGACCGCCACTGCCAGCGGTTCCGCCAGGACGTTCATACTTTGTTCGCACGCAGCCATGGCGTCGCGAAAGTGCGACGTCATACGAGAGGTCATATCCATGGGCGCGATTATCTCACGCGGCAGTCGCGCTGTTCTGTCCAGGCGTAACGACTGTGCGGCAGCCCGTTACCGGCCCGGGTCGCGGTGGCGCCGCCAGTGTCTAGGGAAGGGAAAAAGCGTCTTGCAGCCATTGCGGCCGGCCGGCGTCGAACACCACCGCGTCAAAGCGGGCGGGGGGCGTCACGCCCTGGAAATGGCGGCGGGCAAGTTCGGGCAGCCAGTGCGCCGCCGCGCGCGCCAGCCGGGCTTGCTTGGCGCGGCCGATGCTGGCGGCGGCGCCACCAAAACGGGACAGGGCACGCGCGCGCACTTCGATAAAGACCAGCGTGCCGCCGTCGCGCATCACCAAGTCCAGCTCGCCGGCGCGCGTCCACAGGTTGCGCGCCAGCAGCACCAGGCCGCGCGCCTGCAACCAGCGCAACGCCGCGTCTTCGTGCTGATCGCCCTTGCGCTGCGTGGGCGAGCGGCGCTGCGGCGTGTCTGCGGGCATGCCGCCGTGCGGGTCGGCGCCAGGGTCGGCGCCCGGGTCGACACCTCGGTCGACACCCCGGTCGACACCTCGGTCAGCGCGCCGTCCGGCAGCCGGGCGCCGAGAGCCCGCCCGACGACGGCGCTTGTCCGCGCGGTGTCGTGCAGCCAGTGCCAGATCGCAGGCCAGGCGCAAGGTCTCATCCGTCATGCGGGCTCCTGGTATGGCGAGGTTGGCGGCTACACTGACATGGTTTTCCGTGTCAGTAGGCTGCAATGAATCAAAATGTCTCACCCCCGCCCGCTGGCGACGCCTGGAGCCGCGTGGCGGATCGCGTTGCCGGGCAGCATTGGCCCGCTTCGACGCTGTATGTCGTGGCCACGCCAATCGGCAACCTGGGCGACTTGGGGCTGCGGGCCTGGCACGCCCTGCAACGCGCCGACGTGATCGCCGCTGAAGACACGCGCGCCAGCCGCACCCTGCTGGACGCCTGGGGCGTCAATACGCCGCTGATGGCCGCGCACCGCCACAACGAGGCCGCCGCCGCCCAAGCCATCTGCGAACGCCTGGCCCAAGGTCAGCGCGTGGCGTTGGTGTCGGATGCGGGCGCGCCCGCGGTCAGCGACCCCGGCGCCCGTGTAGTGCGCGCCGTGCGCGAAGCCGGCTTCGCCGTGATGCCGGTGCCCGGCCCCAGCGCGGTCATCGCCGCGCTGATGGGCAGCGGCGTTACCACCGATGAAAACCCCGCCTACGCCTTCGCGGGCTTCCCGCCGCCCAAGGCCGTGGCTCGGCAGCGATGGCTACGGTCATGGTGCGCCTTGCCCGCGCCCGTGGTGATGTTTGAATCGCCGCATCGGCTGGCCGCCACGCTGGCGGATCTGCTGGAAGTCTGCGGGCCCGACCGCCAACTGACGGTGGCGCGCGAACTGACCAAGCGCTTTGAAGAAATCGCCACGCTGACGATGGGTGAAGCCGCCGCCTGGCTGGCCGCCGACGCGCATCGCGAGCAAGGCGAATTCGTCTTGATCGCCCATGCCGAAGTGGCGCAGGAAATTGACGAGGACGCCGACCCGCGCACCGACGTGCTGCTGGACGCGCTGCTGGAATCGATGTCCGTGCGCGATGCTGCCAGGGTCGCCGCCAAGGTCACGGGCCAGGCGCGCGACGTGTTGTACAACCGGGCGCTGTCGCGCAAGAAGTCGGCGGAGTAAAGCCATGGCGTATTCAACCATTGTGTCGAACAAGCCGGCCGACCCGCTGGAGCCGCTTGCGTACCGCGACATCGAGACCCCGCTGGGCGAATTGCGCCTGGTCGCCAGCCCCAAGGGCCTGCGTGGCGCCTGGTTTACCGACCAGGAATTGCTGCCGTCTTCTGAAGGCTGGACGCACGCCGATGCCGACCCGATTCTGGAGCAGGCGCGGCGTGAGCTGGACGAATGGTTCGCGGGCAAGCGCCGCGGCTTCGACGTGGCGCTGGACCCCATCGGCACCACGTTCCAGCACAAGGTCTGGCACGCGCTATGCGCGCTGGAATTCGGCAAGCTTGCAAGCTATGGCGATCTTGCCCGGACCGTGGGGCGGCCCAAGGGGGCGCAGGCGGTGGGCGGCGCGGTGGGGCGCAACCCCATCATCATCATCATCCCGTGCCACCGGGTGATTGGCGCCGATACCTCATTGACGGGGTTTGGTGGCGGCCTGCCGCGCAAGCAGGCGCTGCTGGCGCACGAAGGCAACCGCTACGTCAGCCGCACCGCGCGGGCTCGGCGGATTTGCGACGGGCAGGCAGAGCTGCCCTGGTAGGGGCGGCCAGGCATACGGGTCTACTGCGTAGCGATACTGGGCAGGATGCCGATGCGGTCCGACACCAGCGGCACCGCGTTCAAGGCGCTTTGGCGGTCGGGGTAGGGGCCGATCCGCACGCGATACAGGTTGTTTGATTGCTCGACCTGCGCGGGCGGGGCGCCCGCCGAACTCAGCTGCGAATTGATGCGGGCCACCAGCGACTGCGCATTGCCGGGCTGGCTGAATGCGCCCACTTGCAGATACACGCTGCCAATGCCGGCGGCCGGCGCTTGGCGTACCGGGGCTGATCCGGCCGCCGGGCCGGGGATCGGTTCGGCCGTCAGCGCGACCGGCACCGCGGACACGGGCGCCTGAATCGGCAGCGAGCCGGTGGCCGAAGCCGGTTCCGGCGGGGGTGCGGCAGGCGTGCCTTGCGAGGCCAGGCGGCGGATCTCTTCCTGGGGAATGCTCTCGACTACGACCTGACCGCTACCCGGCCCGATGATGCCCAGCTTATAGGCCGCCACGTACGACAGATCCATGATGCGGTCGCTGTGGAACGGCCCCCGGTCATTCACGCGCACGACGATCGTCTTGCCGTTGACCAGGCTGGTGACGCGCGCATAACTGGGAATCGGCAGCGTCGTGTGCGCGGCCGTCATGGCGTACATGTCGTAGGACTCGCCGATGGACGTGGAATTGCCATGGAATTTCTTGCCGTACCACGACGCAATGCCGCGCTGCTTGTACGGTTGGCCGCTGGTGTCGGGCACGTAGCGCTGGCCAAACACCACGTAGGGCCGGTTCGCGCCGCTGGCATAGGGTTCGATGCGCGGCACCGCATCCGGCACCTGGTCCAGGTTTGCCGGCGGATTGGCGTCCGGCCCGTCGTCCTTGTAGTAGCCGCCGCCCTTTTTGCGCCCCCCGGTAGAAGAGCAGCCGGCCACGGCAATGGCCAGCAGCAACATCAGGATCAGGTGGAGCGGGCGGGGCAGGGTCATGCGGATTCGGTGGGCAGTTGGTTTCGGTGGCGCACCAGCAAGGGATCGTGGTCGGCAAAGCGCAGCGCCAGCTGTTCGACCACATAGACCGACCGGTGCTGGCCGCCCGTGCAGCCGATCGCCACGGTCAGGTAGTTGCGGGTGTCTTGGGTGTAGAGCGGCAACCAGCGGTTCAAGAAGCCGGCGATGTCGTCGATCATCTGCCCCACCTGTTCGTACCCGGCCAGCCAGGTGGCGACGGGTTCGTCGCGGCCGGTCAAGGGGCGCAGGTTGCGGTCGTAGTGGGGGTTGGGCAGGCAGCGCACGTCAAACACCAGGTCGGCATCACCGGGCACGCCGCGTTTGTAGGCGAAGGATTCGAACGTCAGTACCAGCGGCGCGCGGTCGGCCTGGATCAGGTCGCGGATCCAGGCACGCAATTGGCCGGGCGTCAGGTCCGAGGTATCGATGACGTGTTCTTGTTCCCGCAACGGCGCCAGCAGTTCGCGTTCAAGCGCGATACAGTCAGTGAGCGATGGCGGTGTACCGCCGCGTTGCAGGCGGTCGGTCAGCGGATGGCGGCGGCGCGATTCGGAATAGCGCTGCACCAGTGTCGAGGTGTTGGCGTCCAGGAAAACCACGCGCAGGCTGGTGCCCATGGCGCGCAGCGCGGTCACCACATCGGGCAGTTCAGCCAGTTCGCCGGGCGAGCGCACGTCGATGGCCACGGCCACGCGTTCCAGGCCTTCGTCGCGCGCATTGGCGATGAATTCCGTCAGGAATCGCACGGGCAGGTTGTCGACGCAGGTGTAGCTGGCGTCTTCCAGCATGCGAAGCGCAACGGATTTGCCTGAACCTGAGATGCCGGTGACAAGGACGACTTTCAACATGGACATGATTGTGGCACGCTTTTTCCGAGACGATGCGGGCGGGATGGCATCTGATATGGCTGCAATTCGGGAATCTGGTTCTGTACCCTTTCTTGCCCCGTCGCGTAAGCTTGCGGGTCGGATACTGGTTCGATTCACTTACGACACCCCCGCCGTCATGCTTTCGGGGGATAGGAATTCGACGTAGATGTTAGCCCTCATTTCCATTCGTAGTGTTTCACTGCCGCGGTTCAGGGCGATTTTCCGCGTGCTCGCGGCTGCCGCTGTTGTCTTTACGACAAGCGTTGCGGAGGCCCAGCCGGCAGCGCCCGATGGCCTGCGCCCCGACACTCTGAGCCCCGGCACTCTGCGTCCCGACACCATGGCGGCACGGGTTGCGGCCTGTACGGCCTGCCACGGCGCGCAGGGCCGGGCCGGCACCGACGGCTATTACCCCCGCCTGGCCGGCAAGCCTCAAGACTACCTCTATCATCAGCTGCTGAACTTTCGCGATGAGCGCCGCCAGTACCGGCCCATGTCGCATCTGCTGGTCGGCCTGCCCGACGACTACCTGCGCGAGATGGCCCAGTATTTTTCGCAGCAGCATGTGCCGTATCCGCCGCCCACCCGCGCGGACGTCTCCAGCGCCACGCTGGAAGCGGGCCGCGTGCTGGCCTTGCAGGGCGACGCGGCGCGCGGCTTGCCCGCCTGTGCGTCCTGTCATGGCGCCGCGCTGGGCGGCTTGATGCCCGCCATTCCCGGCTTGCTCGGCCTGCCGCGCGACTACATCGGTTCGCAGATCGGCAGCTGGAAGAACGGGCTGCGTCGCGCGGCGGCGCCTGATTGCATGGCCGACATCGCCCAAAAGCTTACCCCCACCGACATCGGCGCCCTGGCGGCGTGGCTGTCGTCGCAACCCGTGATCGAGCCCTATGTGCCCGACGCCGCGGGCTCGCTGACCTTGCCCGCGCAATGCGGCAGCCAGGCGCAACGCTGACTCGGGGGCCACCATGAAACTGTTCAAAAAAATCCTGACCTTCGTCCTCGTTGCGCTGATCGTTGCGGTGGGCGGCCTGTATTGGCTGGGCACGCGCGAGGACACCAGCACGGGTCCAGCCGCCACCACGACCGACGCGGCCACGCTGATCGACCGCGGGCGCTACCTGGCGCAAGTGGGCAACTGCATGGCCTGCCACACCAGCCGGGGCGGCAAGGTGCTGGCGGGCGGCACGCCCATACCGACGCCGTTCGGCACCGTCTACGGGCCCAACATCACGCCCGACGACAAGACGGGCATCGGCTCGTGGACGGCCGACGATTTCTGGCAGGCGCTGCACAACGGAAAGTCCAAGGACGGCACCTTGCTGTATCCCGCGTTTCCGTACACGGAATACACCCGCGTCAGCCGCGCGGACGCCGATGCCTTGTACGCCTACCTGCGTAGCGTGCCGCCGGTCGAGCAAGCGAATCGGCCGGCCGACATGGCATTTCCGTACGACCAGCGCGAGCTATTGGCGGCCTGGCGCGCGTTGTACTTCAAGCCCGGCGTGCAAGAGGCCGACGCGGGCCAGTCGGTGCAATGGAATCGCGGCCGCTACCTGGTTGAAGGGCTGGGGCACTGCGCGGCCTGCCATACCCCCCGCAATCGTCTGGGCGCCACCAAGACGTCCGAGGCGCTGACGGGCGGCGTGATCCCGGTGCTGGATTGGTACGCGCCGCCGCTCACCAACGACATGCAGACCGGCATGGGCCGCTGGACGGCGGACGATATCGCCGCGTTGCTCAAGACCGGTATCTCGGCGCATTCCAGCGCCAGCGGCCCGATGGCCGAAGTGGTGTTGGGCAGCACGCAGCACCTGACGGATGACGATGCGCTGGCTATCGGCGTATACATCAAGTCCTTGCCGGCCACGCCGGCCTCTACGCCGCGCCAGCAATCGGCGGCGGCGCCGGCGGCCATGGAACTGGGCAGCAAGATCTACAGCCAGCAATGCGCGCAGTGTCACCAGCCGCAAGGGCAGGGCAGCGGTACGGCCTGGCCGGCGTTGGCGGGCAACCCGACCGTGACGGCGCCTGTGCCCACCAACGTGATCCGCATGGTGCTCGATGGCGGGTACGCACCCGCCACGGCAGCCAATCCCCGGCCGCACGGCATGCCGCCGTTCGGCCAGATCCTGAACGACAGTGATATCGCCATGCTGGTGTCCTACATCCGCAATAGCTGGGGCAATGAAGCGGGCAGCGTGACCGCGCTGGACGTCAAGCGCGCGCGTGCGGCGTCAACGCTGAACTGATGCCGATTGCCGCGGGTCTATCGCTTCGCGCTGGCCCGCGCGCAAGCCTGGCGGGCCAGTTCGCCCAGCACGCGGATGGCGTCTTCGTGCGCGGCGTCCCAGGGATGCCCGTAATTCAAGCGCAGGGCGCTGGCGAACTGGCTGCTGGCTGAAAAAATCGGGCCGGGCGCCACGCTGATGCCGCGCGCCAGCGCATCGCGATGCAGTGCCAGCGCGTCCACCGCCGCCGGCAGTTCCACCCACAAAAAGAAGCCGCCTTGCGGACGCGTCACGCGCGTGCCCGCGGGAAATTCTTGTGCAATCGCGTCGGCCATACGGTCTTGCTGCGTCTGCAACGTTTGCCGCAACCGGCGCAGATGGCGATCGTATCCGCCTTGCTCAAGATACTCGGCGATAGCGCCTTGCGCGGGGCCCGACGCGGACAGCGTCGACGACAGTTTCAGCCGCTGCACCTGTCGCGAGTAGCGACCCGCCGACGCCCAACCAATGCGGTATCCGGGCGCCAGGCATTTGGAAAACGACGAGCAATGCAGCACCAGCCCCTCGGTGTCGTAGGCCTTGGCCGGCACGGGCCGCGCGGCGCCGTAATAGAGTTCGCCGTAAACATCGTCTTCGATCAACGGAATGCCGTGGCGCGCCAGCATTTCCACCAACTGACGCTTCTTGTCGTCGGGCATCAGGCTGCCCAGCGGGTTCTGGAATTGCGTCATCAGCCAGCAGGCGCTGGGCGCGTGCCGCTTGATGGCGGCCTCCATGGCGGCCAGGTCCACGCCCGTGCGCGGATGCGTCGGCACTTCCAACGCTTTCAGGCCCTGGCGCTCCAGGGCTTGCAAGGCGCCGTAGAACGTTGGGGCTTCGACCATCACCGTGTCGCCCACTTGCGTGACGGCTTGCAGGCAAAGGTTCAACGCTTCCAGCGCGCCGTTGGTAACGACGATGTCGCTGGCCGGCACGTTCATGCCGCCAATCAGATAGCGCAAGGCGATCTGCCGCCGCAGGCCGGGATTGCCGGGGCTGAGATCTTCGACAGTATCCAGCGGGTCCTGGCGTTTCAGATGCGCGGCCATGGCCTGCGCCAAGCGGGGCAGCGGAAACAGCAGGGGCGACGGAAAGGCAGACCCCAGCGGCGTCACGTCGCGATTGCGCACGGAACCCAGGATGTCGAAGATGCGTTCGCTGATGGCCAGTTCTGTCGACTCGCCGTCCGGGCTGGATGTGCCGGGTTCAGGCGGCCGGGATTCGGCGGGGGCGTGCACGTAGTAGCCCGAACGTGGCTGCGCGCGGATCAGGCCGCGCGCTTCAAGCAGGTAGTACGCCTGGAATACCGTGGACGGGCTGACCCCGCGCGCCGCGCACGCTTCACGCACCGAGGGCAGCTTGTCGCCCGCGCGCATGACGCCGTCTCGGATCGATTTGGCGATCTCGTCGGCCAGGGTTTCGTACAGGCTCACGATGCCGCGAGACCGCGTGCGTTCATTTGCTGCTTTGCAGGATCGCCATGGCCTGGCGTTCCATGAATTCGCCCAGCGTATCGATGCCGCGCAACTTCAGTATCGTGTTGCGCACGGCGGCTTCGACCAGCACCGCCAGATTGCGGCCGGCGGCCACTTGCAGCATCACCTTGCGCACGGGCAGGCCCAGCATGTCTTGCGTGATGTCTTGCAGGGGCAGGCGTTCGAACTTGTCTTGCGCGGTGGCGCGCACCAGATGCACGATCAACTTCAGGCGCATTTTGCGGCGTACCGAGGTCTCGCCGAAGATGGTGCGGATATCCAGCAGGCCCAGGCCGCGCACTTCCAGCAGGTTTTGCAGCAGCTGGGGGCAGTGGCCTTCGATCATGTTGGGCGCCGTGCGCGAGAACTCCACCGCGTCGTCGGCCACCAGGCCGTGGCCGCGTGAAATCAGTTCCAGCGCCAGCTCGCTTTTGCCCAGGCCCGACTCGCCGGTAATCAATACACCCAGGCCCAGCACATCAAGAAACACGCCGTGCACGGTGGTGGTGGGGGCCAGCTTCTTGCCCAGGTAGATACGCAGCAGGTCGATCAGCTGCGCGGCAGCGACCGGCGTGGACAACAGCGGCACCTGATGCTGGTCGCACTGGTCCACCAGGTCTTGCGGCGGCGTAAGGCCGTCGGCCAGCAAAATGGCCGGCACGCCGCCAATCAGCAGCTCGTCCATGTGGTGCATGCGGCGCCGCAGGTCGAAGCGCGTGTAATACGCCAGTTCTTCCTGGCCGAACACCTGGATGCGCGACGGGTGGATCAGGTTCAGGTGGCCGACAAGATCGGCGGCCGCCATGCCGTCATCGGGAATGGCGCGGTCAGCGGCGCCTTGGCCCGAAATCCAGTTAAAGGGGATTTTGTCGGCGTTGTCGTCGACGAGTTCCTGCACCGTGAGCATGGCAGCGTTTCCGCGAGGATCAGAGTTGGCCGGTGGTCAGCATGCGGTGGACGATGGCCGCGTCGGGTTCGGTGGCCAGGGCCTCGCGCAATGCCTTGTTGGACATCAGCTGCGCCAATTCGGCCAGGATGTCCAAGTGCTGTTGCGTAGCCGTTTCCGGCACCAGCAGGCACAGCAGCATCGACACCGGTTGCCCGTCGGGCGCGTCGAACGAGATCGGCTGGCTCAAGCGGATGAACGCCGCCAACGCCTGCTCAAGCCCCTTCACGCGGCCATGCGGAACGGCCACGCCCTGCCCAAGGGCAGTGGAGCCTAAACGTTCCCGGGCAAACAGGCTGTCGAACACGAGCGCGCGTGCCAAGCCATGATTGTTTTCAAAGAGAAGGCCAGCTTGTTCGAATGCCCGTTTCTTGCTCGTTGCGAGCATATCGAGCACGACGTTGCCGGCGGGTAGGATGCGCGACAAATGATTCATCGGATCATTATATGGTTATATGACGCAGTGCAATAAATTGGCCTGGCGCCCCGCCCGGTGGACAGGCGGCGAACGGCGTGGCAAGAGCGACAGCATAGTCTGATCGCGGCGCGTTGTGGGCGTTCACACACAGCGTCCAGCCCGTGGACATGGCCAGGCACGGCAAAAACAGGGGGATTGGGGAATGCGGGAGAGGGGGTAGAGCGGGGAGTTTTGCCGATGCCCCGGCTGGACTGACGTCTAGCGGGACACCGGGACTTAGGCAGGATTTTTACAATCGCTGTTTAGCTTATCGCGCAGGGCGAGTGATCATGAAGCGCATTACTGCTGGGGTGGCGAGAGGCTCGCCGCTTGCCGCTTCACGGACTCCGCTGAGTGACTTCGTACCTTGTCCTTGTGCTTGATGACCTGACGGTCGACTTTGTCAGCAAGAAGGTCTATGGCTGCGTAGAGATTTTCATCGGTCGCTTCACAATGAATATCCTTACCGCTTAGACGCATGGTGATTTCGGCTCTGTGCCGCAGGGGCTCTACTGAGAGCATGACCTGGGTATCGATGACGTGATCGAAATGCCGCAGCACTCGCGCCAGTTTGTTCATGACATATTCCCGGATTGCCGGGGTGACGTCGAGGTGACGACCGCAGATGCTCAGGTTCATAGTGTGCTCTCCTTCTAAAAGAGAAAAATGGGTGCGCAAAATGCGCGGTGAGGTCGTTAGGCGTTCTCCTTGGATTGGTGGGTGCGTTTAGTACTAGTGTATAGACTCGGGCCGAGAAAACAAGCTGACCTAGCGCAAGAACATGGCATTTTTATGGCTGAACCCCTAGGGCGTATTTGCCTTCGCCCGAGAGGCGACTAGGGGTCTTCCCCAGGGTGCCCGTTACATGCGGAAGTGCTCGCCCAGGTACACGCGGCGCACGGCGGGATCGCCCACGATTTCGTCCGGGTGACCGTCGGTCAGCACCTTGCCTTCACTGATGATGTAGGCGCGATCGCAGATGCCCAGCGTTTCGCGCACGTTGTGGTCGGTGATCAGCACGCCGATGCCGCGGCCCTTCAGAAACCGCACGATGCGCTGGATCTCGATGACGGCAATGGGGTCCACGCCGGCAAAGGGTTCGTCCAACAGGATGAAGCGCGGGCTGGTGGCCAGCGCGCGTGCGATTTCCACGCGGCGGCGTTCGCCGCCCGACAGCGAAATGGCGGCATTGCTGCGAATGTGACCGATCTGCAGCTCTTCAAGCAGCGATTCCATCTGCTCGTTGATCTTGGCCGTGGACAGCGCGCGGCCATCGGGCCCCAGCTGCAATTCCAGCACGGCGCGGATGTTCTGCTCGACGGTCAGGCGGCGGAACACGGATGCGTCCTGCGGCAGGTACGACAGGCCCATGCGCGCGCGCTTGTGGATCGGCATCGCCGTGATCACGGCGCCGTCGATCTCGATGCGTCCGGCGTCCGCGGGCACCAGGCCCACGATCATGTAGAAGCTGGTGGTCTTGCCGGCGCCGTTCGGGCCCAGCAGGCCCACGACTTCGCCACTGACCACGGACAGGGACACATCCTGCACCACGGTCCGGCCGTTATAGGTCTTGCGCAAGCCGGTTGCGCGCAGGCTGCCCTGCTTGACCCCCGAGGGGGCGGAGGTCACGGGTGTGGGCACAGAAGGTTGGTTCATCGTGGCTGCGAGTGGTGTTGCATGGGGGACGCTTTAGCGTCCTTTCTTGGCGGCTTGCTGCTTGCGGCATTCGGCCACGGCGGCATCGGACTTGGCGCGAGGTTCGGCAACCGAACGCACGCGACCGCCGGCAGCGGCGGAATTGGGACCGCCCTGCGCTTCATAGGTGCCGGTTTTTTCGTTGTAGCGTACCCGTTCGCCGCGAATCGTGTCGAACGGTTTGCCACAGACGTAACGGACCACAACGGCCTGGCCGATCAGGTCGAACGTGCTCTTGGTGCCGTCGTATTCCGCGCGCAGGCCCTTGCCTTCGATCAGCTCGAACGTCTCGGGGCGCTCTTGCCGGATGGTCACGACCTTGCCCTTGTTGGCGGTAGCCGTGCCGTACTGCCCGCCCTGTGCGTCTTCGTGCATTTCCAGCGTGTCGGACGTCAGCGTCATCAGGCCGCGCGTCATGTTGACGTTGCCAGTGAAAACGCTTTGTTTCTTTACGTCGTCATAGTGCAGCGTGTCCGACAGGATCAGAGTGCTGGGCTCTTCAGCCGGCTTGGCGGGCTCGGCCGCGTGGGCGGGCGCAAACACCGAGGCCGTCAGCAGGACGGCGCCAAGCAGGCGAGTCGTCGGGGCAAAGAGAGTCCGAAGGTCGGTCATGGTTTCTTTTGGTCAGTGTTGTTGGCGGGTATCTCGGTGCGGCGCTGTTGCTTGCCTTCGGAACCGGCAATTTCAACATCCGTCGACGCGGACACCTGCAATTGGCGCGTCTTGTTGTTGTAGTGCATGCCCTTGCCGTTCATGCGCGAGCGGCCCTTGAGCACTTCCGCCGGCAGGTCGGTATACACCACGTCTTCGTCGGGCAGGATGATCAACTGCTGGCTGCGTACATCCAGCACGTCGTTGTTGGCGTCGGGCTGGCGATGCACGTGCGCGTCGCCATTCATGACGATGCGCTTGCCGCCTTGTTCCATCACGGCGGTTTTCGAGACGCCCACTGTCACTGGGTTGGCTTCGCGCTGGCCCACCGCGCGGGGCGCGGTGATGTGATACGAATCGTCGTCGGGGAAATGCTCGGCGTATTCGCCTTCCAGCCGATTGATCGGACGGCCCGTCGGGTCCGTGCGCAGCATGACGAAATCGCGCGACCACGCGTCCATTTCGTGGGTGATGCGGCGCGGCGGGTCGACCTGGATCGCCCGCTGTGCGTAATCGGCGGCCCACCACGAGCTGGTGACCAGCACCAGTAGCAGGAACAGCGCAATCAGGGAAGGAAAACGTTCTTTCATCAGTGTCGCCGCCAGGGCGTGTCGAAGTTCGTGGCCGTCATTGGATGGCGCCGGGGCCCAGCAGGCCGGGCGCCGCCAGGAACGCGCCCAGGCGTCCTTGGGAGGCCAAGAGCAGGTCGCAGCATTCGCGCACCGCGCCGCTGCCGCCGGCCTGCGTGGAAACCCAGTGGGCGGCCTGGCTGACATAGCCGGGCGCGTTGGGCACGCTGGCTGCGAAACCCGCGCGTTGCATGGCCGGCAGGTCGATGATGTCATCGCCCATGTAGCCGGTTTGATTCAGTTGGACACCCGAGCGCTGCGCAAGTTCTGCCAGTGCTGAACCCTTGTCGCGCACGCCCTGCATCACTTCCGAGATGCCCAGTTCGGCGGCGCGGCGGGCAACGATGGGGCCCGAACGGCCCGTCATCAGCGCCACCGTCAGGCCACCTTCCATCAACAGGCGCAGGCCGTGGCCGTCCAGGGCGTGAAAGCGCTTTTGCAGTTCGCCGCCTTCACCGTAATAGAGGCTGCCGTCGGTCAGCACGCCGTCCACGTCGAACACCATCAGGCGCACGGCGGCGGCGCGGTCGCGCACGGTAGCGGGGATGCGGGCAAGAACCAGCGCTTCGGCCGGGTGAGTCACGGAAGCAGGAAGAGTCATAGTCATACCACTTTAGCGGCCATCAGATCATGCATGTGCAAGGCGCCCAGCAGCGCGCCGTCTGCGTCCAACACCAGCATCTGGCTGAGACGAAGCTCGTCCATCTGCTGCGCGGCCTCGACGGCCAATGCGTCGGGGGGGATGCTGCGTGGCGATCGGGTCATGCCCGCCTCCACGGTCAAGCTGCGGATATCGCCGTGCCGGGCAATCAGGCGGCGCAAGTCGCCGTCGGTGAAGATGCCCAGCGGGCGGTGTTGCGCGTCGGTCACGACGGTCATGCCCATGCCCTTGGCGGACATCACCTCAAGCGCTTGCGACACCGGCGTGCCGGCAAGCACGATGGGCAGGGCGTTGCCCTGGCGCATCACGTCGCGCACCAGCGTCAGCAGGCGGCGGCCCAGCGCGCCACCGGGGTGGGATCGCGCGAAATCCTGCGGACTGAAGCCGCGCGCTTCCAGGCAGGCAACCGCCAGGGCATCGCCCAGCGCCAGCGCCGCCGTGGTGCTGGCGGTGGGCGCCAGATTCAACGGGCAGGCTTCCTGCGCCACGCTGCCGTCCAGGTGCACGTCGGCCAACTGCGCCAATTCGGATTGCGGGTTGCCGGTAATGGCCACCAGCTTGGCGCCCATGCGGCGCGCCACCGGCAGGATGGTCAGCAATTCCTGCCCGGCTCCTGAATAAGAGATGGCGATGACCACGTCGTCTTTCGTGATCATGCCCAGATCCCCGTGCACCGCTTCGGCGGCATGCACGAAGAAGGCGGGCGTGCCCGTCGAGGCGAAGGTCGCGGCGATCTTGCGGGCGATGTGCCCGGTCTTGCCGATGCCGGTGACCACGACGCGGCCCCGGCAGGCCAGCAGCAGCGCGACAACCTGCGAGAACGAATCGTCCAGCCGCGCGGACAGGTCCAGCAGGCCTTGGCTTTCGACTTGCAAGGTGCGGCGGGCGGATGCCAGCGCGGCATCGGACGAAGTGATGGGATGATCAGTCATGCGGGGATTTTAATATCAGTGGGCGGGTTTGCCCCCGCCAGGGCCGTATGGCATTCTGGCGGCTCTTTTCAACGGCTTTCAATTCTTCTTATCCAGGCCCGCTCCATGTCCAGCATTTCCAGCCCCGTCCTTGGCACGCCCCTGTCCCCCCTGGCCACCCGAGTCATGCTGCTCGGTTCGGGCGAATTGGGCAAAGAGGTCATCATTGCCCTGCAAAGGCTGGGCGTGGAAGTCATTGCGGTGGATCGGTACGCCGACGCGCCGGGCCATCAGGTGGCGCACCGTGCGCATGTGGTGTCCATGACCGACGCGGACGCCCTGAAAAAGATCATCCAGCAGGAACAGCCGCACGTTATTGTCCCCGAAATCGAGGCCATTGCCACCAGTTTGCTGGTCGAGCTGGAAGCGGCGGGCGTGGCCCGCGTGACGCCGACCGCGCGCGCCGCCCAGTTGACCATGAACCGCGAGGGCATCCGCCGCCTGGCGGCCGAGACGCTGGGCCTGCCCACTTCTCCCTACCGTTTTGTCGACACCGAAGAAGAATTGCGCGCCGCCATTGACGGCGGCATCGGCTACCCCTGCGTCATCAAGCCGGTGATGTCCTCGTCCGGCAAGGGCCAATCCGTCATCAAAAGCGCGGATGACGTCGCCCAGTCCTGGCGCTATGCCCAGGAAGGCGGCCGGGTAGGCGGGGGCCGGGCGATTGTTGAAGGATTCATCCGCTTCGACTACGAAATCACCCTGCTGACGGTGCGCGCGCGCGGCGCCGACGGCCAGGTCGAAACCCGTTATTGCGAGCCCATCGGCCACAAGCAGGTTGACGGTGACTACGTTGAAAGCTGGCAGCCGCATCCCATGTCGCCCGCCGCGCTGGAACGCGCCCGAGAAATCGCGCTGGCCGTCACGTCGGATCTGGGCGGCCTGGGCATCTTCGGTGTCGAGCTGTTCGTGGCGGGGGACCAGGTCTGGTTCTCGGAAGTCAGCCCGCGTCCGCATGACACCGGCATGGTCACCATGATTACCCAGACCCAGAACGAATTTGAACTACACGCCCGCGCCTTGCTGGGCCTGCCGGTGGACACCAGCCTGCGCCAGCCCGGCGCCAGCAGCGTGATCTATGGCGGCGTGGACGCCGCCGCCGTGTCCTTTCACAACGTGGCGGAAGCGCTGGCCGAACCGGGCACCGACATCCGGCTGTTCGGCAAGCCAGAATCCTTCGTCAAGCGCCGCATGGGCGTGGGCCTGGCCGTGGCCGACGACGTGGCCGCCGCGCGCGCCAAGGCCAAGCGCGTTTCCGCCGCCGTGACCGTCAAGGCGGGCTAAAAGCTCGGGCATCCCATTTCCTCAGGCTTTCCCCACGCCTGGGCCTCTTGATGTGGCCCGGTGCCGGGTCTTGGGGCAGGCTCTCAGGACAGGCTCTCGGGATAGGCTCTATCAGATAGCCTGAATAGCCGCAGGTTTTTCCCTACCTTCACAGCCACCGCGCCCTTCAGGCCGGTGGCTGTTGTCGTTGCCTGTCACCCGCAGCGGTGACCGTCGTTTCCACCCGGTCGTTTCCCCTCCCTCGCCATTTCACCCGTCGTTTTCCCGCCACGAAGCGTCGCTTGCGTCTTTGCCCCTGCCGATATTGTGGTTTGCGCAATCGCACAGTTTGTTCGATAATTTCAGAAATTTCTGAAAGCGGTGTAACTGGATCTCTCCAAATCGCCGCGCTCTAGTCCTTCGGCGCAATAAAAACATGGTTCTTACCCCTCAAAACGAACGTTTCGTCTTGCACTTTGGCGAAATGGGCAGCCGTTGGGGTGTGAACCGCACGGTTGGCCAGATCTACGCGCTGCTGTTCCTGCACCCGGATCCCCTGAATGCCGACGAAATTGCCGAGACGCTGGGTTTTTCGCGCTCGAACGTCAGCCTGGGCCTGAAGGAGTTGCAATCGTGGCGCCTGGTCAAGCTGGTCCACCAAGTGGGTGACCGGCGCGATTACTTCGAAACGCCCAAAGACGTTTGGGAAATCTTCCGCATCCTGATGGAAGAAAAGCGCAAGCGCGAAATCAATCCCACGATGACCCTGCTGCGCGACACCCTCCTGGAGACCCCGTCGGGGCCCAACGACGCCTACGCGCAAGAACGCATGACCGAAATGCTGGAACTCATCGAACTGTCGTCTGGATGGTTCGACGAGGTTCAACGCCTGCCCCCGGAGACCGTGCAGAAGCTCATGCGACTGGGTTCGCAAGTGCAGAAAGTGCTGGGCTTCGCCGGCAAATTGCGGGGCAAGGATTGAGCTGCCATGCGCCCCGATTTTTCAGGAAACTGCTATGAAGTTGTATCCATCGCCCGTAACATGGCGCCAGAGTCGGCCTGGGAACCACGCCGGTTGCCACGGTGTCTTGACTGCTTGGGAGCGCCCCAATGATTGATCTAGACGTCGTCAACCTGTCGCGATTCCAGTTTGCCGCGACCGCGCTTTACCATTTCCTGTTCGTCCCCCTCACGCTTGGCCTGTCGTTCATGCTGGCCATCATGGAAAGCGTGTACGTCATGACCGGTCGCCCCATCTGGAAACGGATGACGATGTTCTGGGGCACGCTGTTCGGCATCAACTTTGCCTTGGGCGTGGCCACCGGCGTGGTGATGGAGTTCCAGTTCGGCATGAACTGGTCCTACTACAGCCACTACGTGGGTGATATTTTCGGCGCGCCGCTTGCGCTGGAAGGGCTGATGGCCTTCTTCCTGGAAGCCACCTTCGTCGGCCTGTTCTTCTTCGGCTGGAACCGCATGTCCAAGGTCAGCCATCTGGTCGTGACCTGGCTGGTGGCGTTCGGCACCAACTTTTCGGCGCTGTGGATCCTGATCGCCAACGGCTGGATGCAGAATCCGGTGGGCGCCATCTTCAACCCCGACACCATGCGCATGGAGATGACCGACTTCGCCGCGGTGATCTTCAACCCGGTGGCGCAGGCCAAGTTCGTGCACACGGTCAGCGCCGGCTACGTCGCGGGCGCCATGTTCGTGATGTCGATCAGCGCCTGGTACCTGCTGAAGGGCCGTCATACCGACCTGGCCAAGCGCTCGATGGCCGTGGCCGCCAGCTTCGGCCTGGCGGGCGCGCTGTCGGTGGTGGTGCTGGGTGACGAAAGCGGCTACCTGACCACCGAGCATCAGAAGATGAAGATCGCGGCCATGGAATCCATGTGGCACACCGAGCCCGCGCCCGCGTCCTTCAACCTGATCGCGATACCCAACCAGGCCGAACGCAAGAACGACTTCGCTATCGAGATCCCGTACGTCATGGGCATCATCGGTACGCGTTCGCTGACCACGCCGCTGCTGGGCATCGACGACCTGATCCTGCGCGCCGAAAACCGCATCCGCGACGGCATGGTGGCGTATGAAGCCTTGCAGAAAATCCGCGCCAACCCCAAGGACACGGACGCGCGCATGGTCTTTGACAAGACCTGGCCGGACCTGGGCTACGCGCTGCTGGTCAAGCGCTATCAAGAAGACATGACCAAGGTGACCGAGGCCGACATCAAGCAGGCCGCGATCGACACCGTGCCAAACGTGGCGCCGTTGTTCTGGGCGTTCCGCATCATGGTCGCGGTGGGCATGTACCTGATCCTGTTCTTCGGCGTGGCGTTCTGGCTGGCCTCGCGCGGCCGCCTGGACAGTCGCCGTGGCTTGTTGAAGGTGGCGCTGTGGAGCTTGCCGCTGCCCTGGGTCGCAATTGAAAGCGGCTGGTTCGTGGCCGAGTATGGCCGCCAGCCCTGGGTGATTGAAGGCGTGCTGCCGACGTACTACGCGGCATCCGGCCTGACGATTGCCGACCTGGCCATCAGCCTTGCCATTTTCCTGGTGCTGTACACCGTCTTGCTGATCATCGGCGTGAAGGTCATGTTGCACGCCATCAAGGCGGGTCCGAAATCCGATGGGCCGGTGGCAAGCGACGCCGCCGCCGATCCTGTGCGCGCCGCCGTGCGCGCCTAAGCGGAGACAAGCACATGGACACCCTGATTCCTTTTGATTACGGCACCTTGCGTGTCATCTGGTGGGTGCTGCTGGGCGCCTTGCTGATCGGTTTTGCCGTCATGGACGGCTTTGACCTGGGCGTGGCCGCCTTGCTGCCCGTGGTGGCCAAGACGGACGCCGAACGCCGCATCGTCATCAACGTTGTCGGCCCGGTATGGGAAGGCAACCAGGTGTGGTTGATCACGGCGGGCGGCGCCATCTTTGCCGCCTGGCCGCTGTTGTACGCAGCATCCTTCTCCGGCTTCTACCTGGCGATGATGCTGGTGCTGATCGCGCTGATCCTGCGCCCCGTGGGCTTCAAGTACCGCAGCAAGATGGAAGGCACGCGCTGGCGCAACAGCTGGGATGGCGTGCTGTGCTTTTCAGGCGTGGTGGCCTCGCTGGTGTTCGGTGTGGCGATGGGCAACATCATCCTGGGCGTGCCGTTCACCTTTGACCCCGTGACGTTGCGGCCCATCTACGAAGGGCACTTCTATCAGCTGTTCGCGCCGTTCGCCTTGCTGGCCGGCGTGCTCAGCGTGGTGATGCTGGCCATGCACGGCGCGGTGCTGCTGGCCTGGCGCACGGACGATCCCGTGTCCTCGCGCGCCCGCAATTGGGGGCGGCTGGCCGGCCTGCTGACCGCGGCGCTGTTCGTGGCGGGTGGTTTCTGGGTGGCCGGCGGCATAGGCGGCCACACCATCACCAGCGCGGTCAACATGGGCGGCCCGTCCGACCCCATGCTCAAGACCGTGGCGGTGCAGTCCGGTGCGTGGATGGCCAACTACGCGACGTGGCCGTTGATGTGGATTGCGCCCGCGCTGGGCGTGGGCGGCGCGCTGCTGGTGGTGCTGCTGTTGACGGCGCGCGCCAACATGCTGGCGTTCCTGGCATCGGCGTTGTCGATCACGGGCGTCATTCTGACGGTGGGTTTTGCGCTGTTCCCGTTCGTCATGCCGTCCTCGACCAAGCCGCAAGCCGGCCTGACCATCTGGGACGGTTCGTCCAGCCACCTGACGCTGTGGATCATGGTGATTGCCGTGGCTGTGTTCCTGCCGATCGTGACGCTGTACACCGCCTGGGTGTATCGCGTCATGCGCGGCAAGGTCACCCATGAATCCGTGGGCGGCACGCCCAATTCGTACTAAAAGGAGCCGCCTCATGTGGTATTTCTCATGGATACTCGGCCTGGGCCTGGCATGCGCTTTTGCCATCCTCAACGCCATGTGGTTCGAGCTGCGCGAAGGTCACTCGCACGACCCGCGCGTCAGCCGTAACGACGAGTGAGCGGCGGCGCCAGCAGCCTGGAGCATGACCCGTCGGCCAGTTTGCAGAAGCCGCCGCGCGAACAATCGCGGTGGTTGATGACGCTGGCCAAGGCGGCCAGGCCCGGCTTGATGCTCGCCGGCGCCGCGCCGCTGGTCAGCGGCGCGTTGCTGGTGGTGCAGGCGTGGTTGCTCGCGCGTGTGCTGGACGCCGCAATCGTTCAGCACGCGCCGCGCCAGCAACTGCTGGCCAGCATCCTGGCCATCGCGGCGTTGATGCTGCTGCGCGCCACCATCACCTGGGCGGGCGAACGCGCCGGCGCCGATGCCGCTGAACGCATCAAGCGTCACGTGCGCCAGTCCTTGTTTTCACGAATGGTAGCCAAGGGGCCTTACTGGACCCGGGGCAAGGCCTCGGGCGAATTGGCCAGCGCGGTCGTGGACCAGGTGGAAGCGCTGGACGGCTTCTTTGCCAAATACCTGCCCGCCATGGCCGCCGCGGCGTTATTGCCCGTGGCGTTTTCGGTGGTGTTGCTGCCGGTGGACGTGGTGGCCGGCCTGGTGCTGCTGATCACGGCGCCGCTGATTCCCTTGTTCATGGCGCTGGTGGGGTGGGGCGCGCAAGGCGCCAGCCGCCGCCATTTGCGCGCCTTTGCGCGCTTGTCGGGCTTCTTCGCGGATCGCTTGCGCGGCTTGTCGACACTGAAACTGTATGGCCGCGCCGACGCCGAAGCCGCCTCGGTCGTGGCCGCCAGCGACGCGCTGCGCCAGCGCACGATGTCGGTGCTGCGCATCGCATTCCTGTCGTCCGCCGTGCTGGAATTCTTCGCCGCGCTGGGCGTGGCGGGCGTGGCCGTGTACATCGGCTTGACGTACCTGGGCTTCCTGGATGTGCGCTGGTCGCCCCTGACGTTGCAGGCGGGCTTGTTCTGCCTTCTGATGGCGCCCGAAGTCTACGCACCGCTGCGCCAGTTCGCCGCGCATTATCACGACCGCGCCACCGCGCTGGCCGCCGTGACGCAAATCGCGGTGCTGTTCGACGGCTTGCCCATGGACGATGCCGCCGAACCGGGGCGGGTCCACGGGCAGCCGCAACCGCAACTGCAACTGCAGCCGCAGCCGCAGCCGCAGCCGCAGCCGCATTCGCAACCGCACTCGCCATCGCAACCGCAACTGCAAAGCCCCCCCTACGCCACCGCCCGATTGCACTTGTCGGCGGCGGCACTGTCGGTGTCTGCGCTGACCGTGCTGGCGCCGGGCCGCGCGCAACCGGTGCTGTCTGATGCCTCGCTAACGCTGGCGCCCGGCGAACACGCCGCGTTGATGGGTCCCAGCGGCATCGGCAAGTCGACGCTGATCGAGGCCATCGCCCGCCTGCGCCCCTACCAGGGCCACATCCTCGTCGACGGTCGGCCGCTTGAGGCATGGGACGAAGCCGCTTTGCGCGGGCGCGTGGCGTTGATCGGCCAGACGCCCCAGCTATTGGCCGGGTCCATCGCCGACAACATCCGCCTGGGCCGCCCGGCCGCGTCCGATGCCGACGTGCACGAAGCCGCGCGTCGCGCGTGCGTGCTAACGTTTACCGGTGCCTTGCCGCAAGGCCTGGATACGCTGCTGGGCAGCCGTGGTCACGGCTTGTCAGGCGGGCAGGCGCAGCGCGTGGCGCTGGCGCGCTTGTTCCTGCGCGACCCGGGGCTGATCCTGCTGGACGAGCCCACCGCGCATCTGGACGAATCGACGCAGGCGCGCGTGCTTGAGGAAATTCTGAAATTTGCCGTCGGCCGGACCTTGTTGCTGGCCACGCATTCGCCGGCCGTGGCCGCGCGCGTCGGCCGGGTGCTTCGGTTGGCCAACGGCGGCTTGGAAGACGCATGAAGAATCTGCTGTTGCTGCTGCCGCTATACGCACGCCGAAAAAGCGGGCTTTTGCTCGCATTGTTCTGTGCGCTGGCTACCGTTGCTGCTGGCGTCGGCTTGCTGGGCGTGTCGGGTTGGTTCCTGACGGGCGCGGCCTTGGCGGGGGCGGGCGGTGTGTTCAACCTGTTTGCCCCGTCCGCGCTGGTGCGCGGCCTGTCGTTCCTGCGCATCGTGTCCCGCTACGCCGACCGCGTGGTCGGGCATTCCGCCACGCTGCGCCTGTTGGCCGACCTGCGCGCCATGGTGTTTGGCGCGTTGATCCGTTTGACCCCGCGACAACTCGCCCGCTATCGCAGCGGCGATCTGGTCGCGCGCATGACAGGCGACGTCGACGCGTTGGACACGGTGTTCCTCTTTGTGCTGGCGCCCTTGGCGACGGCCGTGTTGGCCGGCGCCGTCTTGACCGCCGTTTTGGGAATGTGGGTGCCGGCAGCGGCGTTGACGTTTGCGCTGGCCTTGCTGACCGCTTGCGTGCTGGTGCCGCTGTGGCTGCTGCGCGCCGCGAAAAAGCCCGGCGCGGCCGCCCAGGAAAGCGCCGCCGGGCTGCGCGCGGCGACCTTGGACGCCGTGGAAGGTCACGCCGACATGGTCGCGCTGCACACGCAGGCGCAGACCGCCGAACATTTTCAGCACCTGTGCGAGGCCAGCGCGCGCGCTCGACGCAGCCAGGCGCGTGTCGCCGCACGCGGTCAGTGGTTCTTGCAGGTCGCCGCGGGTGTGTCGGTGCTGGCATTGCTGTGGTTCGGCCTGGGCACCCACGAAGCAGGCGGTATCGACGGCCCCGTACTGGTCGGGCTACTGCTGGCGGTGATAGGCGTTTTTGAAGTGGCCGGCCCCATCATGCGAGGCGCGTCACGCATGGGCTCTGCCATGACTGCCGCCGCGCGCATCCGTGAAGTCACGCAGGCCCAACCCGACATGCAGGACCCCGCCCACCCGTGCGCCTTGCCCCAAAGCGGCGCGCTGGAGCTGGACGGGGTGACGTTTCGCTACCCGGCGCGGTCGGCGGACCACAGCCCCGCCGTGCTGGACGGCATCCAGTTGCATGTCGAACCGGGCGAACGCGTGGCTATTCTGGGTGCCAGCGGCGCGGGCAAGTCCACGCTGTTGCACCTGATCCTGCGGCTGGAAGATCCGCAAGGCGGGCAGGTGCGCTTTGGCGGCGTCGACGCCCGCGCGTGCACGCAGCGTGATTGGCACCGCCGGATCGCCTTGTTGTCGCAAGATGCCCCCGTATTCCTGGGCACGCTGCGCACCAATCTGTTGATCGGCGACGCCGACGCCGATGACGCGGCGTTGTGGCGCGCGCTGGATGCCGCCCGCCTGGGCGACTTTGTGCGCGCGCTGCCGGAAGGGCTGGACACCTGGGCTGGCGAAACGGGGTCGCAGTTGTCGGCCGGGCAGGCGCGCCGCCTGTGTCTGGCGCGCGCCTTGTTATCGCCCGCGGCCCTTATTGTGCTGGACGAACCCACCGCCGGGCTGGACGCCGCCGCCCAGGCCAGCTTCTTCAATGACCTGGAACGCGCGGTGACCGGTCGGTCGGTGGTGGTGGTGACGCACGCCGCGCTACCCCGCGGCGCCGTGCACCGCAGCCTGCAATTGTGCAATGGTCAATTACATGACCTGTCATCGCAGCCGGCATTCCTGGCTTAAGCGCGGTGGCAGGGTTATAGTTCGCCTTGCTTCAATTCTTCAGGCCCGCCTTTCATGCAGACCGACAACGCCGAGACCATCCGGCGCACCATCCGCAGCGTTCCGGACTGGCCCCAACCTGGTGTCATCTTCCGCGACATCACGCCCGTCCTGCAGGACCCGCGGGCGTTCCGGGTTTTGATCGATCTGTTCGTCTACCGCTATATGCGCCAACGCCTTGACCTGGTGGCCGGCATCGACGCGCGCGGCTTCATCGTGGGCAGCGTGCTGGCCTACGAGCTGAACCTGGGCTTTGTGCCCGTGCGCAAAAAGGGCAAGCTGCCTTTCCGCACCGTGGCCGAGGAATATTCGCTGGAATATGGCAATGCCGCCGTCGAGATGCACACGGACTCCGTGCGCACCGGCCAGCGCGTGCTGCTGGTCGACGACCTGATCGCCACGGGCGGCACCATGCTGGCGGCCATCAAGCTGTTGCAGCGACTGGGCGCCAACGTGGTCGAGGCCGCCGCGATTATCGACCTGCCCGATCTGGGGGGCTCGACCAAAGTGGCCGAAACCGGCACGCCGCTTTTCACCGTCTGTCAGTACGGCGCGGCCACGCCGTAAACGTCGCTCGCGCTTAGGAATCCGACAGCCTGGGCTGGATGAAATCCAGAAACGCCTTGGTCTTGGCGGGCAGCATGCGCGAGGGCAGCAACGCAAACAACGGCAGCGGCGTGAGGCTCCAGTCGGGCAGCACCCGCACCAGCCCAGACTGCTTGATGGCGCGTTCCATCGCGTCGAACACCAGCAGCGGCGTAATGCCCAGCCCCTGGCTGGCCAGCCGCCCCAACATGCCGACGTTGTTGGCCGACAGCCTGCCTGATACCTGCACGCGTTCCACCTTGTCTCCCGAATGCAGCATCCAGAACGACGATTCCTCGCGCATGGTGGGGCGCAGGCATTCGTGGTGCGTCAGGTCGCCCGGCACGCGCGGTTCGCCATAGCGCGCCAGATAATCCGGCGACGCGTACAACTGGTGCGCCATCAGGACGATCTTGCGCGAAATCAGGCTGGAATCGGGTTGCTGCCCAAAGCGCAGGATCAGGTCGAACGGATTGCTGATCGGATCGATCGGACGCATGCTCAGATCGAAATCGCATTCGATATCGGGATGCTGCTCGCGAAATTCGCTGATGACGGCCGGCAGGAACAGCTGGGCCAGGCTGGTCGGCAGCGAGATACGCAACCGCCCCTTG
Source organism: Achromobacter sp. LC458 (assembly GCF_001005835.2). Lineage (NCBI taxonomy): Bacteria > Pseudomonadati > Pseudomonadota > Betaproteobacteria > Burkholderiales > Alcaligenaceae > Achromobacter > Achromobacter sp. LC458. Next base: position 207,261 of record NZ_LBHW02000003.1, read on the forward strand.
GGCTGCACCGCCATGTCCAGCAACTGGTCGTGCGCGATGCGTGCTTCTTCAACAATATGGCGGCAGCGTTCGAAATAGATAGCGCCGGCTTCGGTCAGGTCGATCTTGCGCGTGCTGCGGTTCAGCAACCGCATCCCCACGCTGCGTTCCAGTTCGCTGACACGGCGCGACAGCGTGGACGTTGGAATATTCAAGGCTTCGGCGGCGTGGCTGAAGTTCTTGCGCTTGGCGACTTCGACAAAAAGCGCGATGTCGTTAAGCTGGATATCCATGGGGTCCTCGACTCTGTAAATTCCATTTCTGGCAGGTTTGTATGATAAATGGATTTATTGTCCCGCCAGCTGAAATGTCTATTTCCTTGCGCTGAATATCGTCTTCCTGGTTCGTGCTGTCCGGTTTCGCCGGGCCGGCTTGCGGCAAGCTGAACGCCCGCAAGGCTTGCCACGCCCTGGCGCCGCTGTGACGTCCCAAGACTGCGGGCACGATTGCTCAAATATTGCACCGCTGGCGCCCGGTGCATCAGGCGATTGTCCCATCCGTGCAAATATGTTCACCAAATTAAGGGTTTTTACTAAGCCGGATTTTCCAGATACTTCGTCCCAGCAATCAAACAGTCACATCGCGGCTGCCATTCTGGCGCCGGACGCTGTGCAAGGTTTAGGATGGAGTCATCACAATGAAAGCCCTAGCAACCGCACTCATGGTTACCGCAACCCTGGTTGGCATGACCGCCGCCCACGCCGATGGCAAGACGCGTGAACAGGTCCAACAAGAACTGCAAGCCGCCAAGGCCGCCGGCCAGGTCACGTTTGGTGAACTGGACTACCCGCCCGCCACGGTGCAGCAAACCGGTCTGACGCGCGACCAGGTTCAGCAAGAACTGCAAAGCGCCAAGGCCGCAGGCCAAGTCACCACCGCTGAACTGGACTACCCGCCCCGCGCCACCGTGTCGCAATCCGGTGGCAAGACGCGTGAGCAGGTCCGCCAGGAACTGGCCGAAGCCAAGGCGCGCGGCGAATACACCTTTGGCGAATTGGACTACCCGCCCAAGGGCAAGTAAGCCCGCCGATTGTGTTGTTGCACTACCCGTACCCGCTGGTCACGAAAAAAACCCCTTGAGACGCCAAGGGGTTTTTTATTCGCCGGTCATCTGTGTCGGCACGTCCAAAGCCCCGTCCAGTGTGGCGTTTTTGCCGCATAACTGGTCGGCGCGCACAACAAGTGCTGTCGGGAAATTCTGGCGCATTGAACATCGATACGCGGCGCGCCACGCAATGGCGAGCAAACATTCGCATTTATTTTCAAGGCCTTAAGCGCACCGCCGCACTGCGCTGCACCGCTGTCGCGGCCGCATTATCCCAACCATGGAAAGTAGTTCGTCGAAATCCGTGTTACTTCGCGTTGCAGCACGCCGGACACTAGCGTCAGTGCAGACGCCGCTTGCGAATCGCAGCGGCACGCAGCAGGCCCGCCGTTTGGGCGTGGCCGTTGCGCATGCCTTTTCATCTCGCCATTTTGGGGTAACTGTTATGAAGAAGACGCTATTGGCCGTCGCGTTGCTGGCAGGCTTTGCCAGTGCCGCGCAAGCCGCCGACTCCGTGACGCTGTACGGCTTGATCGACGCCGGTATCGGCTACGAACAAGTGAAGTTCAACGGTGTGAAGCAAAGCCGTATCGGCGGCGTGCAGGGCGTGAGCAGTGGCTCGCGCTTCGGCCTGCGCGGCACGGAAGACCTGGGCGACGGCCTGCGCGCCGTGTTCACTTTGGAAGGCGGCTTTGGCCCGATGAACGGCAAGTCGGCCCAGAACGGCCGCCTGTTCGGTCGTCAAGCCACGGTGGGCCTGGACAGCGATTCCTGGGGTCGCCTGGAATTCGGTCGTCAAACGAACCTGGCCTCGAAGTACTTTGGCTCCATCGACCCGTTCTCGATCAGCTACAACACCGCCAACATGGGTACGACGTTCGGCAGCGCCAACACGATGCGCCTGGACAACATGGTGCTGTATCAAACGCCCAGCCTGGGCGGCTTCAAGGCCGGCGTCGGCTATTCGTTCAGCGCGGATGACACCGTCAGCGACACCACGCAGACCGGCTTTGCCACGGGCAACAACAACCGCGTGCTGACCGTTGGCGCGCAGTACGTGAATGGCCCGCTGAACCTGGCCGCCGCATACGACCGCTTCGACCCGACCAACGATCGCGTTGGCGGCAAGAGCGCCGCGCGCATCCAGGAATACATCGTGGGTGGTTCGTACGACTTTGAAGTCGTGAAGCTGGCTGCCGCATTTGGCCAGACGCGCGACGGCTGGTTCGTGGGCCAGAACATGGGCACCACGCCGGAAGGCATGAACAACCTGGGTTCGTTCAAGCTGGCCGATGGCTTTCGCGCCAACTCGTACATGATCGGCGCCACCGTGCCGTTGGGCCGTCACGCCATCTTCGGTTCGTGGCAGCGCGCCACCCCCGGCAACGACAAGCTGACGGGCGATGACGCCACGTTCAACGTGTACAGCCTGGGCTACACCTACGACTTCACCAAGCGCACCAACCTGTACGCGTACGCCTCCTACGGCGACAACTACGCGTTCCAGCGCGACGCACGCGACACCGCCGTCGCCGTGGGCTTGCGCCACCGCTTCTAATCGGCGGGACGCCTGGCTGAACCCTGCTGAATGCGCGGCTTATCTCCGTAGGCCGCCGAGTGACAGCGAGCCCCCCCTTGGGGTTCGGCCGGGCGTCTTTGACGGACAGAAGGGAAGGGCCTCCAGATGGAGGCCCTCTCGCATTGTGGGCAGCGTGTTGCGGGGTAGCGCGTTGTCTACAGGAACAGCTTGTAGGCCGGGTTCTCGGTCTCGTTCCAGTGGGGATAGCCCAGTTCGGCCACAAAAGCGCGGAACTGTTTCTTGTCGGCGGGCGGCACCTGGATGCCGATCAGGATGCGGCCATAGTCGGCGCCCTGGTTGCGATAGTGGAACAGGCTGATGTTCCAGTCCGGATTCATCGCGTTCAAAAAACGCATCAGCGCGCCCGGGCGCTCGGGGAATTCAAAGCGGTACAGCAGTTCGTTGCGCGCCAGCGCCGACCGGCCGCCCACCATGTGGCGCAAGTGCGTCTTGGCCATTTCGTCGTGCGTCAGGTCCAGCGTGTCAAAACCGTGGCGGCGGAAATTGGCGGCGATCTTGTCGGGCTCGGCGGCCGAGGACACCTGGATGCCCACGAACACATGCGCGCGGTCCGCATCGGAAATCCGGTAGTTGAACTCGGTCACGCTGCGTTCGCCCACCAGTTCACAGAAGCGGCGGAAGCTGCCGCGTTGCTCGGGCATGGTTACGGCGAAGACGGCTTCGCGCATTTCGCCGACTTCGGCGCGTTCAGCCACAAAGCGCAGGCGGTCGAAGTTCATGTTGGCGCCGCAGGCGATCGCTACCAGCGTCTTGCCCTTCAGGTGGTGTTCGGCGGCGTATTGCTTGGCGCCGGCCACGGCCATGGCGCCCGCCGGTTCCAACACGCTGCGCGTGTCCTGGAACACGTCCTTGATCGCGGCGCAGATCGAATCCGTGTTGACCACGACAAAGTCGTCCACGTATTGACGCGTCAGCTTGAAGGTTTCGGCGCCCACCATCTTGACGGCGGTGCCGTCCGAGAACAGCCCGACGTCGTTGAGCTGCACGCGGCGGCCGGCGCGCACGCTGCGCAGCATGGCGTCGGAGTCTTCAGTCTGCACGCCGATGATCTTGATTTCGGGGCGCAACTGCTTGATATAGGCCGCCACGCCCGAGATCAATCCGCCGCCGCCGATGGCCACGAAGATGGCGTCGATGGGGCCGGGGTGCTGGCGCAGAATTTCCATGCCCACCGTGCCCTGGCCCGCGATCACGTCGGGGTCGTCAAAGGGGTGGACGAAGGTCAGCTTTTCTTTTTTCTCAAGGGTTTGCGCGTGTGCGAAGGCGTCGGTGAAGCTTTCACCGGCCAGCACCACTTCGCCACCCAGCCGGCGCACCGCGTCCACCTTCACTTGGGGGCTGGTCGTGGGCATGACGATGACCGCGCGGCAGCCCAGCCGGCTGGCCGCCAGCGCCACGCCCTGGGCATGGTTGCCGGCCGACGCTGCGATCACGCCGCGGTTCAGCGCGGCGGCCGGCAGGTTGGCCATCTTGTTATAGGCGCCGCGCAGCTTGAAGCTGAACACGGCCTGGGTGTCTTCACGCTTGAGCAGCACCGTGTTCGACATGCGCGCGGACAGCTGGGGCGCCACCTCCAGCGGCGATTCCACCGCCACGTCGTAAACCTTCGAAGTCAGGATGCGTTTCAGATAATCAGTGGACATGGGCCGCGCAAAGAAGCAAAAGTGAGGATTGGGCGAGATTATTGCAGGGAAAGCCGCGTCGCCCGACAGGTTTCTGGTTGCGATGCCGCGACGTGGACGCGCGGGCCGGTTCGATTCCTGATCGTCATTTCCCTGCGCGCGGCTACACTCGCTCCTCATGGAAGAAAGCCTCTTATCCGCTGTTCACTGGTTGCTGGGAATGTTGGCGCTGCCCTCGGTGGGCCTGTCCGCCATCTTCACGGTGTCGTTGATATCCGCCACCTTGCTGCCGCTGGGCTCCGAGCCGGCGGTGTTCGGCTTCATCAAGCTGGCGCCCGACATGTTTTGGCCCGCCATCCTGGTGGCTACGGCCGGCAACACCGTGGGGGGGGCGGTCAGCTACTGGATGGGCGTGGGCGCCGAAAAAGCCGTGCAACGGTGGAAGGAAAAGCACCCGCACCCGCATCCGGACGCCACCGAGGGCGGGCGCATGCGTGGCCGCTGGAACGAACGCGCGCATGACTGGCTGCACCGCATGGGTCCTCCCGCGCTGCTCTTGTCGTGGCTGCCCGCCGTGGGCGATCCGCTGTGCGCCGTGGCCGGCTGGTTGCGCTTGTCGTTCTGGCCGTGCGTGCTCTATATGGCCATCGGCAAATTCCTGCGCTACCTGGCCATGACGGCCAGCCTGCTGTGGTTCTTCCCAGGCCAGATCTAAGCACCGACTTTCAATTTAATCGGGGACGGTATATATCGTTTTCCCCGCGCCATTGGCCGGCTTCCTAAGGGTATTAGGGGTCAAGTCCGGCCAATGGCATAAAATAATTTTTTATGGGCCCCTCTTGCCGCCATGAACGCCCCACTCGCTAGCCACATCTTGAACGGGGCGATGCCGCCCGCCGCTCCCGCGCGATTGCGCGAAATCCCCTACAACTACACGTCGTTTTCCGACCGCGAGATTGTCGGCCGGCTGTTGGGCGATGACGCCTGGAGCCTGCTGTCCGACCTGCGCGGCGAACGCCGCACCGGCCGCTCTGCGCGGATGCTGTACGAAGTGCTGGGCGATATCTGGGTGGTGCGCCGCAACCCGTACTTGCAGGACGACCTGCTGGACAACCCCAAGCGCCGCAAGCAGCTGATCGACGCGCTGCATCACCGCCTGAGTGAAATCGATCGCCGCCGCGAGCCGGGCTCGCCCACGGAAGAAGGCCACGACCCGCATCGCGATGAAAAGGTCGTCGGCTTGCTGGCCCGCGCCCGTTCCGCCATTGCCGCCTTCGAAGGCGAATTCGACCAGACCACCATGATGCGCAAGCAGGCGCAGAAGGTGCTGGGCCGCATCACCGCGCGCGACAACATCAAGTTCGACGGCCTGTCGCGCGTATCCCACGTGACGGACGCCACCGACTGGCGCGTGGAATACCCGTTCGTGGTGCTGACCCCCGATTCCGAAGACGAAATCGCCGCGCTGGTCACTGCCTGTATCGAACTGGGCCTGACCATCGTGCCGCGCGGCGGCGGCACCGGCTACACGGGCGGCGCCATCCCGCTGACCTGGAAGTCGGCCGTCATCAACACCGAGAAATTCGACAAGCTGGGCAAGGTCGAGTCCTGTATCTTGCCGGGCCTGACCGAGCCCGTGGCCGTCATCCATGCTGGCGCCGGCGTCGTCACCAAGCGCGTTTCCGAAGCGGCCGAGGCCGCCGGTTTCGTGTTCGCCGTGGACCCGACTTCGGCCGAAGCCTCGTGCGTGGGCGGCAACATCGCCATGAACGCGGGCGGCAAGAAGGCCGTGCTGTGGGGCACCGCGCTGGACAACCTGGCCTGGTGGCGCATGGTGGACCCGGACGGTAACTGGCTGGAAGTCACCCGCCTGGAACACAACATGGGCAAGATCCATGACGTGGAAACGGCACGCTTCGAACTCAAGTGGTTCGACGGCAAGGGCAAGCCTGGCGAGCGCCTGCTGAGAACCGAGCTGCTTGAAATCAAGGGCCGGGTGTTCCGCAAGGAAGGCCTGGGCAAGGACGTTACCGACAAGTTCCTGGCCGGCTTGCCCGGCATTCAGAAAGAAGGCTGCGACGGCCTGATCACGTCGGCGCGCTGGGTGCTGCACCGCATGCCGCGCCACACGCGCACGGTCTGTATGGAATTCTTCGGGCAGGCGCGCGACGCCATCCCGTCGATTGTCGAGGTCAAGGGCTATCTGGACGGCGAAGGCAAGGCGCGCGGCGCCATCCTGGCCGGCCTGGAACACCTGGACGAGCGCTATCTGCGCGCGGTCGGCTACGCCACCAAGAGCAAGCGCGGCGTGCTGCCCAAGATGGTGCTGATCGGTGACATCGTTGGCGACGATGACGACGCCGTGGCGGCTGCCGCGAGCGAAGTCGTGCGCCTGGCCAACACGCGCCATGGCGAAGGCTTCGTGGCCGTCAGCCCCGAGGCGCGCAAGAAGTTCTGGCTGGACCGCTCGCGCACCGCCGCGATTGCGCGCCACACCAACGCCTTCAAGATCAACGAAGACGTGGTGATCCCGCTGCCCCGCATGGGCGAATACACGGATCACATCGAACGCATCAATATCGAACTGTCGACCAGCAACAAGCTCAAGCTGCTGGGCGCGCTGGATGCCTACCTGTGCACGCCGCTGCCGGTGGGCAAGGCCGACGACGCCGATATCGAAAGCACCCGCGCCGAAGTGCTGGCGGACCGCACGCGCCAGGCCCTTGAGCTGCTGGGCAGCGTGCGCCAGCGCTGGCAATGGCTGCTGGACAACCTGGACCTGCCGCTGGCGCAGGCGCTGCCCGAACTGCAAGCACTGGGCCTGGGCGACGTCCACGCCACGCTGACCGACCGCCTGGCCGCGCAGCCCACCGCGCGCGTGTTCGACGTGGTGCAGGACCGCACCATCCGCGTGTCCTGGAAGACCGAAGTGCTGGCCGGCCTGCAACGCACGTTCTCGGGCGCGTCGTACAAGAAGATCGTCGACGAACTCATCGCCATCCACGGCCGCGTGTTGAAAAGCCGCGTGTTCGTCGCGCTGCACATGCACGCCGGCGACGGCAACGTGCACACCAACATCCCGGTCAACTCGGACGACTACGAAATGCTGCGCGAGGCCCATCAGGCCGTCGACCGCATCATGCAGATCGCCCGCGACCTGGACGGTGTGATCTCGGGCGAACACGGCATCGGCCTGACCAAGTACGAATTCCTGACCGAAGCCGAACTGGCGCCGTTCCAGGACTACAAGCGTCGCGTCGACCCCAACGGCCACTTCAACGCCGGCAAGCTGATGCCGGGCGCCGACCTGCGCCACGCCTGGACGCCCAGCTTCAACCTGATGGGCCACGAGTCGCTGATCATGCAGCAAAGCGACATCGGCGCCATCTCGGAATCCATCAAGGACTGCCTGCGTTGCGGCAAGTGCAAGCCGGTGTGCGCCACCCACGTGCCGCGCGCCAACCTGCTGTATTCGCCCCGCAACAAGATCCTGGCCACCTCCTTGCTGGTGGAAGCCTTCCTGTACGAAGAGCAGACCCGCCGCGGCGTCAGCCTGAAGCACTGGGAAGAATTCGAAGACGTGGCCGACCACTGCACGGTCTGCCACAAGTGCTACAACCCCTGTCCGGTCGATATCGACTTTGGCGACGTGTCGATGAACATGCGCGCCGTGCTGCGCCGCATGGGCCGCAAGTCGTTCAACCCGGGCACGGCCAGCGCCATGTTCTTCCTGAACGCCAAGGACCCGGCCACCATCAACGCCACGCGCAAGGCGATGGTGGGCGTGGGCTACAAGGTGCAGCGCGCGGCGCACGATCTGTTTTCGGGCCTGGTGAAAAAGCAGACGGCCAAGCCGCCGGCCACCGTGGGCAAGCCGCCGCTGCGCGAGCAGGTCATTCACTTCGTGAACAAGAAGATGCCCGGCGGGCTGCCCAAGCAGGCGGCGCGCAAGCTGCTGGACATTGAAGACGCCAACTACGTGCCGATCATTCGTGACCCCAAGGCCACGACCGCCGACACCGAAGCCGTGTTCTATTTCCCCGGCTGCGGTTCCGAACGCCTGTTCTCGCAAGTGGGCCTGGCCACGCAAGCCATGCTGTGGCACGCCGGCGTGCAGACCGTCTTGCCGCCGGGCTACCTGTGCTGCGGCTACCCCCAGCGCGGCAACGGCATGACCGACAAGGCCGAGCAGATCATTACCGACAACCGGGTGCTGTTCCACCGGGTCGCCAACACGCTGAACTACCTGGACATCAAGACCGTGGTGGTCAGCTGCGGCACCTGCTACGACCAGCTGTCGGGCTATGAATTCGACAAGATCTTCCCGGGTTGCCGTCTGATCGACATCCACGAGTACCTGCTGGAAAAGGGCATCAAGCTGGAAGGCGCCAAGGGCGTGCGCTACATGTATCACGACCCCTGCCACACCCCGATGAAGCTGCAAGAGCCGATGAAGACGGTTCGCGCCCTGGTCGGCGACGACGCCATCAAGAGCGACCGCTGCTGCGGGGAGTCGGGCACGTTGGCGGTCAGCCGGCCCGACATTTCCACGCAGGTGCGCTTCCGCAAACAGGAAGAGCTGCTCAAGGGCGACGCCGCGCTGCGTGGCGACGGCTTCGCGGGCGACGTGAAGGTGCTGACGTCCTGCCCGTCGTGCTTGCAAGGCTTGTCGCGCTATGAAGGCGACGTCAAGATGGAAGCCGACTACATCGTTGTCGAAATGGCCCGCCACATCCTGGGCGAAGGCTGGATGGAAGACTACGTGAAACGCGCCAACGCCGGCGGCATCGAGCGCGTGCTGGTCTAAGGCGGCCAGCGCCTGGCCCCATGAAAAAACCCGCGTTCATCGCTGAACGCGGGTTTTTTATTGCCTTGCCGAATCCACGAATCCACGCATCACGGATCACAGATCACGGATTGCGGATTACTCCAGCTTGATATTGGCCTTCTTGATCACGTCGGCCCAGGCGCTGCGCTCTTGTTCGGCATAGGCCTTGAAGTCCTGCGCGGACATCGGCATCGGGATCACGCCCATGTCCAGCATCTTTTGCGACACGGCGGCGCTTTTCAGCGTGGCGTCCAGGTCGGCCGACAGCTTTTTCACCACCGCTTCCGGCACGCCGGCCGGGCCTACCAGGCCTTGCCAGGCGTAGGCCGTGAAGTTGGCCACGCCCTGTTCCGCCATGGTCGGCGTGTCGGGCAAGACCGACACGCGTTCCGGCGTGGCGGCGGCCAGCACGCGCAGCTTGCCGGCCTTGACGTTGGGCAGGCCCGAGGCCAGGTCGATGAACATCACGTCCACCTGTCCGCCCAGCAGGTCCTGAATGGCGGGGGCCGCGCCCTTGTAGGGCACGTGCAGCAGGTTGGCGCCGGTGCGCTGCTTGAACAGTTCAAGCGCCAGATGGTGCGGCGAACCCGCGCCGGCCGATGCGGCGGTCAGCTTACCCGGCTCTTTCTTGGCGGCATCCAGCACGTCCTGCACCGACTTGTACGGCGAATTCACGTTCACGGCCAGCAGCAGCGGAAACTTGGCAATGCCGCCGATGTAGGTGAACTTGGCCGGGTCGTAGGACAGCTTGGCGTACAGCGACGAGTTGAACGCCAGGGTGCCCGAGTCCGCCGTTCCTACCATGTAGCCGGTGGGGTCGGCCTGGGCGATGGCGGTGGCGCCGATGATGGTGGCCGCGCCGGGGCGGTTTTCCACCACGATGGTCTGGCCCAACGATTTTTCCAGGCTGCTGGCGACCGTACGCGCCACCACATCGGTGCCGCCCCCGGCCGGGTACGGCACGATCCAGCGGACGGGTTGCGTGGGCCACGATTGGGCGGATGCCGTGGCGGCGGCCAACGACAGGGTGGCCAGCGCCAACAGGCGCCGTGTGGAATGTTGCATGGGGTGTCTCCTCGTGCGGGATCAAAGTTTGAGCGCGACGCGGGCGGTCGTGTTCTGCGCCGTCGGTTCGCGTCGCTATTTTTTGCGCCGCTATTATGCTCGCGTTCGACGTGAAAAGGGGGCCGTCCGGCCCCCCGTTTTCCCGCAGCACGTGGCCCCGTTACTGTGGGTCGGGGTAGGTACGGGCGCCGAATATCGCCGTGCCGATGCGCACTTCGGTCGAGCCTTCCTCGATAGCCAATTCGAAATCGCCGCTCATGCCCATCGACAGGCGGTCCAGCGACACGCCCTCGATGTTTTCGGCGCGCAGGCTGTCGCGCAGCGTGCGCAGGGCGCGAAAGCAGGCCCGCACTGGTTCCGGATCGGGCGAGTTGACGGCCAGCGTCATCAGTCCCTTGACATGCAACGTAGGAAATTCCGCCGCGATGCGCCGCAGGAACGCCGACACGTCTTCAGGCGCCATGCCGAACTTGCTGGGCTCGGAAGACGTTTTCACCTGGATCAGCACGTCCAGCGTGCGGCCTTCGGTCAGCAGGCGGCGATGCAAGGCTTCGGCCAGGTCGACGCGGTCCAGCGATTGCACTTCGGTGGCGTCGCGCGCGGCGTCCTTGGCCTTGTTCGTCTGCAAATGGCCAATCAGCACCCATTGCAGGCCCTGGCCGGCCAGCGCTGCCGCCTTCTGTCGGATTTCCTGCGTTTTGTTCTCGCCAAAACGCGTCATGCCCAGCGCCATGGCTTCGCGGATCGCGTCCACCTCGAAGGTCTTGCTGACGGGCAGCAGCACCACGCTGTCCGGGCTGCGCCCGGCCCGCGCGCAGGCGTCGGCGATGCGTTGGTGGATGTGGGCAATGCGCCCGGCCATGGTGTCTTCGACGGTCATGCAGCTCTCTTGCAGGAACAGGATGTCCCATAGTGTAGGACTGCGCGCGCTCGTTTCGCCACACGATGCGCGCCAGTCGTTGACCCTGCGTAATACGCAGGCTTAGAATTTGCGGAGATTTGTTTATATTTCAATGTTCTATGCCCTCCGGCGCCGCCCCAGCGGGCGACACGGTTTCCCACCTTCCCCAGTCTCCCGCCATGTCCAGCGCTGCGCCAGAATACGCCTTTGCCACGCCTTTCCTGAATCCCCCCGCTTCCCCCATCCGGTCCTTGATGCCCTACGCGTTGCGCCCCGGCACCATTTCGCTGGCCGGCGGCTACCCCGCTCAGGAGCTGTTTGACGTTGAAGGCTTGTCGGTGGCGTCCACCCAGGTCATGTCGCGGCTGGGCGCCTGCCTGCAATATTCCAACATCGATGGCCAAGCCAGCCTGCGTAACGAGCTGGCGCGCCTGTCCGCCGCACGCGGCCTGCACTGCAATGCCGACACCGAGCTGGTTGTGACGGGCGGGTCGCAGCAGGCGCTGGCGCTGCTGACGCGCGTGATGCTGCAACCCGGCGACCACGCCATCATTGAATCGCCCGCGTTCCCCAATTCCGTGCAGGCGTTGCGCTACACGGGCGCCACCGTGCACACCGTGGCATCCGGCCCGGACGGCATCGACGTGGACGCGTTGGACGAACTGGCCGCGCGGGTCAAGCCGAAGATGGTCTGCGTCGTGGCCTCGTTCTCGAACCCTTGCGGCGCCACCATCTCGCGCCAGCGCCGTCTGCGCTTGCTGGAACTGGCGGTCAAGCACCGCTTCCTGATCGTTGAAGACGACCCGTACAGCGAGTTGCGCTTTGCCGGCGAAGCCGTGCCGCCCATCGCGGCCCTGGCGGAAGGCGAAGCCCGCCACTGGGCGGTGTACCTGGCCAGCATGTCCAAGACCATGGCGCCCGCGCTGCGCATCGGCTGGCTGATCGCCCCGCCGGAAATCCGCCGCCGCTGCGTCAGCGCCAAGGCGGCCGACGATATGGCCTCGTCGGCGTGGATCCAGGAAGTGGTGGCGCAGTACCTGGCCAACGGCCGCTACGACGAACACGTGCCGCGCATTCGCGCCGCCTATGGCCTGCGCTGCGACGCGATGGCCCAGGCGTTGGCGCGCGAACTGGACGGCCGCGTCAGCTTCAGCAAGCCCGAAGGCGGCATGTTCTTCTGGGCGCGGCTGACGGGCGATGTGGACGCCACGCGCCTGTTGCCGTATGCGATTGAACACGAAGTGGTTTATGTGCCCGGCAAGGCGTTCTACGCCAATGTCGAACAGGCCGACCTGTTTGCCATGCGCATGTCGTTTGCCACCATGAACGAAGCGCAAATTGCCCAGGGCATGGTGCGCCTGGGTCGCGCGCTGGACGCGTGCGAAGCGAACGAGCCGGTGTCGATTTCGTTGGCGGCGTAGGGCACCCGGTAACCGGGCGGCGCAGCGCAACCCCACCAGCGGGCGGCGCTGCGCATACCTAAATAAGCGCTTGTTATTTGGCGCGGGCGCTTCATGTCTATAAGCTTCTTGCCTCGGCGCGTCCGCGCGCCCGGTACAACAGGAATCCAGGTCATGAACATTGCAAAAGGGTTGGTGGGCGCGGCGCTATTGGTAGCGGTGGCGCAGGGCGCGCAAGCGGCAACGGTAGACGTCGTGCGCCAGCGCGGCGCCGTGGCTTGCGGCACGACCACGGGCTTTGCCGGCTTTTCAGCGCCCGACGCGCAAGGCAAGTGGCAAGGGCTGGACGTGGACCTTTGCCGCGCCATCGCCGCAGCGGTTTTTGGCGATGCCAACAAGATCAAGGTGGTGCCGCTGAATTCGCAGCAGCGCTTCACCGCGTTGCAATCCGGCGAAGTGGACGTGTTGACCCGCAACACCACCGTCACGCAGCAGCGCGACACGGCGCTGGGCATCATCCACGCCGGCATCAACTTCTACGACGGCCAGGGCTTTCTGGTGCCCAAGTCGCTGGGCGTGAAAAGCGCCAAGGACATCAACGGCGCAACCATCTGCCTGCAAACGGGCACGTCCAACGAGAACACGTTGGCCGACTGGGCGCGCGCCAACAACGTCACGTACAAGCCGGTGGTGATCGAAACGTTCAACGAAGTGGTCAACGCCTTCGCGGCGGGTCGTTGCGACGTGTTCTCGACGGACGCGTCGGGCCTGGCGTCGATCCGTATCTCCAAGCTGCAAAATCCGGACGACTACGTCGTGCTGCCCGAGATCATTTCCAAGGAACCGCTGGGCCCATTCGTGCGCCAGGGTGACGATACGTGGCTGAACATCGTGCGCTGGTCGCTGTCGGCAATGATCGAAGCCGAAGAATACGGCGTCACGTCCAAGAACGTGGACGAGCAACTAAAAAGCGCCAACCCGAACATCAAGCGCATTCTGGGTGTCACGCCCGGCAGTGGCGCGAACCTGGGCCTGGACGAAAAATGGGCCTACAACATCGTCAAGCAGGTGGGCAATTACGGCGAGAGCTTTGAACGGAACGTGGGCGAAGGCAGCCCGCTGAAGATCAAGCGCGGCCTGAATGCGCAATGGACGCAAGGCGGCTTGATGTACGCGCTGCCGATCCGCTGATCGGCCGGGTTACAGGGTTGCGGCAACGCCGCACCCTGCCTTCCCAGCCCGTCATCCGCGCCGATACAGCTGCGCGATCTTCACAAAGGCCGCGCGCAGTTCGCGCGTGCCGCCCTGGATGATGACGGGTTTGCCTCGGTGCGTGAATATCACCAGGCGCTTGGAAAACAGCATGGGCACAAAGCGTGCATAGCGCACGTCGTCCCATGCCACTTCGCGACGCGTGAACCAGGATTGGCGCAGGCCACGATCGTCGATCGTGGTGATCGACGTCTGCATGTGCCAGGACACGAACAGCAGCCCCACAAAGCACAGCACCACGACCACCGCCAGCACCGTGTCGAACGGCTGCGCGGGCGCGCGAATCGCGGTGGTGACCACCTGCACGCCCAGCACCGCCAGGATGACCCAGGCCAGAATGCGGACCCAGTCGGGCCAGGCCTGGCCCGACAACGGCAACGGGCCGATCTCGCGCAGCAGGGCCGCGCGATCTTCAAGAGTCGGGGCGGGGCCAGGCGAGGTCATGCCGCCCGTTTGGCCGCGATGGCATTGCCCGCGCGGCTGGAACCCTTGCGGTTCAGGTTGGCCGACATCCACTGGCCGATATCGACCACGGCGTCGAAGTCCACGCCCGTGTCGATGTCCAGCCCGCGCAGCATGTACAGCACGTCTTCGGTGGCGACGTTGCCCGTGGCGCCCTTGGCGTAGGGGCAGCCGCCCAGGCCGGCAACCGACGTATGGAAGATCGAGATGCCGGTTTCCAACGCGGCCAGGATGTTGGCCAGCGCCTGGCCGTAGGTGTCATGGAAATGGCCGGACACGCGCGCCGGATCGACCACGCGGGTCACGGCCGTCATCACGTCGCGCACCCGCTGCGGCGTGCCCACGCCAATGGTGTCGGCCACGTCGATTTCATCCACCTGCATTGCCAGGTAGCGCTGCGCCACGTCCACCACCGACGCAATCGGAACCTCGCCTTGATACGGACAGCCCAGCGCGCAGCTGATGCTGCCGCGCACGCGGATGCCGGCGTCGCGCGCGGCTTGCACCACGGGCTCGAAGCGGGCGATGGATTCCGCGATGGAGCAGTTGATGTTCTTTTGCGAAAACGCTTCGCTGGCGGCGCCAAAGATGACGATTTCATCCGCGCCGGCGGCCAGCGCGCCTTCAAAGCCCTTCATGTTCGGCGTCAGCACGGAATAGATCGTGCCCGGGCGGCGTTCGATGCGCGCCATGACGTCGGCGCCGTCGGCCATCTGCGGCACCCACTTGGGCGACACGAACGACGCGGCTTCCACATTGGGGAAGCCCGCGGCGGACAGGCGGTTGACCAGCTCGACCTTGATGTCGGTCGGCACGAATTCCTTTTCATTTTGCAGACCGTCGCGGGGCGACACTTCGACGATCTTCACGCGGGAGGGCAAAGCCATGTCTCTTCCTGGTTCGATTTGGGTGACGCGTCGCGCAACGCTGCGGCGCCATCGACAATATTAGCGCCATCGCCGCGCGCCGGGCTTGTGCGCGGGGCCGGGTGTCGGGCCATGGGATGACCCTATTTCAAACGTTGGTAGCGGCCGTCATCCAGACGGGCGAGCCGGCCCTCTAATTCCAGCTGAACCAGCTGCGCCTGCAGGTCGCCGATGGCGATGTTGGATCGCGTCTGGATGGCATCCACGTGCAGCGGGTCGTAACCCATGGCATCCAGCACGGGGTGGTCCGGCAATGACGGTGGCGGGGGCGGCGCGCGGCGACTGGCGGGCGTGGGCCCGCCGCCCAGTTCATCGGTAATGTCAGCCGCGGTTTCCACCAGCTTTGCGCCCTGCCGAATCAAGGCATGGCAACCGCGCGACAACGGCGAGTGGATCGAGCCGGGGATGGCAAACACTTCGCGCCCGCTTTCGCCGGCCAGCCGCGCCGTGATGAGCGAGCCGCTTTGCTTGGCCGCTTCCACCACCAGCACGCCGCGAGCCAGGCCCGCCACGATGCGGTTGCGCTTGGGGAAGTGGGGCGGCAAGGCGCCCGTGCCAAGGGGGAATTCAGACGCCAGCGCGCCGTTGCCGGCGATGCGGTGGGCAAGGTCGCGGTGGCGAGCGGGGTAGATGCGGTCAATGCCGGTGCCCATGACGGCGACGGTGCCCGCGCCATCGGAGCCGGCGTCCAGCGCGCCTTCGTGCGCGGCCGCGTCGATGCCCAGCGCCAGGCCGCTGACGACGCGCCAGCCGTGGCCGGCCAGGTGGCGGGCAAACGCGCGCGCGGTTTCCTGGCCGCCGGGCGTGGCATTGCGCGCGCCCACCACGGCCAGCGATGGGCCTTGCAGATAGGCCGGATCGCCCACCACGTACAACAGAATGGGCGGGTCGGCGATGGTCAGCAGGCTTTGGGGATAGGTCGGGTCCGCCAGCGTCACGATGTGGCGGTGGGGCGCATCCACCCATTGCAGCGCGGCGTCCACCTGCGCCGCCATGTCGGCCGGCATGGCGGCGGCCAGCTGGCGCGCCAGCGCATCGGGCAAGTGGCGGGCGAGGGCAGTCGCCCGCTGGGCGTAGATCTGCTCGGGCAGGCCCAGCGCGCTCAGCAGCGTACAGGCGGTAGCGGAACCCACGTTGGGCTCCAGGGACAGCCGCAACCAGGCGGACAGTTCGGCGGACGTATGCGTAAGCGGCATGAGGCGGGCGCGATGGCGTCAAGGGTGGCAAGTGTCGCATGCAAGGCGCAACAGGCGCCGATGCATGGGTGGCGTTTTTATCTCTCTTGTCTGCTTGCCAGCCAGCCAAAGAAGCGGGGACGCAGCGCTCTGGTAATGCTCCATTTAGCCGAAAACTATTAGAAATCAATACTCTAATGAATTAAACTCTTGCCTACGCATCAATTACTGGCGATCCCTTTTCAATGGCTTTACTTCCTATCCTTCGCTATCCGGACCCGCGCTTGCACAAGAAAGCCAAGCCGGTAGCCGAAGTCGACGACCGCATCCGTCAACTGGTACGCGACATGGCCGAAACCATGTACGACGCGCCGGGCGTCGGCCTGGCCGCAACCCAGGTTGACGTGCACGAACGCGTGGTCGTGATCGACGTGTCCGAAGACAGCAACGACCTGCTCGCGCTGATCAACCCCGAGATCACCTGGCGCAGCGACGACTACAAGATCTACGAAGAAGGCTGTCTGTCGGTGCCCGGCATCTACGACGAAGTCGAACGCGCCTCGCGCATCCGCTGCAAGGCGCTGGACATCGACGGCAAACCCTTTGAATTCGAAGCCGACGGCCTGCTGGCCGTGTGCGTCCAGCACGAGCTGGACCACCTGGAAGGCAAGGTCTTCGTCGAATACCTGTCCAACCTGAAGCAGAACCGTATCAAGACCAAGCTGAAGAAGGCCGAGCGCGAAGCGCTGCGCGACTGATTCCCGTTTTTTGACTTTTTGGTCTGAACCCCATGCGCCTAGTTTTTGCCGGCACGCCGGAATTTGCCCGTATCGCCTTTGACGCCTTGCGGGCCGCCGGTCACGACATCGCCCTGGTCATGACCCAGCCTGATCGGCCCGCCGGGCGCGGCTTGAAGCTGACGCCCAGCCCGGTCAAGCAGGCCGCGCTTGACGCCGGCATACCCGTCGCCCAACCGCGCAGCCTGAGGCTGGACGGACGCTATCCCGACGAGGCCGCCGACGCGCGCGCGTTGTTGGAACAGGTGGCGCCCGACGTCATGGTGGTGGCGGCGTATGGGTTGATTTTGCCGCAATGGGTGCTGGACTTGCCGCGCCTGGGTTGCCTGAATATCCACGCCAGCCTGTTGCCCCGCTGGCGCGGCGCAGCGCCCATCCAGCGCGCCATCGAAGCCGGCGATGCGCAAACGGGCGTGACCATCATGCAGATGGATCAGGGCCTGGACACGGGCGACATGCTGCTGGAACGCGTGGTGCCCATCTCGGCCGAGACCAACGCCGCGCAATTGCACGACGCCTTGGCGCTGGCGGGCGGGCAGGCGATTGTGGACGCGCTGAACGCGTTGGAACAAGGCGGCCTGACGCCGACCAAACAACCCGAGGCCGGCGTGACGTACGCCGCCAAGCTGGATAAAGCCGAAGCCGCGCTGGACTGCACGCAACCCGCGGCATTGCTGGCGCGCCGCGTGCGCGCGTTCAACCCCGTGCCCGGCGCCAGCATCCGGCTGCCGGGCCTGCCCGACCCCGTCAAGGTCTGGCGCGCGCAGGCGCTAGAAGACGCGTCGGCGGCCACGGCGGCCGAGCCCGGCAGCGTGCTGCGCGCCGAGGCGGATGGCATCGACATCGCCACCGGCGACGGCGTGCTGCGCTTGCTGGAATTACAAAAAGCCGGCGGCAAGCGCCAGCCCGTGGACGTGTTCGTGCGGGGCTGGCAACCGGCCTGACGGCGGCTTGCGCCTCGCTGCGCTGCGCCTCGCCGGGCGGATCACCGCCTCGGCTTGTGCTCCACGCCGGTCACGGACGCGGCGTTGCCGCCAACAAGTCCAGATACGCGCCCGCCACCAACTGCGTGGGCGCGACACCCAGCCCCGCCATCAGCGTGCGGGCTTCTTCGCTGCCGGCGTCCAGGCTTTCGCCATCGCGCAGCACCACTTCCAGTTCCAGAAAATCCCCCAGCCCCTCAACCCGATCCAGATGGATACGCGTGCGTCCGGCCATGAATACGGTGCGGTGCTTTTTGACGCGGCCGATTGCGCCGTAGGCCAGCGTCAGCGTCTGGCGCAGGGTGTCGGGCGAATCGGTCGGTGAAATGGCGTAGAAGCTCTCCTTGGGGCCGGCTTCGTCCGATCGACGATAAAAAATGAGCTCGCCGGTGCCGTCGCCAAAGGCGCGCAGCTTCAGGCGCCCATGCGTGCACGTGAAGAAGGTGTCGTCCTGGTCAAGAATCACCGGTTCCTGCCCCGACAGCGCGGCGGCCAGAGGTTCAAGCACGGCCAGGTTATCGACCCGTGCCTTGATTTCAACGTTGCGAGCCATGGCGTTACCCTCGCGCAAGGTGAATGCAGACGGCACCGATACCGCACGGATACCGCATCGATACCGCGCCGCATCAATACCGCATCAATACAGCGTACCCGCCACCCGCGCGGGCAGGTCGCGGTCGTAAGCCGCGCCATCGAAAGTACCGGCCGTCAGGTCAGACAGAATGCGCCCGGTGCTGGGCAGCGCGCTGCGTGGCACCTGCGTGGCCGGGTCCCACAGGCGCGATCGCAGCAGCGCCCGCGAGCACTGAAAGTACACCGTCTGCACGTCCACGATCAGCACCGAGCGCGGCTGCTTGCCGTCCATCGCAAAGCGCTCAAGCAGCGCGGGGTCGACACTGACGCGCGCCGTGCCGTTCACCCGCAGCGTTTCCCCCACGCCCGGCACCAGGAACAACAGCGCCACGCGCGGATCAGCCAACACGTTCAGCAAGCTGTCCATGCGGTTGTTGCCCCGGCGGTCGGGCAGCAGCAGCGTTTTTTCGTCTTCCACCACGACAAACCCGGCGGGATCGCCGCGCGGCGATGCGTCCAATCCGTCTGGCCCCGATGTTGCCAACATCGCAAACGGCGCCGCTTCAATGAACGCGCGGTAATGCGGATGCACGTGATCCACTTCCTTCTTCAGCGAGGCCTCGCCGGGCGCGCCGTACAACGCTTGCAGCGCGGCGGCGTCGGTGACGAGATGAGCGGGATCGATGTGCATGGCGGGTTCCGGTCGGCAGGGTCAGGCCAGGATGGCGGGCAGGTCGGCTACGGTCAAAAAGAGTTCGTCGGGTTTGCGTTCGCGCAGGGCGTCCACATGGTTATAACCCCAGGCGACCGACCCTACGCGCACGCCGGCCTTGCGGGCGGCGTCGATGTCGCGCATTTCGTCGCCCACCAGCAGGAAGCGTTCGGGGGCGACTTCATGGCGCCGCATCAAGCGGTCGATCTTGGCGGCCTTGCCGAACAGGTCGGTGCCGCATTCATAATCGTCGAACAGCGCGCAGGTGTCCGCGCCCAGCACGCGCTGCACGTTTTCAATGGAATTCGAACTGATCACCGCCAGGCGCACGCCGCCTGCCTTGATCCGCGCCACCGCGTCGGCAATGCCATCGAACAGGTGCACGCTGGGATCGATGTCCTGCATCAGCGTGCGCACGTGCGTCATGATGGCCGGCAGTTTCCACAACGGGATGCCCAGGTACTTCAGGATTTCCGAGGCCTCGCGGTGACGCAGGTTTTCGCGTTCGGTCAGGTCGATCTTGCGAAAGCCGTACTTGTCGGCCACCGTGTTCAGGATGGAGTTGAACCAGGGCATGGTGTCCGCCAAGGTTCCGTCAAAGTCGAATGCAGCGATGTCGTATTTCAAGTAATCAGTCCGTTTGCCGGCTTCTGGCGGGGCTACAAGCCGTTGGGGTGAAGCAAATAGTGCACGACCGGAGCCAGCGCTTCAAGCGGCGGCGCGCTGGCCACCACGCGCGCGGCATTGGTCCACGGGTAGTCCAAGCCCAGCAACCAGCCGAACACGGCGGGCATGTCGCCGGGCGGCAGCGTGACCATGGTTTCGATGGTGATGGTCAGGTCCGTGGCGCGATACGGTTGCGCCTGGAATTTCCAGTCGTAGCGGCCGCAGCCTACGCGCACATTGCCGGTGGCCTTTTCGGTCATGCCGACGATCCAGTCGCACTGGTAGTCGGGCAAGCGCGCGTCGGGCGCGGGACGCGACAGGTAGAACGTATAGACGTTTTCGTAGGTCTGGCCAAACTTGCGCACCAGGGTGTCCGCAATGGCCGCGACCCCGTGGGATTCGGGCGGAAACGCGATGGCTTGCGTGCGCAAGGCCATTTTCAGCACCGCGTCCGACGCGAATGCCCGCGCCAGATGATGCGGTCGGTTCTCATCCTTGGCGTGGAAATAGTCGCGCAGCACGGACTCGGTGCTGGCGGGGGATAAGGAATCGGAAGTCATTTCAAGAACGGGCGTCATGGGCTCAACAGGGCAAGAGGGCCATCAGGCCGTGATGGGGTCGAACCACTTCGAGACGTTGGGCGGCTCGTAGATGGCATAGCGATCCAGCAGCAGGGCGGGGTCTTCTTCGACCACCAGCATGTCGCGATGCTGCGGTCGGATGAAGGCTTCGTCGACGGCGTGATCCACAAACTGCACCAACGCGTCGTAGTATCCCGCGACATTCAACAGGCCGCAGGGCTTCTGATGCATGTTCAGCTGCGCCCACGTCCACACTTCAAAAAACTCTTCCAGCGTGCCCGCACCGCCAGGCAATGCGATGAAGCCGTCCGACTTCTCAATCATCATTGCCTTGCGCTCGTGCATGTTCTGCACCAGGTGCAATTCGGTCAGGCCACGATGCGCCTGTTCTTTCTTTTGCAGCAATTCGGGGATGACGCCGATCACGCGGCCGCCAGCGGCCAGCACTTCGTTGGCCACCACGCCCATGATGCCGACGACCGATCCGCCGTACACCAGCCCCAGGTCGCGCTTGACCAATTCGCGGGCCAGCACGCGGGCCTGCTCGATGTAGTCCGGGCGGGTGCCGGGGTTCGAGCCGCAATATACGCAGATGTTCTTCAGGTTCATAACAGGTTCGTGATGGCCGGGCCCGTTACAGATTGCGTCACGGGCGTTCCGGGAAGTCGATAGTTTACGAGAACGTCAGCGGGCGCGTTTTGGGGCTTGGGCGCCGTGCAAATTGGTGGCAGGAGCAATGTTTGGACACAGCAACTTCTGCTGCGATCGGTAGACTGAGTCGTTCGGTACGACTGGAAATCCAGCGTCGTAGGGCTTTCACTAACAGAGGAGCGAACGATATGGAACAAACGACCCGAACCCCCGAGAAGGCCAGCCGCCCATTCGACATGGACGTGAAGGCGATCCGCGCCAAGGCGCGCCAGGACATCGAGTCAGGCGCTGTTACGGACACCTATCGCGCAGACCGGGAAACCGTGCTGAAGCTGCTGAACGAGGCTCTGGCCACCGAAGTGGTCTGTGTGCTGCGCTACAAGCGCCATTACTTCATGGCTCGCGGCTTGAACGCCGAGCCGGTGGCGGCGGAATTCGCCGAACACGCCACGCAAGAACAGGAACACGCCGACCGTCTGGCTGAACGCATCGTTCAGCTGGGGGGCGAACCGAACCTGTCTCCCAAGGGCCTGCTCGAGCGCAGCCATTCGGAATACGTCGAAGGGTCATCCCTGCAAGACATGATCAAGGAAAACCTGATCGCCGAACGCATCGCCATCGACAGCTATCGCCAGATGATCGAATACATCGGCGAACAGGACTCGACCACGCGCCGCTTGCTGGAAGAGATCCTGGCGGTTGAAGAGGAACACGCCGACGATCTGGCGGACTTCCTGTAAGACTGGCCGCTACACGGAATCGGCCACCCCGTATCGGCCACACAGCAAGGGCGCCTGAAACTCAGGCGCCCTTGCTTTTTCAGAGGGCTTCGCCCCACAGATCGTATTCATCCGACTCGGTGACGCGCACGCGCACCAGATCGCCCGCTTTCAAGGGCTTGTCGGAACTGACGTACACACAGCCATCAATCTCCGGCGCGTCCGCGCTGCTGCGGCCGATAGCGCCGTCTTCGTCCACTTCATCGATCAGCACGTCGATCTCGCGGCCCACTTTGCGGGCAAGGCGCGCGGTGGAAATACCCTGCTGCAATTCCATGAAGCGTTCCCAGCGGTCTTGCTTCACGTCGTCGGGCACGGGATTGTCCAGCAGGTTCGCGGGCGCGCCTTCCACCGGCGAATACTGGAAACAGCCCACGCGATCCAGTTGCGCTTCCTGCATCCAGTTCAGCAGATACTGGAAGTCTTCCTCGGTCTCGCCGGGAAAGCCCACGATGAACGTGGAGCGGATGGTCAGATCGGGGCAGATTTCACGCCAGCGCTTGATGCGCGCCAACGTCTTGTCTTCAAACGCCGGGCGCTTCATGGCCTTCAGAATGCGCGGGCTGGCGTGCTGGAACGGAATGTCCAGGTACGGCAGGATCTTGCCCTCGGCCATCAGCGGAATCACTTCGTCCACGTGCGGGTACGGGTACACATAGTGCAGACGCGTCCACACGCCCATTTCGGACAGCGCCAGGCACAGTTCCGTCATGCGCGTCTTGACCGGGCGGCCGTTCCAGAAACCGCTGCGGTACTTGACGTCGACGCCGTACGCGCTGGTGTCTTGCGAAATCACCAGCAGTTCCTTCACGCCAGCCTTGACCAGGCGTTCGGCTTCGCTGAGCACGTCGCCCACCGGACGGCTGACCAGGTCGCCGCGCATCGACGGAATGATGCAGAAGCTACAGCGGTGATTACAGCCTTCCGAAATTTTCAGATAAGCGTAGTGGCGCGGCGTCAGCTTGATGCCTTGCGGCGGCACCAGGTCCAGGTACGGGTTGTGGTCCTGCTTGGGCGGCGCGGCATCATGCACGGCGCGCACCACCTCTTCGTATTGCTGGGGGCCCGTCACCGCAAGCACGCTGGGATGCACCTTGCGGATCACCGATTCCTCGACGCCCATACAGCCGGTCACGATGACCTTGCCATTCTCGGCCAGCGCTTCGCCAATCGCTTCAAGCGATTCGGCCTTGGCGCTGTCGATGAACCCACAGGTGTTGACGACGACAACATCCGCGTCGTTGTATTCGGGCGTGACTTCGTACCCTTCGGTGCGCAGTTGGGTCAGGATGCGTTCGGAGTCGACCAGGGCTTTAGGACAGCCCAGGCTGACGAAGCCGACTTTGGGGGAAGACATGGAATACCTCGGTGGGCGCGAGCCGGCGCCAATGATCAAAACGTGCGCAATTTTAGCGCGGCGGAGCGGGGGCCGTTATTTTAGGGGAAACGCGGCGCATTCATAGCCTGGCGTGTCGCGTGCGTGCTGCTTTGCGTCGGTCACGTATTGCCGTCGAAGGGTTCACGAATTCGGCCGTCAAAAATCGGATAGTTACTAAAATCTTATAACGCCGGCCAACGACATTAATACGGCGTTCAAATTCTAGTAAAAATCAGATTTTGCTTATTCGCGCCGGTTTCCATTGTTTTTGACTATCTCGTCACGCAAACTGCCTCAACATTTAGTTTCAACGAGATAGAACGCGCCTTCGGCTTGCCGCGGGCGCGGAACCGTTATGAATTCCTATTGGTGCCGGCGAGTCGCCGCAGTGGTATTGATCGCGGCGGGCGCTTGCCCTACCGAACCCTTCGCGCAGACCCCGCCCGAGGCGGTATCGCGCCCTTCCGAAATTGAACGCAGGCAAGAGCAAGAGCTGGACGCCCAGCGCGCCCGCTCGGCCGAGCGCCCGGATGTCTTGTCGCCCGATGCCGCGCGCAGCAAAAGCGAGCTGCACCTGCCCGTTGAATCGCCTTGCTTTGTCATCGGTGACCTGAGCTGGGACGACGCGCCACCCCCTTCAGCCTTGGCCGGGGCCGCTCGCGCTGTCATCGGCCAATGCGTCGGCGGACAAGGGCTGCGGGCGTTTCAGGAATATCTGAACGCCTGGCTGATCCAGGATGGCCAGATCACGGCACGCGTGGTGGTGCCTGAACAATCGCTGGCGTCAGGCGCGCTGACGCTGCGCTTTCTGCCCGGCCGCATCTCGGGCGTGCAAGACGCCAATACCGTTGGATGGTGGCGCACCGCCTTGCCCACCGGCCCTGGCGGCGAACTGAATCAGCGCGATCTGGACCAGGCGCTGGAAAATATCCGCCGGCTTCGTGGTCAGGCGGACGCCACCATCGATGTGGGACCGGGCCCCGAACTTGGTGACTCCGACATCATTCTGCGTCCAGGCACGGGCAAGCGTTGGCATGGTTACGTGGGCAGCGACAACGGCGGCCTGGACGCCATCGGCAAGTATCAGGTCAACGCCGGACTAACCCTGGATTCCCCCTTGTTCCTTTATGACCAGCTGTCTGTGTCGTGGAACAGCAATGCGCGCTGGCGCGATGCGGACTCGAACACGCGGGCCGCGTCCATCAACTACAGCATCCCCTTTGGCTACTGGACGGCGTTTGCCGGCGCCAGCAAATCCACCTATCGCCAAACCGTGGCCGGTTTTGACGAACCCATCGTCTACGGCGGCACCACCAAGCAGTTGCAGGCGGGCGTGTCGGTGGTGCCCTATCGCGGTACCGACTACAAGGGCACGGCGACGATGGCCGTGCTGCGCAAGCGCGTCGGCAGCACGTTGAACGACGTCGCCATTGAAGTCCAGCGGCGCGACGTGACGGGCTACGACATCAACGTGGCGCACCGTCACTATGTGGGCCGAGCGGTGCTGGATGCCGGCGTGGGCCTGCGCGGCACGCTGGCCGGCCTGTCCGACCAACCCGGCTTCGTCTACGGCGACCCCGACTGGAATGGCCGCAGCACCATCGCGCTGGCCAATGCCGGGCTCTACCTGCCGTTTCAATTGGCGGACCAGCCCTGGGCGTACCACGTCAGCTGGCAAATCCAGCACGCCAAGACACCGGTCGTGCCGTCGGATTACTTCACCATCGGCAGTCGTTATGCGGTGCGCGGCTTTGACGGCCAGATGACGCTGGCGGCCGAAGACGGCTGGACGCTGCGCAACGATTTGTCGCTGGGCCTGGACAAGCTGCTTGGCGGCCCCGGTCATCAACTGTATGCGGGTCTGGACGCCGGACGCGTGGGCGGCGAGTCGGCGCGATGGCTGACCGGGCGCACGTTGGTGGGCGCGGTGGCTGGGCTGCGCGGCCGCCTATCCATCCCCTATGTCGATGCCAGCTATGACCTGTCTGCCGGCTGGCCGTTGAAAAAGCCGGAATCGTTACAGACGGCGTCCACCGTGTTCGCCGCAGCCGTGATGTTCGAGTTCTGATCCCGCGGCATTGCTCCGCCGGCCTTCCTGATTGATCTGGTCGACAAGACGCCGGGCTTGCCCCGGTGCTGCGCCGCTTGCGCCGCCGTCGACGTTTACGTTACCCGGGTACGCATGATGTCCAAACTTCGTTCGATGATTGTCTGGTCCGTCGTTTTCTTGCAGGTCTGGTCGCCGGTGCTGGCGCAGACGTTGCCGATAACCGTCGACAAGAGCGTTGCGGGCGCCAAGCCTTCCGTCGGCGCAACCAACGGCGTGCCGGTGATCAATATCGCGCCGCCCACGGCGGGCGGGGTGTCGAACAACCGCTACACGCAGTTCAACGTGGGACCTTCCGGCGCGGTGCTGAACAACAGCGGCGGCGCCAGCCAGACGCAGTTGGCTGGGCAGGTGGGCGGCAACATCATGCTGGGCAACCAGCGCGCCACCACCATCCTTAACCAGGTCACCGCGCCGAACCCGTCGCAATTGCTGGGCACGCTGGAAGTGGCCGGCAACCGGGCCAACGTCATCGTCGCCAACCCCGCCGGCATCACGTGCAACGGCTGCGGCTTCTTGAACGCCGACCGCGCCACGCTGACGACCGGCCGTCCGCTGATTGGTGCTGACGGGCGTATCCGCTTTGACATCGCATCGGGCAACATCCGCGTGGATGGCGCCGGCTTGAACGGCGCCAACCTTGGTCAAGTCGACCTCTTGGCCCGCAGCTTGGAAATCAACGCGGGTGTGTGGGCGGATCGGCTTAACGTCACAGCCGGCGCCGCGCGCGTCGACTACGACACCGGCATCGTCACCGCGCAAAGCGGGCAAGGCGCCAAGCCCGACGTGGCCTTGGACACGGCTGCGCTGGGCGGCATGTATGCAAACAGCATCCGGCTGATCGGCACCGAAGCCGGGGTGGGCGTGAACATCGGCGGCAACCTGGTGGCGTTGACGGGCGACCTGCACGTGAACGCGGCCGGAGACGTGCGCATTACGCCCAGCGGCACGGTGCAAGCAGCCGGCGCGCTGCGCGTGGATAGCGGCCGGGACCTTGCCGTGCAAGGCGTGGCGCAGGCAGCGGGCGCGACCACGTTGGCCGCGCGCCGCGATGCGGACATTCAAGGCGCAGTCGCGGCCGGTGGGTCGTTGAACGTGACGGCGGGAAAGCGCGTGATTGTTGGCTCGCAAGGGGGCCTGCGTACCCAAGACGCGTTGCGCGTGACGGCAGGCCAGGATCTGGCGCTGTCGGGTCACTTGCTGACGGCCGATCAGAACATCATCGCGGTGGCGGGCCGCAACTTGAAGATGGCGGGCTTGCCGCTTGCCGGTGTTCAGCCGGGCGCGGGTGTGGGGAATGACGACGGTAACGGCATCGGTAACGGCATCGGCGACGGCAGTGGCGCTGGCAATGGCACTGGCAACGGAAATGGCAACGCCAACGCCAATGCCAACGCGATTGTCGATGCGCTCGCAACGGGCGCATCGGCCGGCGGCGCGTCGCAAGCGTCCGGCGTCATCTCCGCCAAGTCCGGCATCACGCTTCAAGCGGGGCGCGACCTGGTGCTGCCGCGACAGATATACACGTCCGGCACGCTGTTGACCCAAGCCGGCGCCAACATGGTCTCGGAAGCGGGCGCGCAGGCACAGTCGGCCAAGGGCATGACGATGCGCGCAGGCGCGGATGCCAATCTGGCTGGCGCGGCCTTGACGGACGGCGCGCTGTCGATCGGCGCAGGGCGAAATCTGCGCATGGACGGCAGCGCGCTGGCCTACGGCGGCGGCTTGGCGCTAAAGAGCGGCAACGATTTGCGTTTGGGTCAGACCAGCCGCGCGCAAGGCGCGGGCATCGTGGTGGACGCCGGTGGAGATGTCCGCGTCGGCGGTGACATGGTGTCCGGGGAAACCGTTGACGTGAAGGCGGCCGGCAGTGCGCTGCTGGCGGGCACGCTGAATGGCAAGCAAGGCATACACGCACGGACGGGCGGCGCGCTAAGTGTCTCCGGCGCGGCGGACGCCGCCCAGGGCGCCGTGACGCTGGCGTCGGGCGCTGACCTTTCGGTTACCGGCAGTGGCAGCGTGCAAGCGCGTGGCCCGGTCGCGTTGCACGCCAAGGGGGCGTTGAACGCAGCGGGCACGGTGTCGTCCATGGCTGCATTGACGGCCCAAGCAGCGCGTGACGCCAAGGTCAGCGGCAAGCTCTTGTCGGGCGGCCCCATGCGGCTTCAGGCGGTGGGCGATGTAGCGGCGGACACGAACGCGCGGCTGCAATCGGAAGGGGCAATGACGCTGCTGGCCGGGCAGGATCTGTCCTTGGCAGGCGAAACCGAAACCAATGCGACCTTGAAGCTGAACGCCGGGCGTGACCTGCGCATCGATGGGGCGGCGCGCGCCTACACCGGCGCGGTTGCATTGAACGCGGACAACGCATTGCAGCTGGGCAAGACCAGCCGCGTGCAGGGCGACGGCGTATCCGTGCTGGCGGGCGGCGACTTGGTTGCCGATGGCTCGATGGCTTCACGGGGCGACATGGCAGTAGCGGCGGGCCGGGACGTGCGCGTCGGCGGCCAGGCACAAGCCACGGGCAAGCTGGATTTTGCACGGCGCGGGTGACGTCACGATTGCGAAGGGTGCAAGCGTGGATGCGGAACGCAGCGCGGCCGTCAAGGCGGGGCAAGACATCGCGATTGCCGGCGCGCTGCGCAGCAACGAAGGCAACCGTGTCGAAGCCCGGGGCGCATTGCGCCTGGATGGCGAAACGTCGGCGGCGCAAGGCGCGCTTGAGCTGTTGGCGGGCGGTGATCTGTTGGTCGGCAAGCACGGCAAGGCGGCGGCGGGCGGCACATTGCTAGGCCAAAGCGGCGGCGCGTTGACGGTAGACGGGGCGCTGTCCAGCAGGAATGCACAGAGGTTGACGGCGGCGAGCGACATTGCGATAGGCGGCCAACTGCTGTCCGGCGACACGCTGTCATTGCGCGCCGGTCAAGACCTGGGTATTGGCGCGGCCGCGCAAGTGCAATCCACCACGACCACAACGCTGAACGCCGGCCGCGATGCGAATCTGGCGGGCACGGCAGTCAGTGATGGTTCCATGGCGATGCACGCGGTGCGCGATCTGAATGTGGACGGCGCAGCGCTGGCCTACGGGGGCGCACTTGAGCTCCAGAGCGGCAAGGATCTACGCCTGGGTGCAAGCAGCCAGGCGCAAGGGGTAGGCGTGGCAGTGGCTGCGTCGCGTGACCTTCATACCCAGGGCGAAATTCTTGCCGAAGGCTCCGCGCTGCTGACGGCGGGTGATCGCGCAGTGCTGGGCGGCAAGCTCGCGGCCGATGGCGAACTGACGCTGCGGGCGGCGGGCGCGGCCCAGCTTACCGGCGCATTCGAAGCGACGGGCGGTGCGTCCCTGTCGGGCGGCGAAGAGGTTGCGCTGGCAGGTAGCCTGCGCAGCAACCTAGGCACGCAGGTGGACGCGGCGCGCAAGTTGGATATCACTGGCGCCGTTGGTGCGGTGCAGGGCGCCGTATCCCTGGCGTCCGGCAGCGACCTGTCCATAGGTGCCAGTGGTCACGTGCACGCGGCGGGGCCGGTGGCCTTGCGTGTCGGCGGCGCACTGAGCGCGGCGGGCACGGTGTCGTCCATGGCGGCGCTGACGGCGCAGGTCGCGCGTGACGCCTGGGTAGACGGCAAGCTGTTGGCGGGCGGCAACCTGTTGCTTGATGCCGTCGGCAAGGTGACGGCGAGCGCGGCTGCGCGCTTGCAATCGGAAGGCGCCATCAACGTGTCGGCCGGCAAGGATTTGGCTTTGGCGGGCGAAGCGCTGGCCAACGCCGGCATTACGTTGGACGCAGGCAGCGACTTGCGCATTGATGGCACGGCGCGAGCGTATGACGGCGCACTGGCCATGAGCGCGGGCAACGCGCTGCGGCTGGGCGCGTCCAGCGGCACGCAAGGGGCAGGCATTTCGGCACAGGCGGGCAGTGACCTTCACGCGGCGGGCACGATGGGGTCGCGCGGCGCCATCGATTTGGCTGCGGGCCGCGACGTTCGCGTGGACAGCACCGCGTCGGCAAGCGGCAATATTTCCTTGGCTGCGCGGCACGACTTGAGCATGGGCCAGACGGCGCAGTGGTATGTCGAAGGCGCGTCGCGCGCGACGGCGGGCAACGATATGACGTTGTCCGGCGCGTGGCGTGGCAATGGCGACATAACGCTGGCCGCCGTCGGCGCGTTGACGCTTGATGGCGAACTGGCCGCCAGCGTGGGCGGCCTGGACTTGAGCGCGGGACGAAACCTGTCGGTGGGCGCGTTGGCGCGCATCGCGGCGGCGGGGCCCGCGCGTGCAACAACAGACGGTGACCTGCTGGTGGCCGGCACCGTCAGTTCATTGAACGCGCTGACCTTGCAGGCCGCGCGCAATGCCCGCATCAGCAAGCAGCTTTACGCGGGTGGCGCGCTGGATGTGCGGGCCGGTCACATGCTGACCGTGGCGGGCGGCGCACAGCTTCAGTCCGACAGCGCAATGGCGCTGAAGGCGGGCCAGGATCTGAATATCGTCGGCACGGCGATGTCCGAAGGCAGCATGGCGCTGACGGCCGCGCGCGACCTGCGTGTGGATGGCGATGCGCTGGCCTACGGTGGCACGCTGGCCTTGAAGGGTGGCAACGATGTGCTGCTGGGCTCGGCGAGCCAGCTTCAAGGGCAGGGCGTTCAGGCGCAGTCCGGGCGCGACCTTGCAGCCGGTGGTGTGCTCGTTTCCAAGGGCGATGCGCAATGGCAGGCCGGCCGGGATATCGCGGTCGACGGCAAGGTTGGCGTGGACGGTTCGCTGGATCTGGTCGCCAAGAACGACGTGCGCGTCGGTGCGACCGGGCAGCTTGAAGCGTCCGCCAACGCGCGTATCCAGGCAGCGGGTGCCGCAACGATCGCGGGCGCGGTGCGCGGCGATCACGGCGCGTTGATACAGAGCGGCGGCGCGATGGCCGTCACGGGCACCACGGCATCGGCCAAGGGGCCGTTGCAGTTGATTGCGGGACAAGACCTGGGCCTGTCATCCGACAGCCAGACGCTGGCGGGTGGCGCATTGCTGGTACGCGCGGGCGCGTCGCTGATAGCGGCCGGCACGTTGTCATCGCTGGCCGATGCGGTCCTGGATGCCGGCTCCAACATAACGCTGGCGGGCCAGAGTCTGGCGACGGGCGCTATCACCGCAAACGCCGGCGGCGTCTTGGCCGCCTTGGCGGGCTCGCGGTTGCAGGCGGATGGATCTGTCGACGTCCACGCAGACAGCGCGGCGTTCTCGGGCACGCTGGTAGCCGGACAATCGGCGCAGCTGCGCGTACAGCGGGACCTGACGGTGGATGGCACTGTGCTGGCCGACGCGGGCACGCTTACCGCCAGCAGCGGTGCCGACATGGCGCTGGGCAGCGCAAGCGAACTGCAAGCCGGCGGAAAATTGCTGGCGCAGGCGGGCGGGAAGTTACGAGCGGCGGGCACCCTATCCGGTGAAACCGACATCGTCATGCAAGCGGAGTCGGATGCCGAACTGAGCGGCAAGACGGTCGCCAACGGTACGCTTGAAATCAATGCTGGCAGGGATCTGACGGTTGCGGACAAAGCCTTGGCACAGGGCAGCCGCAACTTGCTGCTGACCGCTGGCCAAGACCTGCGCATCGCCGGTACGGCGGGCACGGCAGAGGACGCTGGCAACTTGGGCATGGACGCCAAGGGCGCGGCTGCTGGGGGCGATGCCGCCCAGCGCGCAGACGCCAAGCGTGCAGATACCGAAGGCACGGATACCGAAGGCACAGACCTCGAAGGCACGGGCTCTCGCGGCATCCGCACCAGAAGCGCGGGCGCCAAGAAAGCAGCTACCACCGGCGGCACGTTTAGCGCACAGGCCGGTCGCGATCTGTCCATCACTGACACCGGCACGGTCACCGCGGGCTCCCCCATTGCACTGAAAGCCGCTCGTGATATCAACATCGACGGCATCGCAACAGCCCTTGCGGGCACGTTGCAAGCCGACGCAGGCGCCAAGCTGCAAGTGGGCGCCTTAGGTCGGATGCAAGCATCCGACACCCTTGCCGCAAGCGCAGGCACTGATCTGGATTCCGACGGCGTCATTGCGGCGGGCGGCGGCCTCACGCTGGCAGCGGGCGGTAGCGCCCGATTGGGCGGCGTTGTGGCAGCGTTGGGCGAGCGCGCGGCCGGGGATGCGCAGATCTCCGCGCAACACGACCTGACTATCAAGCAAGGCGGACAAGTCCAGGCCGCCGGTGCGCTAAGCGCGCACGCAGGCCAAGACCTCAGCGCGTTGGGGGCGTTGAGCTCGGTTGCCGACATGGCACTGACTGCCGCGCGCGATGTGCGCGTGGACGGCACCGTGGCTTCCGACGCCAACCTGACGCTGACCGGACGCAACCTGACCGTTGCCGCAACCGGTCTTGCCCAAGCCGGCGGCACGCTTGCCGCCACCGCCCAAGAGGCCGTGCTGGTGGCTGGGCGCATGTTGGCGGGGCATTCGCAATCGTTGATCGCGGGTAACGCCCTGACGGTGCAAGGCACGGTTGCCGCGTTGAACGGGGACCTGACGATGACCTCGCGCCAAGGCGACGTGGCGTTGGACGCGGCATCGACCGTGCAGTCCAGCGGCATGTTGACGGCCGATGCCGGCGCTGCGCTGCGCGCCCAGGGTTCGCTGGCCGCAGGCCAAGGCATGACCTTGCGCGCAGGCACGGATGCCGCGCTGGGTGGCGTCACCGCCACGCAGGCGGGCGACTTGAACGCCTTCGCCGCGCTCAACATGACCGTTGCGGCAGACGGCCGCCTTCAATCCGCCGGCGCGCTGACCCTGAAAGCGGGCGGCACACTGGCCAACGCGGGCGTGGTGTCGGCCAATGACGGCGCCAGTGTCAGCGCCGGCGCCGCGTTGCTGAACCAGGGTTCCGTCCTGGCAGGCGGCGACCTGCTCGTCACCACACCGGGCGTGCTCGACAACGCGGGCCGATTGGTCGCCGGCATGGACCGCGAAGGCGCCCTTAACCAGCCGGGCAGCCTCACGCTGAAGGCCGGCCACATCGTTCATCGCGGCACCAGCCTGGCCGGCAAGGACCTGACGCTTGCCGCAGGCAACCTGGACCTTGCGCATGGCGCGCTGTCCGCAGTGGGCAACGTCACGCTGGTCACGCCGGGAGACATCGACGCCCGTCAGGCCGTCGTACAGGGCGGCGGCGTGGAAATCTCGGCCGCCAACCTGAACAACCAGGCAGGCAAACTGACCTCGACCGGCGCGGCCAGCCTGACGCTGGCGGGCACGCTGGACAACACCGACGGGCTTATCGCCGCGGCGGGGGACTTGAACATCGCCGCCACCACGGTCGTCAACCGCGAGGGCACGCTGGCGGGCGGCAATCTTGTACTGAAAGCCAGTGCCAGCGTCGACAACCGCGCCGGTTTGATCCAGGCCGATAACGCACTGACGCTGACGTCAGGGTCGCTGGATAACAGCGCCACGCTTGCGGTGGCGGGCGGAGCACCGAAGGGCGTGCTGGGCAAGGTGGTTGCCATCGTGGCGGACCGCGTCGACAACCAAGGCGGATCCATCCAGGCGCGGCAGGATCTGACCCTGACCACGCGGGAACTGGATAACCAGGGCGGTGAGGTGGCCGCGCAAGGCAACGCCCGCATCGTGGCCGACACCTTGAAGAATGGCCAGGGCAAGCTGCTGGCGGGCAACAGCCTGACCGTCATCGCGCAGGTCTTGCATGGCCTGGGCACGCTGCAATCAGCGGGCGATCTCAGCTTTCAGTATGCGGGCGCGTTGAACCAGACGGGCGACCTGTCCAGCGGTCGCGATTTGAACCTGTCGCTGGGCGGGGCGCTGGATAACAGCGCCACCATCAGCGCTGGGCGCGACCTGAGCATCCAGGCGGATTCGCTGGTCAACCATGCCACCGGCCAACTTTTGGCGGGCGGCGGCAACACCCTTAACGTCACGCACGGCCTGACGAACGCGGGCCTGATCGACGGCGCCATCACGCGCATCAACGCCGGCCGCGTGGACAACCTGGCCCGCATCTACGGCGACAAGGTCGCGATTCAGACCCACACGCTGGTCAACAGCGCCGGGGTAGGCGGGGGCGCGGTCATCGCGTCCCGTGGCGCCATGGACCTGGGCGTGGCTTCACTGGTGAATCGCGATCACGCGCTGATCTACGCCGGTGCGGACCTTTCCATTGGCGGCGCGCTGGATGCCGGCGGCAACGCGGCGGGGTACGCGGGGTCGTTGTTGAACTCGGGCGCCACCATCGAAGCGGCGGGCAACGCCGGCATTTCCGCGGCGTCGTTGTTGAACCAGAACGCCGGCTATAGCAGCCAGACGGTAGTGGTGTCGTCCCAGCCCAAGGTGTACTTCACCCCGGCGGGCAGCACCGACATGTACGACGCCGAGACCAACTGGCTATGTGACGAGGTCACCCCTCAGTGCAGCAAGGACCCGGCTTGGCTGGACGACGATCCCGAGCGCATGTTCCTGCTGCCGTCCGACAAATATCCGGCGGCGCGCTACGGCCCGCCGTTCGACTACACCCCGGGCGGAAAGCGCAAGCCCGGTGTCAGCTCGCCGATCGCGTTGGCTTATACCCCGGCCGACGTCGCTTGCAGCGGCGGCGACGCGGGCGGCGGATGCTGGGACGTGCCCGAATGGTTCGGCTATGGTTCCGATGCGCGCATATGGTCGATATTCGGCATCACCCCGCCGTCGGGTTCCGTACCGATTTGGATCCCTCCGGAAGCGCCATGCTTTAGCAACAGCCCGGCGTGCCTTGCCGAAGGCGCTCGCCGCAAGGCGTATGAAGCCGCGCATGCCGCGTACACGGAGCCCTACAAGATCCTGGACGCCCGCATCCGCGAATTCAACGCCGATTTCCGCAACCGCCTGGTCGGCACGCTGACCTACTACCAAGTCAACGAAACCGTCACCGAAACGCGCACGCTGTCGTCGGACCCGGGCAAGATCCTGTCCGGTGGCGCGATGACGCTGGCCGGTTCCGTTACCAACGACAAGAGTCAGATCGCCGCTGGCGGCGCGCTGCACGTGGCGGGACCCGCCATCCACAACATCGGCGCGGGCGGCCAGCGCACCGTTGTGCGCGAGGGCACGGCCACGGTCTCGCAGGCGCGGTCCAAGGACCGCAAGGAATACTCCTCCGGCTACACGGCCACCCTGGCCGGTCAAGCCATCGAGCTTCCCGTGGGAACCTCGGGCGGACACACCAACGTCGCGTTGGCCGGATCGGCGCCGGGCAACACGGGTATCGGCAAGCCGGG
The DNA here is from genome assembly GCF_001005835.2 of Achromobacter sp. LC458. Classification (NCBI taxonomy): domain Bacteria; kingdom Pseudomonadati; phylum Pseudomonadota; class Betaproteobacteria; order Burkholderiales; family Alcaligenaceae; genus Achromobacter; species Achromobacter sp. LC458. Next base: position 242,090 of record NZ_LBHW02000003.1, read on the forward strand.
CCCAGTGCTGGTCGCCAGCCTGGAGCTGCCCGGCGGCACGGTGGTGCGCACCGTTTCCAACCCCGCCAGCATTCCCGACAACCAGCTGTTCACCGTAGACAAGCGCCCCGATGCGCCGTACCTCGTCGCGACGGACCCGCGCTTTATCGGCCAACGGCCCACGGTATCCAGCGACTACCTGTTCGATCTGCTGCGCCAGCCCGACGCATTGCCGGGCACCACGGTCGCGGGCGGGGCGGGCGCGGGCGCCGGGCTTGCCGGCCCGCGCCCTGACAAGCCTGCTGACGCCGATCGTGTGCACGTTGCCATCGGCAATGGCGCCGTCGCGCAGCAAGCAGCGGCGGGCCCTGCCGTGGGCGCAGGTTCCGGCGTGGACGCGCAGCGTCTGCAATCCCCGGCTGCCACCAACGTCGGTAACGCCGCGCTGGACGGCGGCGGCACCATTGCCGGCAACGCCGTGCCAGGCGGCAAGACGCTGTCCGGCGCGCGGCTGCCCGGCTGGGACGCCCTGTTGCCCCCCGGCGCCAAGTTCCTGACGCCCTCGGGCCAACCCAAGCGTCTGGGCGATGGCTTCTACGAGCAAAAGTTCGTATCCGACCAAATCCTGTCCACGACTGGACTACGGTTCCTGGACCGCTTCGGCGACAACGACAGCCAATACAAGGCCCTGATGGCGGAAGGCGCCAAGTTCGCGCGGGTCAACAACGTCCAGCTCGGCGTGGCGCTGACCGATGAGCAACAACGCCGGCTGACCAGCGATCTTGTGTGGCTGGTCGAACAAACCGTCACCCTGCCGGACGGCAGCACCGACACCGTGCTGGTGCCCAAGGTCTACCTGGTTGTGCGCAAAGGCGACCTGAAGGGCGACGGCACATTGATGGCCGGCCGCGACGTCAAGCTTGCGGCGGACGGCGACATCGTCAACAGCGGCACGATCGGCGCACGCCATGCCACGGTGATGAGCGCGTCGAATATCGTCAACCGGGCGGGTGGTTTGGTGCAGGGGGCGGTCGTGGATCTGGCCGCGCGCGAAGACCTGACCAACCTAGCCTCGCTGATTCAGGGCGATTCCGTCACGCTGAAGGCGGGGCGCGACATCGCGCTGGCCTCGACGGCGGCGTCTGAGAACTTCGGCAACACCTGGGGCTCGCACGTCACGGGCGTGGCTCGCGTGGATGCCGGTGACCTGAATATGCGAGCCGGTCGCGACATCAGTCTGACCGCCGCGCAAGTCAACGCGGAGCGCAATGCCGGGTTGCAAGCCGGCCGCGACATCAATCTGAGCACTGTGACGGAACGCCATGGCGAGTCCATCGTCATCAACAAGAAAAACCGTCATGACCTGAGCACCGGCAAAGAGATCGGTTCGTCGATTGCCGCAGGCGGCAATCTGACGTTGATCGCGGGGCAAGACGTGAACGCGCGCGCCGCCGACGTCACCGCCGACAAAAAGTTGGCGGTGGGCGCTGGGCGCGACATCAATCTGACGGCCGGGGTGGAGTCTGGCTCGGCATACGACGAGCTTCACTATAAAAAGCGCGGCTTCCTGTCGTCCAAGACCACGCACATCATCAAGTCGGCCGATTGGGAGCAGGCCAAGGGCTCGACCTTCACCGGCGACACCGCCCTACTGATGGCCGGGCGCGACTTGAGCGTGGCGGGTTCGAACGTTGGCGCGCAGAACGACCTGGTGATGTCGGCCGACCGCGACGTCAACATTCTGGCCGGCCAGAACGCCGAGGACGGCTACGACTACAAGGTGGTCAAGAAGTCAGGCTTTGGCGCCATGGGCGGTTTGAGCTATGGCACCAGCAAGCAGACGGATTCGCTTGATAGCAAGAAGGTTTTCCACAACGCCAGCACCGTCGGAAGCGTCGAAGGCGATGTGCTGATCAACGCTGGCAGCGCTCTCAATATCAAGGGCAGCAACGTCATCGCACGCCAGGGCGACATCACGCTGATCGGCAAGGAAGTCAACATCGGCGCGGCGCTGGACACCACGAAAGAGAAGGAATTTCATGAGATCAAGCAGACGGGGTTGAGCATTAATGCCAACACGCCTTTGGTCGACGCGATGCAGACCGCGGGAAGAATGGGGGATGCAGCAGGGAAGACCGATAACAAGGTCATGCAAGGACTGGCTTTGGCGACGACCGGTCTTGCTGCGGTCAACGCCTATGACGCTGTCGCGGCCGATCCCAGGAGCGCTGGCGGCGTGAGTGTCAGTATTAACTTTGGCGTGAGCAAGAGCCAAAGCACGACAGATCGCGCGTCGTCTTCCGTTTTGGGATCTACCGTGGCGGCGGGCCAAGACCTGACCATCGTCGCCAAGGGGGCCGGCTCTGCGTCCGGCGTCACCGTCACAGGTTCACGCCTGTCAGCAGGGAACAATGCCATCATCAAAGCAGATGGCGACATTCTGCTGCAAGCTGCGCAGAACACCTTTGAGCAGCACACGAAAAACAAGAGCTACAGCGGTAGCGTCGGCATTGGCGTCTCAGCGAACAGCGAAGATGGTATTGGCGTGATGCTGAACCTTAGTGCCGGTGGTGGCCGAGGGCGCGCAGACGGCAAAGACGCTAATTGGACGTATACCGATGTCACTGCTGGCAACGTGCTGGCATTGCAATCGGGCGGGGATACCTCGCTGATCGGCGCGATAGCAAGCGCCGATCAGATCATCGCCTCGGTCGGCAAGAATCTTCAAATTGAGACTCTGCAAGATGCCAGCACCTACGTTTCCAAGCAGCAAAGTGCTGGCGTCCAAGCAAGTATCTGCATCTACGGCTACTGCAAAAGCTCCGTCTCCGGCAACGTCTCGCAAGGCCGGATGGACAGCAATTTCCAATCCGCCACACAGCAGGCGGGGATGAAGGCGGGTGACGGCGGTTTTCTGGTCAACGTTGGCCAGAACACCACGTTAACTGGTGGCGTCATATCGAGCAGTGAACAGGCTGTGGCGAACGGTCTGAATCAACTGTCCACCGGCACGCTTGTCGTCAAAGACTTACAGAACACGGCGCGCTACAAGGCAGATCAGGTCGCATTGAGCGGCGGATATAGCTGGGGCGGCAGCGGGGAAGGAGACGCTAAGAAGGGCGATGTCGGGACGAACTCGAAAGGCCAGGCGGCTGGCGGCGCGGACAAAGTGCCTGGTACGAGCTTACCGACTAATAGCAGTGGAGCTTCCGTTGGTCTGCCGGTGGTTGTCGCGGCTTCTGGGAATGCCAATTCGACTACACACAGCGCCATCAGCGGCAGCAGCGTAGTCATTCGTGATGGCGCTGGGCAAATTGCCCTGACCGGCAAGACGGCGGCGGAGACGATCGCGGCGTTGAACCGGGATACGTCCGATACGTTGAATGCGCTGAAGCCGATTTTTGACAGGGAGAAGATCGAAGCGGGGTTTGAGATTGCGTCGGAGGCCCAGCGGCAGGTGGGGCAGTTTCTGACGAATCGGGCGAAGGAAATTGATGCGCTGAAGGCACGTGCAAAGGATCAGACGCTGTCTCAGGCTGAACGGGATCTAGCTGCTGCAGATGCGAAGACGCTGGAAGGGCAGTGGGGGCCGTCGGGCTCACATCGCCGGTGGATAACCGCAGCAATTGGTGCTTTCAGTGGAAACGTGACCGGCGCTACAGGCGAGTTCGTGCAGTCGACTGTCGTGAACTATCTGCAGGGACGGGCCGCCTCCGAGGTCAAGTGGCTTGTCTCTCATCTGGGAGAAGGGGCAGGTGCGGAATCGGCACGTGCAGCACTGCATGCGATCGTGGGCTGCGCGGGCGCGGCCGGCAAAGGGAGCGAATGCGGTGCCGGTGCGCTGGGTGCGGGAGCGGGCTCGGTATTGAACTCACTGCTAGGCGGGGATGCGTCCAACCTGAGCTCCGAAGAGCAAGAGCGACACAGCAATCTGATTCAGACCCTTGTCGCGGGAATTGCGCAGGTTGCCCACGTTAGCGGCGCTGAGGCGGTGTTCGCCGCGGAAAACGAGACTGTCCACAACGCGCTGTTGGTATCGGAAGAGCAAGCGCGGCTGAAGGAACTGGCACAGTGCCAAGACAAGGCATGCGAGGCATCGGTCACCAAGAAGTACGGCGAGATATCGTCAGAGCGGCGTCGCGAGGCATTGGAGTGCGAAGGAAAGGTTTGCGTTCAGAAGGCGCAAGAATTCGGACAATTGCTATCGGACTACGCGGAAAGAAGTGGCGAGTTGGAGGAGAAGCTTCGCGGGCCGGTTGGGTTGACTGCGCTAGAGATGAAGGAATACGTCGCGCTTGGTTCCATTGAGCTATTGATGGTTGGGGTGCGCAATACCGCGATCAAACGCGCGATTGAAAGCGGAGGGGCAGACGCCAAGAAATTGGCATGGGATAGCATCGCTGAAGCCGGGGTGTCGGGTGCGGCGACGGCGGTTGGCGCGGTGGGGGTCCGGCCGGCGAAGGTGGGGGCAAAGGGTGCGCTGCCTGGGGGAAAGACTGCCGAAGAATTTGAACAATCCATAGTTAACTTGCCGCCGGGCGAGAGAGTGGCTCACATCAAGAGCATGGTAGCTAGCGTAGCGAAAGCGAATGGAATGATTAAGGACAACAAGCTGAGCAAACTTAATGGACGTGATGTCTATAAGGCTCGGGATGGAAATCTGTACGCGGTAGATACGCAGCACGGACGCTTTGAGGTTGTTAATGCTAAAAATGGTAAACATCTAGGCGAGGTCAACTTCGAGTTTAGGGAAACATCGGCAGCGGACAAGGCGGGTGGGCATAATTTAAAGGTTAATTAATATGATCGAAAAAGTGAAGCTCGTAGAATCTACAGAAGATTCTTTGTGGCGGGGTAATATACTTAGTCTGCCAGCAAAATATCCGTATGAAGATTTCGTGGACTTTATGGTCTTTGAAACTAAGGATCGAGATAGGCCATATGGATTGATTGTTACCTCTGGCTATAAGGCCGGGCTAGTCCTGGTCCATTTGCCTGCGGAAAGCTCCGCATTAGGAAGAGGGGTTGATCGAATATGGCTAGTTTCAAATTGGAATGCTTGGATTTATCCCGATTGTGATGTATCTAGCGTTTATCTGATCGATGGATACAGATCTGCATGCCTTTTTTGATTTTTAAAAGTTTGGTTGGTTGTTTGTCGGTCTTGTAATTTTCTCGCTATCCACGACGCGAGATTGCACGGGCGGTGAGTAATTTTGCACGTTTTAATAGGCGCAAAAGAAACTTTTAATGACGGACCCAGGGCTTAAAGGGGATATCAAAAGGCGGTATAACGAAGCGGAAAAATGGGGTGTGACGGCGCAAATCGGTTTGGACTAGCCGTCTAATCAGATTCCGCTGGGCGGAGCGTTACGGAGGTGCGGGGGAATGCCTCGGTTAACCCTCTCTCTGATCTTCTATTAGCCAATTTCTACTTGACAGGGGTGCTTACGATGCCAACGGAAAAGTTATCCGCCTGTTGGGGCCATCGAAACCATGAGTCATTTATCCTCTTTGATTAGCAGCCCTCCAGATCGAGAAAATCCGGTGTTCGAAATATGGTTGGGAACTGACCAGCTAGCTGAAGTATCCCACGAGCCTGATAGACCCGTGGAAATAGAAATATACCCGCCTGCCGAAGGCGGGAAGTGGAGTTTTGAACTTGACGAGCTAATGTCTCTATTGAGTCAGGCGGTTAAGTCATTAAAGTAGCGGTGATTTAAATGGTGCAGAAAGGTCGGCTCGTTCGATTCGTCTAGCCAGGTCAGCAATGGCTTTTTACTTGGTGCCGTGGGCGATATCGTGATCGGTGCCACCGGCAACAGCTCGCGCGCTGCCTCGGGCCTTGCACGGGATGGCGACGTCCTGATTTCCGGATCCAGCCTGCGCGCCCAGGGCGGTGTCGTGCTGGACAGCCAGCGCAATATCTCCGTCGTCGGCTCCGACAACTGTCAGACCTAGACCAGCGAGGAGTCGAGCAAGAGCACCAGCTTCGAGTTGGGTGGCATGAGCCTGGGCGACATCGGACGGGCAATCGATGGCGGTCCAAACTCCAGCGGAGTCAAGTTGGTCCCCAACGGCAGCGAGTCGGTGAAGTCCAATGAGGGGTCCTCGGGTACCGGGCAGACGTCCTCGCTAATCACTGGCAAGAGCGTCCACCTGACCAGCCGCGACGTCGAAAACCGCGCCAGCTACGAAGTCCATTCAGCTGGGCGGAGGCGTGAGCTTTGGCGGCGGCAAGGATGCCGACAAAAGCGGCGGGAAGGACGGCGACAAGGACCAGAGCAATATCGGCACCGACGGCAAGGGAAGGTCGCAGGCGGAAGCAAGGCGACGCCGAACTCGAAGTTGGCCAGCGCGCACGGTATCAGCATGGGCGTGCCCGTCGTCATGGGCGCCAGCGGCCAGTCCAGCTCCACCACGCTCAGCGGTATCAGCGGCGGAACGGTCGTCATTCGCGACGAAGCGGGGCAGAAGGCGCAGACAGGACGAACGGCGGCCGAGGTGATCGCCGGACTGAACCGCGACACCACGGGTACGTTGAACAGCCTGGATCCGATTTTTAACGAGAAGGAGATTCGGGCCGGGTTCGAGATCGTGGGGGAAGCTGGCCGGCAGGTGGGGCAGTTTTTGACGAATCGGGCGAAGGAGGCTGATGCGCTGAAGAAGGAGATGGATGCTGAGCCTGAGGGTTCGCGCAAAAGGCAGCTTGCTGCGCAACATGCCGAAGCCGCTAAATGGGCGCCCAATGGCCAGTATCGTTTGATCGCTACGGCAATAGGCGCGGCTGCGGGTGGCAACGTCACCGGGGAGCGACTCAGTTTGTTCAATCGGCAGCCGTGAACTATCTGCAAGGTCTGGGCGCGTCGAAGATCAAGGATCTTTCGGGCAGTGTGGGCGGGGAAGGGTCCCCCGGGCATATCGCGCTGCATGCAGTGCTTGCCTGCTCGGGCGCCGCTGCTCAGGGTGCGAACTGCGGAGCCGGCGCGGTAGGTGCCTCGGCCAGCATCGTGGTCAGCAGCCTCCTGCAAAAGATCTCGGGCAAAGACTCGGAGATGCTCGGTGCCGAGGATAAGGACCAACGCGCCAACCAGTTGGTTTCGATCATCGCGGGCATTGCTGGCGCGCTATCGCCGGAACAAGCGGCGACGATTGCGAATGCTGCTCGTCTCGAAGCGGAAAACAATACGCTTCGGGATCACACGCAGGTTCATTCGGCGAGGTTCGACGAGAAGGTGAAGGCCTTAGCGGACTGCGTGGGAGAACGGTCATGCCAGACCGCTGCGGGCCACTTTGAAGGCTGGATTCGGGTTATTGAGGAGCGAGATCTTCCCGCCTGCGGGGGAGTTGGGATCTGCATTCAAAACAGGCTCGCCGAGCGGGACGCCTATACGGCGGGGCTGGCAACGGCTATCGGCAGATTGAAGGATCCGCTGATAGCGGGCATGGATTTGCTGGATGCGCGCAATAAGGGTCTCTATGATCGTTTGACGCTGAAAGACGCGTTGGTTCGTTTTCAGTCGGGGACGCCAGACTACACGAGCGAGGCAGATCGGTTCGTCGTCGAGGCGATGATGTCGTCACCGGTGGTGTTTGCGGCGGTTAGAGGGTTATCGGCGCTAGATAGTGACGGTGGTGGTGGCGGTGGGGCGTTGGCCGTGCGGCCGGGGAAGGGAGCGGCGAATAGTTTGGCCGCGAATCAAGGTAAGGGTAAGGGGAGCCCAATTCCTGTGCCCGAGCCTACGGTTGCCTCTAACGGTCTGGTATACAAGTCAAACCCGAAACATACGCCGGGGCAGGAAGGGAATAGACTAAACGCGGGCGTGGAACCTCGAGATTCGATTGCATTGTTTGGTGTCTCCATTTTGCCTTCGCCGGGCGGTAAACATCGTTATTCCCTAGATGGAAAGGGCGGGGTGCGTAGATTTTCCTTTGGTAATGACGGCTCTTGGCATTGGTCCGGCAGCACCGCAGATAAATTCAATCCAATCGCGAAATCTATTATTCCTGCTGATGTGAAGCGTAAATTTGGCCTGCCAGGAAAATGGAGGTAATTATGATATTTGGCGATCCATACAAGTTTGCAGTGCTAGTTGAACATATACCTGAATGGAGTGGGCACGGTTTTAAAAACGGGCTATTTCATTATTTTATAGATGGCGAAATGTTCCCGGATAAGATTGTCACAGCTACTTTAAATGTGGAGTCCGTATTTTTGGACGATGGGAACTCCCTCGTATCTTTCCCCGAGAACGGCGAGCTCTTTGAAGCTCCTAAGGAAGATGCCTTCAAAGCCATGTTGGCCATGATCTCGCCCGAGTTGGTGGATGCAAATGCCGAAGTGCCAGAGGAATTCGAGTCGTCCTACATCTATCTCGCAGCGACCCCTACCAGCACAGATGCGGGTTTCTATTTTTTTTGTGTCACGTACGGAGATTTTGTACGCATTGTTGGCGCAAGAATACACTCGAAAAAGCAGGACATGTTTGGAAGCTGGTACTGGGAGACCGAGCAGGTATTGCACGTCCAAGAGGTTTTTTTAAAAAAAGAGCAAGTTCGGGAAGTAATTGACCAAGTAATTAACTACTGCCAGTAGTTTGTCTCGTATCCGGCGCATGTAATTGAGTGTGCAAGTGCGCTAAACCGCAGCATAAAATCAGGAATGGGGGGCGGCATTGCGGTCCGGGGTGGCAGGCTACACGAGTGAGGTATATCGCTTGGCTTTGGCTTAAACGGCTTCGTTGTTCGAGCTAAATTTGTCGGCCCCTGGAAGCCACTGCCATGATCAGACTAAGACTAATGAGCGAATATTTGGCGGGACCGTTATTTTGTCCAGAGCCAGATAAAATGGGGCACGTTGATGTTGATGATTTGCCCCTTTCTCAAGAGTTGAAAGCTCGAATTAATGAGTGGGACAGTAGGTATCAGGCAACATTCAACAGTGATTATCCACCCGACTCTCGTTTTTTTTCTCGCGTAAGGCAGAAATTCAGCACGCAGTCGAGGGAGTAAAGCTGGCTAAATCAATACAACAAGAACTAGAGGGCAGTTATACAGTGGAGTATTGGCCACACCCGGTAATTAGCTAGTGCAAAAGGCGCAGGCGCCTTTGCTACTGCAGGTGAAAGCAAGCGACGCCGAACTCGAAGCTGCCCAGCGCTAACGGCATCAGCATGGGCGTGCCCGTCGTCATGGGCGCCAGCGGCCAGTCCAGCTCCACCACGCTCAGCGGTATCAGCGGCGGAACGGTCGTCATTCGCGACGAGGCGCGGCAGAAGGCGCAGACAGGGCAAACGGCGGCCGAGATGATCGCCGGACTGAACCGCGACACCACTGACACGTTGAACAGCCTGGATCCGATTTTTAATGAGAAGGAGATTCAGGCCGGGTTCGAGATCGTGGGGGAAGCCGGCCGGCAGGTGCTATTCGCTGCACAATTACCGGATTGGCTGGTGGCGTGCTTCCGCATTGCTCTACTTGGCGAGATATACCCTAATATCAGAGCCATTGCCGTCGGATATCATGATAGTGGTTTTGTTTTAATTAGGTACTATCTTCATCATCAGCCCACAGATTTTGATTTGGAGAGCCTGGAAGTTGTGGCTACAAATCTAGATGCTCTGGGGGGAAAGAAAGGGCTATCAAAAAAATTGATATCGAATGCGTGTGCGCGGCGGGTTCTAAACGAGATTTAGAGCCGATAAGTGGATTTGTATACTCTAGGAGAGAATGCTGCCAGTAGAAAATTTCGTTTCTGCGCGGTGAAAATGTCGTCAGAGAGTAGTGGCCGCGTTATTCGATGTTGTTAGCGGTCTTGGCTGGGTTGATAGTTCTGGTGGACGTATCGGGCTTTCTGGTTGCGGGCAGGAACGCGATTAGCAATACAGTGATCGGCATGCTCTGCCGGCCATTGGTGAAAAGTACTATTCCGAGTACGTCGTCACGGCAGGGATCCCTATTGACATCTACTCTTGTGGCGGCGGGTGGAGCCACCCAAATGCAATTGGCGTATCTATGTATAGCTCGGTATTCGGCGATGCGATTACTGCGGTTCTTGAGGCAGGAAAGGACTATGAGACGCTTTATCGGCATCCGAGTGCGATCTTGCGTGAGCTTGTCGTTGTGAATGGGTTGGTACGTACCAAGCCCGTCGCCGTGAAGAAATACAAGGATGCGAAAACGTCAACGTGGACAGGACTCCGCTTCCGATCGGAGGGAACTCGTAAGGCATTTCAGAAAAGCTTGGCCGCCAGTCAACGCGCACGA